>JBDHFY010000035.1:0-25152 GCA_039590195.1 Gemmatimonadota bacterium | reverse complement strand
AAGGCGCTGGGTCCCCGGGTGTGGGGTCTTTCGGATGCGATCATTGAGAGAATCGAACAGGTCCGGGCCGAGGGCGTCCAGGTGTTCGCCGACCAATACCCCTACACGGCGTCCTCGACTGGGCTGAGTGCGGCCCTCTTGCCCCGGTGGTCACAGGTCGGCGGGCGGGACTCGCTCATGGCTCGCCTGAACGATCCTGCGGTGCGGCCTCGCATCGTTGAAGACATGCTCGACAACCTGGACCGTCGAGGCGGCGCCGAACGTATCCAATTGCGACGGTTTCAACCCGACCCGTCAATAGAAGGAAAGACGCTCCGTGATGTGGCCAATGAGCGCGGCCTCAATCCCATCGATGTCGCTTTGGCGCTCATTGAGGAAGGCAGCCCCGGCATCGTATCGCACAACATGCAGGATGCGGATGTCGAGCGGCTCATGGTACAGCCTTGGGTGATGACCTGCACCGACGGCGGCCTCGTTCCTATGGGTGAGGGCGTCCCGCACCCCCGCAACTATGGCACGTACCCCCGCAAGATTCGGAAGTATGTCGCAGAGGACGGAGTGCTCGGTCTTGCAGCCGCCATCCGGGGGATGACGTCCATGCCCGCCGCCGTGTTCCGAGTCGCCGATCGCGGGATCGTACGGGAGGGCGCCGTGGCGGACCTGGTCGTCTTCGATCTTGCGCGGGTCGGTGACAAGGCCACCTATCAGGATCCCCATCAGCTTTCGGAGGGGATGGTATATGTGTTTGTCAACGGGCAGGCCGCCGTTGACAACGAAGCGTTCGCTGAGGAGTTGTACGGGAAGGTGCTGTCGCGAGGTCGGTAGGGATAGAGCCTCCTCCCCACTCCCTCCTCCCTGGGGAGGAGGGAGGAGGGGGGAGGGAGGGTCCTTCGTGATCGGATTCCGCCGTTGAACAACTGCTTGCGTCGTGTGTCTGCCGCTCTGATGTTCCTGGCGGCACTATCGCTGTGCGCTGATCAGGCTGTCAGCCAAGACAGCCCTCCCACCGGCATTGGCAGCTCGGCGGTGTCTGTCGAGCGCATCGACCCGGAGACGGCGCCGCGTCCGACGCTCGCAGCCTTTGCGACATCAGTATCCATCACCGTCGACGGGCGGCTGGATGAATCAGCGTGGCGGCAGGCGGACACTGCCACCGGCTTCACGCAGACGCTGCCCCGCGATGGCTATCCGGCGTCACAGGCCACAGTGGTCCGCATCCTGTACGACGAGCGAAACCTGTACGTCGGGGCGACCCTGTACGACTCGCAGCCGGAGCGACTCACCGTCCCGAGTCTGGAACAGGATTTTGAGACGCACAACTCTGACCTGTTCGGCGTCGTGCTCGATACATACCTGGATCGGCAGAACGCCTTCATGTTCGGCGTAAACCCTGAGGGTGCCATCTTCGACGCCCAGAACTTCAACGACAGCCGGTACACCAATCGAGCGTGGGAAGGCGTCGTGCAGGTCGAGACTGAAGTGAATGACGACGGGTGGACGGTGGAAATGGCCATTCCCTTCACGACCCTGCGGTTCACCCCGAGGGACAGGGAACAAAACTGGGGACTCAACTTTCTGCGCCGGGTCCGCAGGCGGAATGAGGACTCGTATTGGGCGCCGTTGGCCCGCCAGTATCGGCTCCACAAGATGTCACGGGCCGGCATGCTCACCGGTCTGAGAAATCTGCGGCAGGGCCGCAACCTGACGGTCAAACCCTATGTGACCACTTCGCGGCAGTGGGAAGACCGGCTGATCTCCGAGTCACAAGAAAACGATATGGATGGAGGGGTCGATATCAAGTACGGTGTGACACCGCGCATGACTCTCGACCTCACGGCGCTCACCGATTTCTCTCAGGTCGAAGTCGACCAGGAGCAAGTCAACCTCACGCGCTTCTCCCTTTTCTTCCCCGAGAAGCGTGATTTCTTCATGGAGAACGACGGTGTGTTCTCACTGGGAGATGTCACCGTCCGCAACTATCGGACGGGGTCGTCGCCGCGGGACTTCAGACTGTTTCACTCCCGTCGCATCGGCCTTTCTGATGACCGCCAACCGCTCCCGATTGCGGCCGGTGCTCGACTCACAGGCCGCGCTGGTGATTTTGACGTCGGGTTTCTGGAGATGCAGACCCAGCGGAGCGAGCTCGGTCCGGCCGAGAACTTCGCGGTCGCCCGACTCCGCAGGAATCTCTTGGGCAGTTCTGACGTAGGTGTGATGTTAATCAACCGCCAGAGCACGAGCGGGGGCTTCACCGATACGTACAATCGGAGCTTCGGCGTCGATGCCAATCTACAACTTCTCCGGAACATGGTGGTGAATTCGTACTTTGCCAGGACCGATGAACCGGGAACGACGGGGAACAGCGATGCAGCGTGGTTGCAGGTTGCCTGGCGTGATCGTGTGTGGAACACGTCCGGCTTTGTCAAACACGTCGGCGACGACTTCAACCCTGGCGTTGGGTTCATACGGCGCCGGGGCATGCGCCAGGCATTTGCCACGTTCGGAGCGCATCCGCAGCCGAACCTCGCCTCGCTGCAGGAAATCAACCCGTACGTTGACGTGTCGTTTACTTCTGACTCCGACTGGTCGTTGGAGTCCCGCTCGGTGACGGGCGGCTTGGGCGCCACGTTCCTGGACGGGGGAGTGCTGTCCTTCGAGTACGCTAACAGCTTCGAGCGTCTTACCGAGCCCACGTTCATCACGGGTATCGAGGTGCCCGCAGGAGAGTTCAATTTCGCCGAGGCGGCATTGTCTTATCGGGCGAGTGGTGCGCGGTGGATCTCGGGCAATGTACGGTTCAGCAAGGGCACTTTCTTCGATGGAGACAAGACATCAATCGGCGGAAGCGCACGTCTGCGTCCGAACTACCATCTCCTCGTCGATCTCTCGGCGCAGCACAACGAGGGCACCCTGGCGGGCAGTCCTTTCACGGCCGACCTGTTCAGCGGACGCCTGCGATACGCCCACTCGACGCGCTTCTTTGTGAGCGCATTCGTGCAGTACAACAAGTCGGCAGAGTTGCTCGTCACTAACGTCCGGGTCAATCTCATTCATGCGCCGCTCAGTGACGTGTTCCTCGTCTATACCGAGCGCCGTGACATGGCGGACGGCGTTCTAGATCGTCTTCGCGGCCGCGTCGTCACTCTCAAGGTGACGAGGTTGTTCGGGTTCTGACCGCCCTTCACCGCCCCTCCCAGGGCGGAAGGGCGGTACCCCACCTCACCCCACTCCGCCCGGCGGTAGAGCGGTAGGGTTGCAAATTTGGGTCTGGGATCACATTCGCCCTACCGCCCTACCGCCCTACCGCCTTACCGCCTTACCGCCTACCCGCCTACCCGCCGCTCCAATTGCGCCAACGCCTCTCGTTCCCGCTCCAGTGCCCCCCGCATCTGCCGCCATCGCATTCGCTGCGTGTCGGTGGGAGGGTAGAGGCTTCCCTGACGGACACCGTTGCCGTTGAATTGTCCGGCAAGATTCGAGATTTGGCGGCGGAGTTGCCGCAGTCGACCTTGCAGGGCGTCCACCGAGTCGGCAACGCTGCCCTCTCCCTCCAGCTCGGCAGCCCGGTCCAGTAGGTCGGCGACGTGACGCTGTCCCTCCAAGACCTCGAGGAGAAACTCCTCCCGGTCCCGATACTGCGCGACGGTCACGGGCATAGTGGAATCACCTCGCACGATGATGCTCTGAGTCGACCGAGCGTTGCCGGCTGTGAGGGTCGCCGTGTACACCCCCGGCGAGACGGAAGGTCCACGGGGCGTCACGGCGTGAGGAAGCCGCGGCAGCGCGTCCTCCACGGGTGTGCCGCCGAACGGAGATGTGAAGGACGGCGGCGCTTCGTGCCGCAGATCCCAAACGGCTCGGTGAATGACGCCTGCCTCACCGGTAACAGCGAGATGTCGCACGACGCGTCCGTCGTCGTTCGTGATTTCGATGACGGCGTTCGACGCCTCCTGGCCAAGCACATAATTCAGAATGGCACCGTCGGGTGGATTCTCACCTGCGTACGCGTTCTGACCGCGATACGAGGTGTCCTTCCAGTACTGCATGATCCTCGCCGGCGGGACGCTGAACAGGTGCGCCGGTGCCTCGGCGACCTCGGAGGACCACTCCACCAGCGGTGTGAGATCGTCCAGGATCCACAGGCTTCGTCCGTGCGTTCCCACGATGAGGTCGTTGGCCCGCGTTTGAATAATCAGATCGTCGAACAATGTCGTTGGGAGGTTGGCTTTGAAGTGAGTCCAATGCCTGCCTCGATCTGTGGAAACGAAGAGGGCGTGCTCGGTGCCAAGGAAGAGCAAGTCTGGGTTGTGGGGATGCTCGCGGATCACGTTCGCAGACCCCAGGGAAGGCAGACCGTCAGTCAGGGGTTCCCAGTTCGCGCCAAAATCCTCCGTGCGAAACACGTAAGGTCTGAAGTCACCATCACGGTGTGCGTCGAACGTGGCATACGCGGTCCCCGGGTCGGTCGCCGATGCAATGACCCGACTCACGTATGTTCCCCTGGCCACTCCGCTCACATTTCGGGCCACCTCGGCCCACGCGTTTCCTCCATCTTGCGACAATTGAATGTTGCCGTCATCCGTACCCACCCAGATCACATCAGGATCCCATGGAGATTCGGCGATGGTGACGATCTCCCCGTACGAACTGGTACCGTCGTTACGGGATAAGCCTATCTCGGAACCGGCCACGCCCATGAGTGTCAGGGTGTCACGATCGATCTGACGGGTTAGGTCCTGTGTGCGATTCCAGCTCACACCGCGATCGCGGGAGATGAAGAGGCGATTACCTCCGAAGTACACGACTCGGGAGTCGTGCTGTGAGACCAGGATGGGAGTGACCCAGTCCCACCGGTAGTCCGGCTCGCCCTCAGGCGGGTACGGACGAACATCCAGCAGATCACCAGTCTCGGTGTTCAGCCGCACGATGCTCCCGTTCTGCGCCGTCCCGTATTCGAAGCGGTGATCGGTGGGGTCCGGCTGGTGATACATGCCGTCTCCGAAGCCGATCTGGCGCCAGTCATCGTTGATGATGCCGATCCAATGCCGCGTAGCACTCGGTCCCATCCATGAGTGGTTGTCTTGCAGTCCCCCGTAGATGAAATAGGGTTCGCGATTGTCCGCCCCGATGGCATAAAACTGTGCGATGGGGATGTTGTTGATGCGAATGAACGTTGTCCCGCCGTCCCAGCTCTCATAAAGACCAGCATCACCCGCGAGGTAGAAGTGCTCCGGATTGGTCGGGTCGATCCACAGACCGTGAAAGTCGCTGTGGACTCCCACGTCGTAGGTCGGCCGGATGGGCATGTTCCGAAACGTGTGGCCGCCGTCTTCGCTCTTATAGAAGGAAGTGGCGAGTTCATAGACCCGGTTCTCGTTGGTGGGGTCGATGAAAACCTCGCTGTAGTACATGGGGCGTTGGTTCAACTCGTTCACCCGCTCCCAGTTTGCGCCACCATCCTCCGTGCGGTAGCTGCCCCCCTCCGATGCGTGCTCGATCGTGGCGTTGAGGATCTGGGGATTGGTCTTGGCGATGGCAAGACCGATACGTCCCTTGTCGCCCCCTGGAATGCCGTTCGTGAGCTCCCGCCAGCTGCGGCCCCCGTTGGTCGTCTTGTAGATCCCACTTCCTGGACCGCCACCGTTGAATCCCCACGCACGACGCAAGCGCTGGTAGGCCGCTGCGTATAGGACGTCCGGATTGTTCGGGTCCATTGAGAGATCCACAACGCCCGTCAGCGTGTCGACAAACAGAACCTTGTCCCACGACCTGCCTCCGTTCGTGGTCTTGTACACGCCGCGCTCGGGAGTGGGCCTCCATAGGTTGCCGAGCGCCGCCACGTATGCGATGTCGGGGTCCTGCGGGTGGACCTGCACGGCGCCGATGTGACGCGTCGCCTCCAGGCCAAGGTGCGTCCAAGTCGTCCCTCCATCCGTGGAGCGGTACACGCCGTTGCCGTAGGAGGTGCTCTGCCGGTTGTTCTGCTCGCCAGTGCCCGCCCAGATGACGTTGTCGTTCGACGGAGCAATGGCGATATCCCCAAACGTGCTGACGGCCTGGTTGTCGAAGATCGGCATCCAGGTCGTGCCCTTGTTGGTGGACTTCCAGATCCCGCCGGATGCGGTTGCGAGGTAGATGGTGGACGGATCGTGGGGGAGCGCTTCGACATCGTGGAGGCGCCCTCCGGTCACGGCCGGTCCGGGTTGACGGAACCGAAGCTGCTCGAGCTGTTCCGCGGTGATGCTGGCTCCTTGGGCGGCTGCGGCAGCCGGGAGGAGGATCAGGGTGACAAACGTCGTGAGGAGCGAGTTGATACGGACGTGGCGATTCATGAGTGGTTCCTATGGTTTGCCGTGCGAGAGATCCGGTGGTGGTCTGGCCGCGAATGTAATTCGCCCGCTCACTCCCTTCCACCCCGGAGCTGGCCACGCCGCCACCCTTCCACCCCGGAGCGGGGAGCGGGGAGCAGGGAGCAGGGAGCAGGCCCCCCTATCTCTTCCTCCCCCCCCCGCGAGCGGGGAGCGGGAAGACAATGCGACTTCCTCGGAGCGTCATATGTAGGGTTTTGCCGAACCGCTCCCCGCCGGGGTGGGTGGAGTGTGGGGTGCCGCTCCCCGCTCCGGGGTGGAAGGGTGCGGAGGGGGCCTACGATAGCTCCTGGAAGAAATCGTTCCCTTTGTCATCCACCACGATGAAGGCTGGGAAGTCCTCGACCTCGATCTTGTAGATCGCTTCCATGCCGAGCTCCGGGTACTCGAGCAGCTCCACGTTCTTGATGTGATCCTTCGCCAAGAGCGCGCCAGGGCCACCGATGGATCCCAGGTAGAAACCACCGTGCTTCTTGCAGGCCTCGGTGACTTGCCGACTCCTGTTGCCCTTGGCGAGCATGACCAGTGACCCGCCGTGAGATTGGAACAGATCCACGTACGAATCCATGCGCCCGGCCGTTGTGGGTCCGAAGGAGCCGGAAGGCATGCCCTCCGGGGTCTTAGCCGGGCCGGCGTAATACACTGGGTGATCCTTCATGTACTGGGGCATTTCCTCACCCCTGTCGAGTCGCTCCTTGATCTTGCCGTGGGCCATGTCACGGGCGACGACGATCGTGCCGGTGAGGGAGAGGCGGGTTTTGATGGGATGCTTGCTGAGTTCGGCCGTGATTTCGCTCATCGGCCGGTTCAGGTCGATCTTCACCACGTCATGGTCGCGCTTTGCGCGGTACCGCTCGGGGATCAACCGGCCCGGGTTTTGCTCGAGTTGTTCGATCCAGATGCCGTCCTTGTTGATTCTGGCCTTCACGTTGCGGTGGGCTGAGCATGAGACACCGATGCCAATGGGGCAGGATGCGCCGTGCCGTGGCAGGCGAACGGCCCGGACATCGAGCGCGAAGTACTTGCCACCGAACTGCGCGCCGATGCCGGTTCGGTACGCGGCCTGCAGAAGTTTCTCTTCG
Source organism: Gemmatimonadota bacterium (assembly GCA_039590195.1). GTDB lineage: Bacteria > Gemmatimonadota > Gemmatimonadetes > Gemmatimonadales > GWC2-71-9 > JBDHDY01. Next base: position 17,702 of record JBDHFY010000035.1, on the reverse strand, counting down.
AGTGCCGGGTCCCGGAACGCCTGTCCGGTGTCGCTCCCTTGTGTGGGCAGTCCGTCCAGGTAGCCGGTGGTCGCGAGCTTCACCGTCTTGAGGCACGCTTCCGCCGACGTTCCACCGATCACGCAGGCGAGGTGATAGGGCGGACACGCGGCGGTACCGAGCGTCTTCATCTTTTCGACGAGGAAGGCTTCCAGGCTCTCGGGGTTCAGCAGAGCCTTGGTCTGTTGAAAGAGAAAAGTCTTGTTGGCGGAGCCGCCGCCTTTGGCGACGAACAGGAACGAGTACTCCATCCCGTCCGTCGCGTAAATGTCGATCTGGGCCGGGAGGTTGTTGCCCGAGTTCTTCTCCTCATAGATCGTCAGCGGCATCGTCTGGGAGTACCGCAGGTTCTCCTTCTGGTACGTCTCTGCCACGCCAGCGGTCAGAAATTTCTCATCTCCGCCACCGGTCCAGACGCGCTGGCCCTTCTTGGCCATGATGGTCGCCGTCCCCGTGTCCTGGCAGAGGGGCAGCACACCCTGGGCGGCGACTTCGGCGTTCTTGAGCATGGCGAGCGCTACGCCGCGGTCGTTATCGCTTGCCTTGGGATCGTCGAGGATCGCCGCAACCTGCTCCAGGTGGACGGGTCGCAGCAGGAACGACGCATCGCGCATCGCTTGTCGGGCGAGCAAGGTGAGCGCTTCGGGGGCAACCTTCAATATCTTCTGGCCGTCAAAGTCTGATATCGAGACATGATCCTCGGTGAGCAGGCGGTATGGCGTCGTGTCTTTTGCCAGTGGAAAAAGATCCTGATAGGTGGTGTCCGGCATTCGTCAGCTCCTTATTGGTTCGCCTACGGGCGGACCAGGCGTCCGGGACCGAGGTGAACGCCATGGGCAATTTAATGCACCGATTAACTCGGATAAACGTCGGCGTGTCGCACCGTAGGGAGCAGTTCCTGCAAGTACGACGTGGTTGCAGTCTCCTCGGATCGGCAGGCAAATGGTGCCCAACCTGCATAGAGTTTTTCAACGGTGGCGTTGACGTTCTCTACGATGAGCTAACTCTCTTCCCCTTCTGGTGTTCCGATGTCTCCGCGTCCGACACACATGCCCGGTGTTGAAAATATAAACACGAATCCATGTTCGTGTGTGGGGAATCGCAACGCACTCAAGGGCATCAGCAACCGCCGAGTTCCTTGAGACCTTTACACTTAGGTCGGTCGGCGGCATTCACGTGGGTGTGTTGTGGACAGGTGGTCCGGCACTTGCGTATTCCGACGTTGGGAAGTCACGCAATAGGCCACAAGTATCGCAGGAGATGAAGCGATGACGGTGATCTTGGTAATCACGATGGTGATTACGGTGTTGCTGGTGGAGTGGTACCTGGTGACGCGAAGGAAACGAATTACGCAGAGGGCTCGCGTGCGAGGCGCGATCCCCCTTGCCGAGGGTGCGTGCGCAGACAGACCACCCACCGATCTTCTCCATCACCCCGGCCATACCTGGGTTCGCGTCCACGATGACAATCTGGTATCGGTAGGTGCAACCGACTTCGCGATGCACTTCGCAGGGCAATTGGCGGCGGCAAAGTTGCCCAAGGAGGGAGCCAGATTACAGCAGGGTGACCCTGCCTGGACGCTCATCTCGACTCGCGGCAGACAGCTGCCTCAGCAGATGCCCATCGAAGGCAAGGTGCTTGCAGTCAATGACGAACTGATTCGTCACCCCGAACTTGGGCAACGCGCGCCCTACGACAAGGGGTGGATTCTCCGGGTACGACCCCGCGATCTGAAGAACAACATTCGGAACCTGTTTTCTGGGACGGCTGCCGCGATATGGAATGACGCCGCCCGTGCGAGCATAACGAGGCGACTGAGCCCAGCGCTCGGCGCGCTTGCGCACGACGGCGGGGAGTGGTTCGAGGGGTTCGGAGACCGTCTGGATGACGGGGACTGGGAGGCGTTGCGGAGAGAGCTGTTCCCCACGGCGGAGGTGATTATCGGCACGTAGCTAGCGGCACATCGGGAATGGATGCCTGAAACGACCACCGTGTCAACATCACTGCGCAAGTCGGTGCGGTTTGTGGCCTCCCGTGTGAATGCTCGCTGGTAGAAAAGCTGAGAGCCGTTCTACTCGCCAAGAGGGCCCGATGAAGCACGAAAACGGCCAGCCGCAAGACCTGGCACGTGGTTCCGACGCTAATCTGCCATGCGTGTGGATGACGGCCGGCCTCGTGGCGTACAAGTTGTGCGACCTGCAGTACAACTGTGAGATCTGTGCCTTCGATGCGGCCCTTTCTGGCCATAGCCGGCCGGTCGATACCGCGTCATCGGCTGCTCAATCCGCAAGATGGGAGTTTTCCCCCGATCGACAGTACCACGTATCGCACGGATGGGTTCAGATTATCGACGAAGCTCGGGTGAGATACGGCATTGATGTATTCGCAGTACGCTTGCTGGAGCGGGTGACGGCCGTTGTCCTCCCAGCGGTACGAAGCTCACTCCAGCGCGGTCTTCCCGCCTGCTGGGTGATGGAGCCGGGGAACGTGGTTCCGCTGGCCGCGCCCGTCTCTGGAACCGTGCGTCGGGTCAACGAAGAAGTCCAAAAGGATCCGACACTCGTCACGAGATCGCCGTACAAACAGGGTTGGCTTTTGGAGTTGTTGCAGGAGGACGAAGGGGAGTATTGCCCATCCGGTTTGTTGTCGGCTGAAGAAATGCAGCGGCAGGCCACATTGCAGCTCGACCATATGCGTCAACTCTGCCACGACACCCGCGTGGGCCCCACGCTGGCCAACGGGGGAGAGCTAGTAGAGAACTTCCGTCATCTTTTGGGACCCCAGCGATACCACGACATCGTCCTTGAACTCCTCAGTTAATCCCAGTTGAATTGTCTGATCGACGTTCTGTAAGTCCTTCACAGTATCGCATGTGCTCCTAACCTTCGTTATGTTCAACTTGTCAACGGCGCGGTGTGTAAGTTTTCAACGGTGGTGCGCCTGTGTCAGTTCTGCGCTTGACGGGACGTGTGCCGGTTGGAGCTAGATCTCTTCTCAGCTCGCTCACCCTGCGGCTTTTCCTATTGCTTTTTGGCACCATCATTGTCGTCTTTAGCGTCTACGCATTCCTCAATACCCGCTCAACCTCGCGCCAGTGGCAGCAGACGGTCTACGAAGGCGCACAGCGCTTCAGCGATCTGATTCAGCACTCGACGCACTACAGCATGCTACTCAATCGCAAGGAAGATGTGCATCACATCATCCGCACGATTGCTGATGCACCAGGTGTGGAGCATGTGCGCGTCTATGACAAACAGGGTGTGATCATCTTCTCCGAAGCGTCGGAGGAGATCGGCGAGCGTGTGGATCTGCACGCAGAGGCGTGCGTTAGCTGTCACACCCACGAGGTACCACTGCAATCCGTACCAGAGGGAAGTCGTGTCCGCGTCTTTGGTCGGCCGGACGGCGGACGAGTTTTGGGATTGATCAATCCAATCGAGAATGCTCCAGAATGCTACACAGCGGTGTGCCACGCCCACCCGCAAGAGCAGAGCATTCTCGGCGTCCTCGACGTCACCATGTCCATGGCCGAGCCGGACTTGCGTATGGCCACGGCGCGCCGTCAGGCGCTAATCGCCGCCGTGTTGATGGCGCTATTGGCTGGTGTCCTCTCGGCCGCGTTCATTCTGAGGGTGGTCCGTCGGCCGGTCAAGCATCTGATCACGGGGGCAGAACAGGTGGCGAGTGGAGATCTTGACACCGAAATCTCCGTCGCGAGTCACGACGAGATCGGACAGCTTGCCAAAGCCTTCAACGATATGACCCGCGATCTCCGGGAGGCCCACAAGGAGATCACTGAGTGGTCAGATCGACTGGAGACGAGGCTTCAAGAAAAAACGGCGGAGTTGTCACAGACACAGCGACAGGTGGCACATATAGACAAGATGGCGTCATTGGGGAAGCTCGCCGCTTCTGTCGCCCACGAGTTGAACAATCCGATTGCAGGTATCCTCAACTACGCCAAGCTCATCGACCGCAGCATCAGGGAGAGCGAGACCACTATCCCGGAACGGGAGCAATTGGCCCGTTACTTGAGCCTGATCGAGAAGGAGGCGGGCCGGAGCGGTGACATCGTACGCAATCTGTTGGTTTTCGCTCGTCCGTCGGGCACCGAGTTCGCCCTGCATGCGCTCAACCCGATCCTCGAGCGCTCGGTGATGCTGGTCAGACACCACGTGGAAATGGCTGACATTCGTTTGGAGACGCAGTTACTCGACGATGACGACCAGCTGGTGTGTCACGCAGGGCAGATCCAGCAGGCGCTGCTTGCGCTGCTTATGAACGCGGTCGAAGCGATGCCCAATGGGGGCACGATACGGCTCATGGCGGAGAGCGCAGGAGAGTCCGTTCGTATCACGATATTCGACACGGGTGTTGGCATTCCCAAGGAGATGTTGCCGAACATCTTCGAGCCGTTCTTCTCATCCAAGGACCGCGCAGAGGCCGTCGGGCTCGGCCTGGCCCTGGTCTATGGAATCGTACGACATCATCTGGGCGACATCGAAGTAGAGTCCGAAATCAACCGGGGAACGACGTTCCGCATGACGTTGCCCCGGCGGCCAGCGTGGGAACGAGATGGAGCTGCAAGAGCTTCGAGTGAGAACAGAGCGGACGTCCGTCCGCAGGCCGCGCCGCCGGGCGTGCCGTAGGAGGAGGTGTGAACGATGGTGGTCAAGCAGCAGAACTCCTTGGGAGTCTTGGTGGTTGATGACGAGTTCTCGGTGCGGGATTCGCTGGAGGATTGGTTTGAAAAGGATGGATACCGGACTGGGAGCGCGAAGGATGCCAACGAGGCGTTGACGAAACTGCAGGAATCCTCGTGGGACGTGGTCCTTCTCGATATCAAAATGCCCGGCATGGACGGCATGGAGCTCCAGCGTCATATCCACAAGATCGACCCCGAGCTGGTCGTCATTATGATCACCGCGTACGCGTCGGTGGAAACAGCCGTTCAGGCCCTCAAGGAGGGAGCGTTCGACTACGTCACCAAGCCCATCGACCCCGATGAGCTGAGCCATCTCGTTCGGCGTGCTGCCGAGCAGCGGCGGCTGAAGTCTGAGAACGTGCAACTGCACCAGAAGATCGAACAACTCTCCGCACCGAGCCACATCGTGGGCGAGAGTCGGCAGATGAAGGAAGTGCTGAAGCTGGTTCGCTCCGTTGCCGATACCGAAGCGACGGTGCTGATCCGGGGAGAGAGCGGTACCGGTAAGGAGCTCATCGCGCAAGCGATCCATGCAAACAGCCAGCGACGATACTTCCCGATCGTGCCTGTGAACTGTGGGGCGCTACCGGAGTCTCTGTTGGAGAGTGAGCTGTTCGGGCATGAAAAGGGCGCATTCACCGGTGCCCAATACCGGCGGAAGGGGAAGCTCGAGATGGCGAGCGGTGGAACCTTGTTCCTCGACGAGGTCGGTACCATCAGCCTCAAGACACAAGTGGACCTGCTGCGCGTCCTGGAGACCAAAGAGTTCACGAGACTCGGCGGCAGCAAGCCTGTTCACGTGGAGTTCCGTGTCGTCTGCGCGACCAATCAGAACCTGGAGAAACTCGTTGAGGAGGGCCAGTTTCGGGAAGACCTCTATTTTCGACTCAATGTGTTCACCATCTCTCTTCCACCGCTCAGGGAACGGCAGGAGGACCTTCCGATCCTGGCACAGCACTTTCTCGAGAAATACTCGCTGCAGATGAACAGGGCCTTCACAGACTTTGATCCGAAGGCGATGGATATCCTCGTGCGCTACCACTGGCCTGGCAACGTCAGAGAATTGGCGAACGCCGTTGAGCGAGCCTTGGTGGTCGGCACGCCCCCGACGATTCAGGTCGATGATTTCCCGCTCCAATTGAGTAAGGCGAATGACCTCCCCTTGGGCGATTCACTGGCGGAGCTGGAACGGGCCCACGTCGAACGGATTCTCGATCGCACTGGCTGGAACGTCACGCGAGCGGCGGAGATTCTGAAGATTGACAGGGTGACCCTGTACAACAAAATCAAGAAGTACGGATTGCACAGGTAGATGGCCATGGCCGGCCTCGACCTCGTGCCGTTCTATCTGTCGGATCGGCAGCGGCTCCTCGACCAGCTGAGTCAAAGGCTGATGCGGAGCCTCCAGGTGCCCATCCGCTTCCGCAAGCCCTGGTTCGACCCGGAGACTGCTTTCGATCCCTCCCGTGGTCAGTATAACTCGACCCGCCTGCTACGGATGCTTCTCGACCACCCTTCGAGTGAGGCAGAGAAAATCCTTGGTGTGACCGGTGTCGACCTGTTCACGCCCGTCCTCACCTATGTGTTCGGTGAGGCACAGCTAGAGGGGCGGGCTGCCGTGGTCTCCATTCACCGGCTGCGAGCTGAGGTTTACGGCCTGCCACCCGACGACTCGTTGCTGTTTGAGCGCCTCCTCAAGGAATCGATCCATGAGCTCGGGCACAGCTTTGGGCTCCTTCACTGTCTCGATCCCGGTTGTGTGATGCACGCGTCGACGTACGCCGAGGAGATCGATTTGAAGTCGGCGGACTTCTGCAAATCCTGTCGGGAGATCGTTCGGGGAGGCGACTCGGGTGGCGAGGCCAGTTGGAAGTTGCATTGACGTCTGTGCGAACGCTGCCGATTAAGAACGGCGTTAACACGCCTTCCAGCAGCTCACCGTGAGTCATCGATCACCACCGTCTCCACGGGCGAGACCATCCGATACCGGATGCCGCGCCACTCGATCTCACGGTGCACAGCCGCGCGGAACATTCCCATCAGTGAAAGGAGCGAGATGAGTGGACCCCACGTGAGATACGCGGCCTCGGCGCCGCGCAGCCGTCTGCGCTCGACAGGGAAGAGTACGCCCACGGCCCTCAGGCGAAACCAGCCCTTGGCACCGCGCGTCGCAAAAACGGACACGAGAAGGCTCGCCAGGATGACGAGTGAGGGATCCCAGCCCTGACCTCGAGTTACACTCACGAATACGATCACCACGCCGCCCCAGAAGATCACGTTGCTCAACAGCTCCGACACGAGCCCGAATCCCCATAGCTTGGGATCGTACACGCGTGTGATCGTGAGCTGCCGGAAGCTCCATTCCAACAATTGCCTCAGCGTGCAATCCTCGTGGGAGAAGCTGAGACAGTGAGGCTCGAAGCGCACTGACCGGCCATGGTCCTTCACGGCCAGGGTGATGGCGAAATCGTCAGCCAGAGCGTGCTTCCAGTAGTCGATCACTCGGCACGCCGTGAACGTGTCACGCCGGATGGCCATGGCACCTCCCCAGGCAAACGGCACCTTGGATCCACCCATGAGCGTTGCCACGGCCGCGTTCCACACAGATCGCATCACGGATGCGAAATGCTGCCGTAAGGGTACGTACCACCGGAAGCCCGTGCTGACCCCGACCTGCGCGTCCTTCAATCCCGCGATGAGATAACGCAACCATTGTGACGAAGGGCGGATGTCCGAATCGCCAAAGGCAATGACTTGGTCTCGGTCTCTCAGGTGATGCAAGGCGTGAAGAAGGTTGTGAATCTTCTGTCCCCGATCGGACGCAAGCCCAGCGTAAACGACCTTCGCCTCCACGCCCGGGTGACTGTCGCAAAGCCTTGTGAGAACAGGCACGCAGGGATCATCCCGGGTATCGGTCACCAGGACGATTTGCAGGTCGGGATACTCGAGGGCCAGAAATGCGCGGAGGTTGTCCTCTAGACCGGGATCGAGTCCTCGAAAGGGGAGAATCAGGGTGGCCGGTGGTGCGTAATCTTCGGGTTCACGATCCTTGGCTTTCCGGAAGAGCGTGAGGTAGCGCAACCCTCCGCGAACGGAGAGCAGAGCGTCACCAAGAGAGATCAACGCGAGACTTATGAAGGTCTGAGTGAGAAGGGCAGAGGTCACGTCGTTCGGCAGTAGGGATAACAGCCGTGTTTCATGATTGAGCGACAGTGGGGCGGCGGGCGGTGACCTTGCGTCCCAGAGGAATGTCGTACGCCTGGGCCCGGGGACTCGATTTGAGGCTGTCGTGGATGAAGCAGATGTGCGTGCACCAACACTGGTCTTTTACGATCTGTTCAGTCTCACGCTGCACGACGTCGGAAGGATAGATATGCCTGAAATCGCAATCCACGTCCCGTAGGTTCGCGACCTTGTTGCGCAATTCACAGGCACGTACGTCTCCATTGTAGTCGATGACGAGGATCGTCTGGCCCGCCATGCACGGCATCGGCCAGGGGTTGGAGCGCTCGTAGTTCTGCTCCTGGACGGTATAGTGGAAAAAGATCGTCTGTGTGTAGAAAAACTCGTTGAGCCACCCCTTGACCCCGCCCCCGTGTTTCGCCGAGAGCTTGCGGCCGTAGTGTTCGTGGATGGGCTTGAGCGCATGATAGAAGCCGGCAAGCCGTTCCCGCGTGAGCCCCTTGAGGCCCGCATCCATCGGATCTCCACGGATCACCTGGAAATACTGGCCGTTCAGATCCAAGTGCTCGATGAGCCACCAACCCAGGCGCTCCAACTCGTCGATGTTGGTCGAGGTGATCACAGAATTCACGTGCAGGCGGATGTTCCGGTTGTGATCCCGCGCAGGGTAGAGCGCTGTGATGGCCTCGACGGTCTTGTCGAAGTTGCCCGGAACGCCGCGGATGCGGTCGTGCGTTTCCTGAAAGCCGTCCAGCGCGAGGTTGAGATTGACCTTGAGTTCCGGTAGTTCGCGACTGCAGAACTCCGTCAATTCCAGCAGGCGGTCCTTGAAGAGCCCGTTCGATGGAAGGTTGAGCGTCCGGACACCGTTTCGGTCGTAGAACATCTTGATGATCTCGGCCAACCGCGGCCGCATCATCGGCTCGCCGCCGGAGAGCCAGAGCTCCTTGAAGCGCGGCATGGTCGTCGAGAGCCTATCGATCTCCTCAAAAGTGAGATCACCGCGCTGGTTGAGCTCCTGCCAGTAGAAACAGGTACCGCACCTGGCGTTGCAGCGACTCGTGATGAAGAAAATTAACGTGTTCAGGCGCATACCTCCTCGCTGCTCCCGTCAGCGGGCCGCTGTGGACCGGCCGAGTGTAATGACGTGACGTGCGAATCCGGCCCGAGGCGCGCCGGCCACGATCGTTGCACGACTGCGAGGGCCACCGCGGACGACCCAGCTTACTTCCAGTCGGTTCGGCCAGTCCCGACTCACCACGCTTCGGAAACGGTCTCCGCTGTTTCTTCCCTTGAGATGTCCGATGACGAGCCGCTCATCGCCAATCACCTCACCGTCCTCCACGCTAACGCTGGCAGTAACGGGCCTGATCAGAGAAACGAAGCTCACCCGGTCGGTTTCCACGTTCCGTTCCGCGGAGAGTGCGGCCGCCCGCTCGGTCACCGGTGTGTCGAGAAACCCCTCATTTCGTACGACAGCCGAGATTCGGTAGACACCGTCACCGATCGACTCCGAACGAACGTCATCCATGACTACGCGGGGCAGAGACTCGAGCACGTAAATGAACCAGGGAAGGATCTGTGTCGACCGGTAGACGAATCCTTCCGGCGGGGTGAGACCGTGGGCGTCAAAATCGTTTCTCCAACCACCGACCTCTACCGTTCCCAGCGTGGGATGCTGTGCATCCTTCCATGGCACGAAGAGTCTCCCGCCCCAATCTTCCTCGTTCCACCGCATCGTCTCCAGTTGGCTCACGGAGTTGTCACCGTCGTAGTCGAAGGCTCCCCGGGCCCAGATCTCGGGCGTCCACGCCATCATCCCGTGATTGATGAAGCCCCAATCGATGAGCGTTGCCGGTATCTCCCCTCGCGGCTCCCGCTCCCGCACGTTGGCCGCGGTCGCTCTGGAGTAGGGGTATTCCTCCCGTCGCATGACTTCCTCATACTTCCTCCCGAAAGTCGGGTAGAGGAACCGGACGTCGTACGCGAGAAACTCGTCGGGGAACTCGGAGGCAGGTGCCTGCCATAATGTGCCTCCTGGAAAAACTCCGGACGTGTGCAGCGAAATGAGACCGCCTACGTTGGGCCGGGCGAGGATGGCGTCCACGATCGCTTTGGGCTCGGGCGTGAACAGAGGGTAGGGTGGGGCACCTTTCTGTCTCCACTCCATTCGCCAATTCACCGGGTACATTCGGTTCGAGTCGAATCCGCCAAGCCAGTCTTCATTGATCCTGCCGTCGCCGTCGTTGTCGATACCCTCCGTGCCATAGAATTCGTAGAAAGGTCCGTCGGCCGGGCCGTCATCCGCTCCGCGCCGAACGAGCAGCCTGGCATCGGCGGGATGTGGCTTCCACCGTCCGTTGGGATCGCGAACCCGCATCGAGAGAACCATGCCGTCGCGGTTGATGTCCTCGGGGGGATCTTCATCGGCGACGCCGTCCCCGTCGCCGTCCCAGGGATAGAGATACCCCGTTCGCGAAGTGCCCTGGTACTTCCCGAGCTCCGGCGGATGGGTGACCTGTTCTCCGGGGTCTGGGTTGGCGTTCGGCTCGATGTAGAGGGTTCTCGTGTCGAGGATCCGCGTGACGCGGTCGTCGCTTCCCCAGTTATCCAGGAGGTGTCCGATCAGATACAGTGCCACCTCCCGTGACAGCACCTCGCCACCATCGGAATGACCGTCGATCCAAAGAGCCGGTTTTTCGTTTGCGGGACCCGTCTGTTTGTTGGTCAACGTGAGGAGCCACAGATCGCGGCCTTGGACACTCTTCCCGAGGGATTCCAACAAAACGAGGTTCGGGTATGCCTCGGCCCATGCGTGCACCAGCCGGGTCGTCTCTTCGTGATCGTGATGCATCGCCCAGTTCACCTCCACCTGCGCGGCTGAGCGTACCGGGAGCAGAGTGGTGAAACCCACTATCATCGAGATCCGGACAATATCTCCGATGCGGGACGCCGCGTAGGATGCGGCGGTGAACCCTGGTGTGCTCTCGAGGGACGGCATGTCAAAGCTCCTTCTCCAATTCAAAGGGTTCGTCACGCCTCAGTCTCACCGCGCGGACTTAGTCGGGACAACGAGCTACCTGCTCTGTTCCGCCGCCGACGCTGGGTGGACGTAACGATCGAAGTACTCTCGAATGCGGAGTAAGCGATCGACACGCTGACGCGGCTCGCCGGATCGGGAAAGCTCGTGACTGGCGCGGGGATACCGGACGAACTCCGTGTCCTTGCCGAGGACTTTGAGCGCACGGAACAACACTTCCGCGTTGGCGATGGTCGCGGTGCGATCCTGCTCGGCGTGAATGAGTAGCAGCGGTGTGTTGATGTTCTCGACGTACGCGACTGGCGATGCTTCCCACGCCAACATGGGGTCTTCCCATGGAAGGGAGGCGAACTCGCTTTCGTAGAGTCGCCACGTGAACGACCCGCCGTACCACGATAGCATGTCGTACACACCGCGCTGCGCCACTGCGGCATCGAAACGATCGGTGTGGCCCACAATCCACGCGGTGAGAAACCCCGCGTAACTCCCGCCGGTGATTGTCTGGCGCTCGGGGTCGGCCCAGCGCCGGGCGAGGACGGAGTCGGCGCCCGCCAGGACGTCACCCATAGGCAGATCGCCCCAATTGCGGTGAATGGCGCGCTTCCACTCGAAGCCGTAGCCGTCACTGCCGCGGGGGTTCGCTAGGAACACCACATAACCGGCGCCCGCCAACATCTGATACTCGTGCCACATACTCTGTTCACCGGGTCCCCACATGACGTGGGGGCCACCGTGCATCTCGACGGCGAGGGGGTGAGCACCGGCCACGAAGCTGGGTGGGCGGATGACCCACCCTTGTACCAGCTCACCGTCGGGTGCCCGATACCACATCTCCTCGTAGGGTTGCACGTGAACCGTGCTCAGGAAGTCGTCGTTGAGCCTCGTGATCCGTCGCTCATCCTCGCCGTTGAGCGCCGCGACGTGCACTTCGCTGGGATCGGCGGGATTCATCTCCGCCCAGGCGATGATGCCGCCCGCCACGTCGAACGAGAGCACACCCCGCGCGCCATCCACGATCTTCTCGAGGTTCGTTCCGTCGGGACCCGTGCGGTAGATCGGGACCACGCCTTCATCGCCTACGGTAAAGTAGAGCCGGCCGTCGTCATCCCACTCGTATGACTGGACAGAACGATCCAGCTCGCACGAGACGCAGTGTTCGTCGGTTCCGTCGGCGCTCATCACAACCAGCTCGGTGTGGCGTGCCGTCATGTGTCGGTCGAGCGACCGGCGCATGTACGCGATCCTCTGGCCGTTGGGAGAATACGTTGCCGCGAAATCCGTATACGCGTCTGGACGAGGGATGCTCGCGCGGCTCGCCATGCTCTGCTCGAGGAGGCGGGGATCCGACGGGTCGCCGCCGGTCAAGACGTCGTGCATGCTGTGCGCCTCCGCGGCGATTCGCATGATATCCGAGTCCAGTTCGTAGTCGGCGTGGTAGTCTCCTTTGGGTGGGCTGGCGCCGTAGAGGAGCAGTCGACTATCCGCCGTCCAGGAAAGGCCGGAGTGCGGAAATGGTCCGGCGGTGATCTGCACGGGCTCGGCACCCTCAGCGAACACGTCAGTGACAAAGATCTGATTCCACCGCTCCTCTCGTATGGACGAGAGGGCCAAGTAGTTGAGCCGTGTGATCACCATCGGATCCCCGTTTGCCGCGTTGCGCTCCAGTTTCTCGCGCACCGTAAGCGGGCGCTCTTCTGTGTGTGACGCGGTGTCACCCTCGGACTCCGCTTCGCTCCCGGGCTCGATGCGCGAGAAGAATGCCATGCGTTGACCGTCCGGTGACCACGTCGGATTGAACGCCCCCGTCTCCAGGCCGGTGACGGGTCGCGCCTCGCCACCCGCGGCAAGTGGCAAGAGATAGATCTGGGAACGGTCGTCATCCTGCCTGCGGCTCACAAACGCCAGGTGTCGCCCATCCGGTGAGAACACTGGTTGCGACTCCGTCGCCGATTCCGTCCACGTGAGGCGCCGCCGTTCGCTCCCGTCGGCGGCCGCGAGCCACAGCTCCCGTCGGCGGCCGCGAGCCACAGGTCGGCCCGATACGTGTTGTCCGCCGAGTCGGCACGGGAGACCACGTGCGCGACCCAACGCCCATCCGGCGACACCGCCACCTCCGATGCGAAGTGCAGACGGTAGAGGTCTTCGGCCACAATTGGGCGCTTCTCTTCCTGGGCCTGAAGGTTTGTTGCTGGGATCGAAGTGACGGCGGCGAAAAAGGCGATGATGGGAAGGCGCATAGAGTTCTCCGGGTGTGGCTCGCGTGACGAAGAGGAAGGTAGGAAGAGATGACCAAGCCGTTTGTCCGTCAAGCTGCCCGCCGGTCTGACTACGGGCGCGGCTGCCGCCGAGGGCCGCCAGACGGGAGGAGGGACCGTGACTCGCGGGCTCACTGCCGGCGAAGCCACTCGCCGAGCAACGGATCTCCGACCAAGTAGACGGTTCCCTCGCTCTCGATCAGACCCTTGTCCACGAGGCTCCCCAGGGCCTGGCTGACCGTGCTCTTGGCGGGCAGGTGCTGGCGGCCCAGATAGTCCACTGCGGTGGGTGACGACGTCGGCTCCCGGGCGACGGCCGCCAAGACTCGGCGCTGCGGACCGGTCAGACGGCTGATCTCCATTTCGTAGGTTGTGGCACCGACCGCGAGGGCCGTGTCGAGCCCCGAGATCACCGTCTGATGGTTGATTCGGTCCGTGCTGGCCCGGCCGGCTGCCTCCCACACGAAATGGCCGAGGTACTGCGTTGCCCCGGGATGCCCGGCTCCGAGGGTCAGGAGGGTTTCAGCAGCCGCATCCTCCAGCTCGAGGCCGCTCTCGGCGAACAGCTCCTCGAGCCAAGGTCGCAACTCTGCCGGAGAGAGCCTGCTCACGGGAAAGGGAGCGGCCAGCTTGAACAGTGGGCGGGCCCGGTCCGCAAACATGGCCTGGAGCAGATGCCGTTGACTGCCGGCGAACGCATAGGCGACCCCCTCTTGATGCTGGATCGCCGTACGGATCACGGCCTCGGTGTGTTGATCTCGGTCCCAGGTGGCGATCTGCTGAAACTCGTCGAACACCACTACCACGGGGCTGCCCTTGGCCGTTGCCAGGCGGCCCACGGCCTCCAGGGCGTCCTCGAGCCCCGGGTCGTCACGGTCGGCCTGGCTCCCCACCTCCACCTCCAGACGAACCTGTCCGTCGCTCCGCACCGCCACGATAGGCCGGATCCTCTTGAAGAGCGCCCCCGCCTCCTTGGCCCACTGGGCGGCCTTGCCTCGTTTCACCCCCCGGACGACCTCTCTGGCCAGGCGGGCGGCCAGGTCGCGGGCATCGACGGCCGGGAGGCAGTCGCACCAGAGAAGGATCGCCCTGCCCCGGGCCACCTCGGGCTCGAAGGCCTCGCGAAGGAGCGATGTCTTGCCGTACCGCCGGGGAGCGAATACGTAGACCCGCTCGCCAGCCCTGGCGAGCTGGGCGCAATCGCTCCACCTCGTGCGTCCGGCCGGCGAACTGCTTGCCGCGCACGACGCCTCCGAGGGCGAACGGGTTGGTCGGGGAGATGGAGTCCATATTATGTGGTCCGTACTGTATGGACCATATAATAGAGACCAGGGGAAAGGGCCGCAAGATTTGAGGGAGGGCTCCCGGAGTCCCGACGATCAGTTCACTCGCACCGCAATGCCACTGTCGGGTCGATCCGCTTCCCATGCCCACCCATCCCCGCCAGCTGTGAGCTTCTAGCCACTAGCCCCCGCCCTGTGAGTTTTTGGGAATGGTGGCTGTCGTGGTCGTGGGTGCCAATAAGCCAACCCCAGGCCTGCGGCCTGGGGTTGGGATGTATGACCTGTGATTGGCAGTGCTGGCGGTCCGCCGGTCGCCGGTAGCTGGCAGCTGCGGCCTGGGGTTGGGATGTATGACCTGTGATTGGCAGTGCTGGCGGTCCGCCGGTCGCCGGTAGCTGGCAGCCGTCTATCTCTGCGCCACCAACTGTATCAGCTCCTCGGGGGTCTTCACTTCCTGGAGCAGGACGATCGCATGCTGAATTCTGTTGTCGTCCATGGCCCGCCGCCGGAGCTCTTCTTCGCGGCCAAACATGTACCTGGTCAGCTCGTAGCCGAATTGCTCGGCGACGAGGTCCCGTCCGCCGCTCCACTGCACCCCGGTCATCTCGATCCCATCCTGCTCCAGCAGAATGCGAATCTGCTCGAGCATGGAATCCGTGACGCGGAAGTCCGGGCTGTTGACAGCGTCACGTCCTTTGAGCTCCAGGGCGTATCGAGTGATGATGTTTCGATACTGGGGCACTCTAGCGCCGAGCGCGTCGGCAAATTGCTGCTCCTCGTCGCTGAGCGTATCGGGTGCCAGAACGATGTCGGGCTGTATGCCACCGCTCCCGTTTTGGAGGACGCGGCCGCCATCCGTCAGGTAGGTCTGCCCCGAATCCGTGGGTGGTGCTGCAACCGCCGCCAGTTGAGAGGTCTCGTGAGGCGCCGCTCGAGAGCGCTGGATGGACCGGCCGCTCGGGGTGTACCACCTCGAGGAGGTGACGGTGACAGCCTCATTATCTGTAAGCCTGATAAGGAGATACGCGACTCCCTTCCCGAACGTCGGGGTGCCGATCACTATCCCTCGATCGTGGTCCTGAAGAGCGCCGGAGAGGATCTCCGCGGCGCTGGCGGTACCGCCGTTTACCAGGACGATGAGCGGCATGTCCGGCCACGAATCCGCGTGCTCCGCCCGGTAGGTGCGGGATGCTCCGCGGGCGCGGCCGCGAGTCTCCACCACCACATCACGGGGATCGAGGAAGAGGTCGCCAAGGGCCACGCCCTGTTCCAGAACACCTCCTGGATTATTGCGGAGGTCCAGAATCAGGCTTCTCGCTCCCTGGGCCCGGATGTCGGTGACCGCATCCCGCAGCTCGGCGGCCGATGAGCTGCTGACCGTTGTGAGCCTCATATACCCGATTTCAGGGGCGACCATCATCACCCCCTCCAAGGAGCTCACATGGATCCGGGCTCGTGTGAGATTGAAATAGAGGGAATCCGGGAGCCCTGCCCTGACCACGGTGATGTTCACAGGCGTTCCAGCCTCCCCCCGGAGGAGGTTGGCCGCCTTCTGCGTGTTCCACCCCTTGGTGGATTGACCCTCGACCTCGACGATCTGGTCGCCGGGTTCCAGCCCCGCGCGGTCCGCTGGAGAGTCGGCAACGGGGCTCACTACCGTGACCCAGCCGTCGCGAGAGTCAATTCGGGCGCCGATGCCAGCGTAATTCCCTGTGGTGCTTAGGCTTAGCTCGCCATATGCCTCGGGGCGCAGGAACGAGGTGTAGGGGTCACCGAGCTGCTCGAACATGCCGTCAATGGCCATGTCGTACAGATCGCTGACTTCCACCGAGTCGACATAGTACTCCGCCACGTATCTGACGATCTGATCGAAGAGGCGTGCCTTTTGATAAACGTCCTCGCCTTCGCCGCGCTGTCCCTGAAGAAACCATCCGCCGGTGAGGAAGGAGATGAATCCAATGAGCAGGGTCAGAACGATGCGGCGTGGCGTCATAGAGTTCTCCGATCTCACGGTGTCTCTTTAAAACCCCAGGGCTGTGGCCTTTGTTTCCACCGTCCGGTGGGCGGTCAGGCGGGCGCGCTCGAAAGGGTAATTCCTACGTTAGGGTGGATGATAAGGTGGGGCAAGGGTTTGCCACCCCACCGCTCCTCCCTTCCCATTGCCGGCGACCGGCTGCCAGCTCTCAGCCATAACTGGAGGTGGTCCCTAAGAACTTCTGAAAGCGAGGACTATAGTTCAGTGGGGGAGGTCACTGCTGCTCCCCGCTCCCCTCCCCTCCGGGGCTTAGGGCGTCCCCACCCAGCGCGTCACCCTTCCAGAGATTAGGGCTTGGGTGGAGCGACCAATCCAGTTTTCTCCACCTGGGAAGTCGGGATCGTGTTAGCATTGCATCGTCTCCTCGAAGCACACTCGGTCACTTGTTCGGGACAGGCCATGGCATTATTCCCTCGGAAGCCCTAAGCCCTAAGCCCTAAGCCCTAAGCCCTAAGCCCTAAAGCACAATGAATACCCAAGACTTCAGAACGTTCGGCCACCAATTCGTTGACTGGATGGCGGACTATCTGGATGGAGTGGAGCGCCTTCCGGTCAGAGCCAAGATCGAACCAGGTGCGATCGCGTCGCAGCTTCCCGCTGAGCCGCCACCGGCGCCCGAGCCGATGGATCGGATCTTCCGTGATTTCGAGTCCATTGTCGTTCCGGGCATGACGCACTGGCAGCACCCTCGGTTCTTCGGCTATTTCCCCGCCAACAGCAGCCCACCGTCCGTTCTGGCCGAAATGCTCACCGCCACGCTGGCCGCTCAATGCATGAATTGGGAGACGTCGCCGGCAGCCACCGAACTGGAGACACGGGTCCTCGGCTGGCTGCGACAGATGATCGGCTTGCCGGATGGATTTGTCGGATCGATTCAGGACACTGCGTCAACGGCGACCTTGTGTGCGATTCTCACGGCGCGAGAGCGCGCCAGCGATTTTGCCGTCAACGAATCCGGCATGAGTGAGTCCGGAGTTTTCACGGCGTACTGTTCCGCAGAGGCGCACTCCTCGATAGAAAAAGCCGTGAAGATCGCCGGGCTTGGCCGGGCTAACCTTCGCAAGATCGCGGTTGACGAATCGCTCGGCATGGTGCCCGAGGAATTGGAGAGGGCGATCGAAGCCGACATCGAGGCCGGTCATACACCCCTGTGCGTCGTCGC
>JBDHFY010000034.1:0-20594 GCA_039590195.1 Gemmatimonadota bacterium | reverse complement strand
ACGACCATGGGCGGGCCAGGCGGCTCGACGCCTGAACGAGTGGGTGCACCGGGAACTCCAAAAACAGGTCACCATCGGTGTCCCGAGTGCGCTGCACGTCCTCAGTACTCTCCAGGGCGACTGTAACGAGCACACCGTCCTCTTTGTGGCCCTTGCGCGAGCCATCGGCCTCCCAGCTCGGACAGCGGCCGGGCTCGTGTACGTCAATGGGCGTTTTTACTATCACGCATGGCCCGAGGTGTACCTCACCGACTGGGTCCCGGTCGATCCCACGTTCGGTCAGTTTCCGGCAGACGCCGCCCATCTTCGCTTCACTATCGGCGGGCTCGCCCGTCAGGTGGAACTCGTTCGCCTGATTGGACGTCTCACCTTGGATGTCGTGCGTGCAGAGGAGTAACCATGATTCGCGTTGAAGGGCTCACGAAAACCTACGGAAAGTTCGTGGCCGTCGACCAGATCAATCTGCACGTGCCTCGCGGCCAGCTGTTCGGCTTTCTAGGGCCCAACGGCGCCGGCAAGACCACGACGCTGCGGATAATCGCTGGCATTCTGCGGCCATCATCCGGACGGATCTGGCTCGGTGGCGACGATCTCATTGCGAACCCCCTGACCGCCAAGAGGCGGCTCGGCTTCATTCCGGACCGGCCGTTCGTATATGACAAACTCACCGGAGCCGAATTCCTGCGGTTCGTGGCCGGACTGTATGGTCAGGAGGGCGACATCATTGAACGGCGCATCACGGAGCTGCTCGAGGTATTCGAGTTGTCGACCTGGAAGAACGAACTCGTCGAGTCGTACAGCCATGGCATGCGGCAGAAGCTGATCATCTCCAGCGCGCTCATCCACCGCCCCGAGTGCATCGTCGTGGACGAACCCATGGTTGGGCTCGATCCGAAGGCGGCCCGCCTCCTCAAGGATATCTTCGGGCAATTTGTCGAACGCGGTGGGACGGTGCTAATGAGCACACACACGCTGGAAGTCGCCCAGGCCATGTGCAGTCGCATCGGCATCATTCAGCAGGGCCGCATAGTCGCGCAGGGTAGCATGGATGAGCTTCGCCAGCAAACGGCGGCCGGCAACGTCTCGTTGGAGGAGCTCTTCCTCAAGTTGACCGGTGGGGTGGCGGTGCGCGAACTCGCCGCCGTGCTGGAAGGTTGAGCACGCTGTGACGACCGCCATGCTTCCGCTCATCCTCACCCCCAAGTGGCGTACGGCCATGACGCGCCTCCGAGAGGAGCGCAGCGGTCAGGGGGGTAGGCTGCTTCTCGTCGGCACCGTCGGGCTCATCTTTTGGGTCGCCGTGTTCGGGGTTCTCTATCGTGTCCTTCGGTACTTCCGGGGTGTGGAGGAGATCGGTCCACTGTTGGCCGGCAAGCTCCTCGCGCTCGCGCTGCTTTCGTTCTTGGCGATTCTGCTCCTTTCGAACGTCATCTCGGCACTATCTTCGTTCTTCCTGGCCAAGGATCTCGATCTCCTCGTTTCCTCGCCGGTGGACTGGCTTCCCTTCTACTTCGCGAAGCTAGGCGAGACGATGATCCACAGCTCGTGGATGGTCATCCTGATGGTGATCCCGATGTTGACCGCCTACGGCGTGATTTACGACGGAGGATGGCTGTTCGCACCATACGTCGTGTTGATCTGCGTGCCGCTTTTCTTCATCCCCGCGATCATCGGCAGCGCAGTGACCCTCGTGCTCGTGAATGTCTTTCCGGCGCGCCGCACGCGGGATCTGTTGTCGATCATCGCCATCGGCGCGGCAGGGGCGTTGGTTCTCCTCTTCCGGGTCATCCGGCCGGAGCAGCTCGCCCGGCCTGAGGGGTTCCAGAGTCTCCTCGACTTCATAACCCTTCTTCGCACGCCGACCTCACCGCTTCTCCCGAGTGAATGGGCATCGGACGGCCTCATGAGCTACCTCGTGGGCCCATTCGACCCTCTGCCGCTGATGCTCCTGTGGACGACGGCAGCCTCGTTTGCGGTGGTCGGAGCGATGCTCCACAGCCGATTGTACGCGACCGGATTCACGAAGGCGCAGGAGGGTGCGGAACGCTTTGTCCGGGGGTGGGTCTGGAAGGCCGTATTGAACCCCGTGTTCGGTCGCCTCACCGTGGCCAAGCGGGAGTTCATCATTAAGGACATCAAGTTGTTCTTCCGCGACACTACGCAATGGAGCCAGCTCATTCTCCTGGGTGTGCTGGTAGTGATTTACCTCTTCAACATCCAAGCCCTGCCGCTCTTCAGGGGCGAGCGCGTGCCGTTCTTTCTCGTGTCCATCGTGTCCTTCCTGAATCTGGGACTTGCAGGATTCGTTCTCGCATCCATTGCGGCTAGATTCATCTTTCCGGCCATCTCGCTCGAAGGGCGCCAGATGTGGCTCTTGCGGTCGAGCCCTCTCGATCTCCGTACTCTGCTGTGGTCGAAGTACTGGATTGGCACGATCCCGCTGCTGGTGCTCGCGCTCACCATCACTGTGGTGACCAATATCCTGCTCAAGGCGACTCCGTTCATGATGGCGGTGGGAGTGGTGACCATCATCTTGCTCACGTTCGCCGTGAGCGCCATGGCCCTGGGCTTCGGCGCGCTGTACCCGCAGTTTGAAACCGAGAACGCGGCCCAGATCCCGACATCGTTCGGGGGCTTGGTCTTCATGATGACGACGATTGCTCTCCTCGCGGTCGTCATCGTCATCGAAGCCGTGCCGGTCTACGGATACATGCGAGCGGTGTACCAGGGGGAGGAGGTGAGAATCACGACGCCCATGCTGGCGGCATTCGCGGGCGTCATCGCCCTGTGCGTGACGGCAACGATCCTACCATTGAGGATTGGACTCAACCGGATGGAGGGTTTCGAGTTCTAGGCCCTTCCCCACTCCCCCCTCACAGCTTGCCCAGCCACGACCCTGCCCCACCAGCTTGCCACCACCACCCTGCCACACGACCAGCCACCAGCTCTGCCACACCTCACCCCCAAACATCGAGCATCCACCGGCGCAAGGCTGGATGGGTTCTGCAGCTCAGCTAGCAGCTAACAGCTGGCGCGGCCGGGACGTGCGGTGGGGGGCAGCTGGGAGGCGGGGTAGCTGGGGGGGGCCTACGACAACGTCGTCCCGCAACCACTGCAGAACTTGGCGCCCTCAGAAAGGGCAGAGCCGCACATCCAGCAACGCGATCGGTCGTGCTTCACGACCAACGAGCGGCCGCAGCCGGAACAGAACACCGCGCCTCGTTCTGGTCGAGGACCACACGACGGACACTCAACGTTCTTTCGTGACTTCACGCGTTGGACGGCCGCCTCGGCTGCGTCCATCTCTCCCGGTGCCGCGGACGCTTCGGCCGTTGTTCGCTCTTCGGCGTTGATGGCATCCAGCGCCGCGGCCGCGTAGCGCTGCTTCAGGGACTGATAATCTTCGTCCGACAGCTTGCCGGTCTCCCGATCGAATTCGATCTCTCTGAGCGCAAGGAGCGCCTGGACTTTGGGGGATTCCGACTCCTCGATGTCGGTGAGCACATCCTCTTCGGCATCGTCCGTGTCATTCCCGTAATGCAAAGAGCCGCGCCCATCCCGCAGGAGCGGCTCCAAGACAATCCCGACCGCGACGATCGCGACGATCACACCCACCACCAACTCAACCATATCTATCCGTCCAAACTCGAGACGCGCCGAGCACGTCCCGCGTCAAACCTTTTCGGCAACCTTCTCTTCCACGATTTGCACGCTGTAGCCGGCGACGCGCCGCCGTGGCGCGCCCTTCGTCGGCCCGCCACCCGGCCACATCGTGACGGCTCCACCAAACACGAGCACTACCCCACCGAACCATACCCACCACACCAGTGGATTGATGGTAAACCGGTACACGGCCTCTTCTGTCCCCGCGATCGCGCCGGCGAAGACGACGTACAGATCGAGGAGCAACCCGCTGCGGATCCCCGCCTCGGTCGAGGGCTCGAACGACGGCCGGCCAAACGAGTCCACGTGCTGGCGTTTTTCACTGCGCACGATGCCCACCCGCTGTCCATCTCGCTGGACTTCCACGCTCGCTGCCGTGACAAACCGGTTCAGCGCCTCATATTGAGAAATGCCCAGGTGCGTAAACGCATACTCGTGTCCGTACGCCGATCGCAACGTGGCTGTCTCTCCCGGTTTGAGTGACGCTTCCATCTCGCTCTTGAACGCCATGCCCACGAAGCCGAGGAAGTAAATCACGATACCGACATGGACGATATAGCCACCGTACCGGCGACGGTTTCTACCAATGAGCCGCATGAACGCCAGCGCATGATTCTCGCCGTGGAGGCGGTGTCTGGCACCAACTCCTCGCACGAACTCCTGCACGATCCCTGCCGTCACGAATGCCGCTAACGCCAGCGCCACGATCGAGTAGAAATCCGTGACGCCGCCGGAGACGAGGAGCACGGCCACCACTGCCCCGATGGCCGTGGGCACCACCAAATGGCGCCGCAGGTTCTTCGGGCTCGCCCGTCGCCACGCAATGAGCGGCCCGATCCCTGTGAGCGCCAGCAACGCAAGCCCGATCGGGATATTGACGCGATTGAAGAACGGCGGCCCGACGGTCACCTGTGTGCCCCGGAAGAGCTCGGAGATGATGGGGAAGAGCGTTCCCCACAACACGGAGAACGCAATGCCCACGAGGAGCAGGTTGTTGAACAGGAAACCGGCTTCCCGTGATACCATGCTCTCGAGGCGGGTCTCAGTGTGAAGGAGCGGCAGTCGGCTCCACAACAGCCAGCCCAGGGCGATGATGGCCACGACGAGAAACACGAGGAAGAAGTATCCGATGCTCGATTGCGCGAACGAATGCACGCTCGAAATGATCCCGCTGCGGGTGATGAACGTGCCGAAGATCGAGAGCAGGAAGCTCAGCATGATCAGCACGACATTCCACTTCTTGAGCATCCCGCGCTTTTCCTGAACCATGACCGAGTGCAGAAACGCAGTCATCGTGAGCCACGGCAGGAAACTCGCGTTCTCAACCGGGTCCCAAGCCCAGTAACCGCCCCAACCCAATTCCACGTATGCCCACCACATCCCGAGCGTGACTCCGACGGAGAGAAAGATCCAGGACAGCAGCGTCCACTTGCGAATGGCGTGGATCCAACCCGCATCGAGTCTGCGGCTAAGCAGCGCCGCCACCGCGAAGGCGAACGGGATCGCGATGCTGATGTAGCCGAGGTAGAGCATCGGTGGGTGAATCGCCATGCCGGGATTCTGCAGCTGCGGATTCATCCCGTTTCCGTCAGCCGGGGTAAACGGGAGGCGCTCGAACGGGCTCGCCGCGAACAATATGGTGGTCACGAAAAAGAGCGTCACCACACAGGTAACCGCGCCTACGTAGGGCATCAGGTGTCGGTATCGACCGGGCGTTGTCCACTGCGCCGCGGCCGCAAAACCGCTCAGAATAAACGCCCAGAACAACAAGCTCCCCGACTGCCCACTGTAGAAGGCGGCGATCGTGTAGACGATGGGAAGATTACGACTGGTTTGCAGCGCCACGTATTCGACGTTGAAATCGTGACGAATCAGCGCCACGAGCAACGCTACCGACGCCACCGCCAATACTCCAAAGAGCGCCTCCACCGACCTGCGAGCACTCCGAATCAGCTCCGGCCTGCCGGTTCGGCCGGCCACAAAACCCACCACGCTCCCCCAGGCGGCCAACAGCAGGGCCAGACCGAGGGACAATTGTCCGAGAACAGTCACAGATCAGGCTTTCGGTGTGGTTTCGTACTTCGACCCGCACTTCGCGAGGACGTTGGTCGCCCGTAACGTGCCGTCCGTCATCAGACGGCCTTCCACGACTACCTCGACGTTGTCGCTGAAGGTGTCGGGGACGATGCCGCGGTACACGACCGGGAAGGTCTCCTGGCCATCGGTGACTCGGAACGCCACCGTCTGGGCGGCGACATCCCGATCCACACTCCCTGCCACCACCCGACCGCCGACCCGGATGCCCACATTGTACAGGGACGGATCAGTTGCCACTTTCTCGGCCAGCTCAGCCGGCATTAGGAAGTACACACCCGTATCCTTGATGCCCTCCGCCATGAGGTACCCGACGGTAACGGTCACGAGAGCAGCACCAATGATGAACTTAGTTCGAGCGTTCATTTGTTCCTTGCACTCCTGGGACGCCGCTAGAATACCACCCACACGTGTCCGGATTGGAGAAAAATGTATGAAGACTTCTTCATGAGCGGTAGGGTCAACACCGATCGAGCCTTGCTCCCAAGCCCGTTACGGTCGCCTGCCGGCCCAATACAGTGCCGTTTCTATTGCCCGCACCCAGCCGGCATACCCCTCGCCGGCAGCTCCGGCCACCTGGAACCTCCGGTAGGAGCGACTGCCCGCGATTTCCTGCGGAGAGCCCCAGACGCCGACCGCGAGACCCGCCAGACCGGCCGCTCCGAGGGCGGTCGTCTCTACCACATCAGGCCTGGCCACTGCTTCACCGAGCAGGTCCGCCAAAAACTGCATCAGCCAGTCGTTCGCCGCGGCCCCACCATCCACCTTCAGCTCCGCCGAGGAAATCTGGGAGACCTCGGCCATAGCTTCCAGCACATCGCGTGTCCCGTAGGCCATCGCCTCCAGCGCGGCGCGCACGAGATGATTCTTCGTCGTGCCACGCGTGATGCCGACGATGGTGCCCCGTGCTTCGGGCTCCCAGTGAGGAGCGCCGAGACCGACCAGCGCGGGAACGAAGTATACTCCACCGTTGTCCGGGATACTGTGCGCCAGGACCTCGCTTTCGGAGGCCCGCTCGATCAAGCCGAGCCCGTCGCGCAGCCACTGGATGGCCGCTCCGGCGATGAAGATCGATCCCTCGAGCGCATAGGCCATCCCGCCAAGGGCGTCGCAGCACACGCTCGTGAGCAGCCCTCTGGTGGACCGCCCAATCGTGTCTCGATCCGCACCCACATTCATCAGGAGAAACGCGCCCGTACCATAGGTGCACTTCGCCTGGCCGGCTTCCCAACACGCCTGGCCGTAGAGCGCAGCTTGCTGGTCGCCGGCGATACCGGCGACCGGGATCTCACTTCCAAAGTGGGCCCCATCCGCCACGCCGATCACCTCGCTCGAGCGGCACGTCGTGGGGAGGCTCTCCCGCGGTACCCCGAACAATTCGAGGAGATCCTGATCCCAATCATGTGTCGTGAGATTGTACAGCAGCGTCCGCGAGGCGTTCGTGTGATCCGTGACAAACGAGGCGCCCGACGTGAGCCGAAAGACGAGCCAGGCGTCGATGGTGCCGAACACGGCTTCGCCCGCTTGCGCCCGCTCCGCAAGACCGGGCACGTGCTGCAGCAGCCACTCGATCTTGGTGCCGGAGAAATACGGATCCCAGACGAGCCCGGTCCGCTCCCCAAGGAACTCGTCGCCCAACTCGTCCTGAAGCTCGCGGCAACGCTCTGCAGTACGGCGGTCTTGCCACACCAGAGCCCGGTGTAGCGGTCGACCAGTCTTGCGGTCCCAAACGACCACCGTCTCGCGCTGGTTGGTGATCCCGATGGCTTCAGGGGTGGCTCCCGACTCCCGGATGGCCTGGCGAGCCACGTCGAGCGTCACCCGCCAAATCTCCTCGGCGTCGTGCTCCACCCAGCCGGGCTGGGGGAAGTGCTGAGCGAATTCTTGATACCCGCGGCCGAGGATGGTGCCGTCCTCTCCGACGACGAGGGCCGTGGAGCCGGTTGTCCCCTGATCGAGGGCGAGAACGCTCTTCATCCCTGCCCCCCACCCCCCCACCCCACCAGGCGGGCCGTCGGGTCGGCGGACTGTCCCCACCTCCCCCCACCCCGCCAGGCGGACTGGCGGGCAGGCGGGCAGGCGGGCAGTGACCACCCCCTTCCACTCCAGTGGTGGTGGGGAAGGGACGGCCCGCCGGTCCGCCGGCCCGCCGGTCCGCCCGGTGAAGGGCGGCAGGGCGGGGTCATCCCAGCACCTCCCGTATCGCTTCCTCGTACGGCGGCTCGAGCACCCCGGCGTCCGTCACGATCCCGGTGATCAACTCGGCTGGGGTCACGTCGAAGGCTGGATTGTACGCCGCCATGCCGGCCGCCGTCTCGATCTCCGATGCCTGCCGCTCCTCGATGGGGATCTCTGCACCGGAGGCGGTCGACGGGTCGATCGTGCTCCGGGGCGCCGCGACGTAGAAGGGGAGGTTGTGGGCTTTGGCGAGGAGAGCCAAGCCGTACGTGCCGATCTTGTTCGCCACGTCGCCGTTGGCCGCGATGCGATCGGCACCGACGATCACGAGATCCACGCGCCCCTGAGCCATTGAAGTGGCTGCGGCGCTGTCGACGATGACCTTGGACGGAATCTTCAACCGTTGCAGTTCCCAGGCGGTGAGGCGGGTCCCCTGCCTCAACGGCCGTGCCTCGCACGCCAGGACCTCGATTCCCTTTCCCTGTTGGTGGGCAACGCGAATCACGCCAAACGCTGTCCCGATACCTCCCGTCGCGAGCATCCCGGTGTTGCAGTGGGTGAGAATCTTAGCCTTGGCAGGAATTCGCTCCGCACCGGCCTCGCCGATCGCCCGACACATCTCCGCGTCTTCGTCCCAGACGCGCTGTGCCTCTTGCCGCAGCGCCGCGATCACGACCACGGCGGCTTCCCCATCGGTCGCGTCATGCATGGCGCTGATGGCCGCTCGCTCGGCACGCTCAACCGCCCAGCGAAGATTGACCGCGGTCGGGCGGGCGTCGGCGAGAGTGGTGGTCGCCCGACAGAGCCAATCACGAACGGCCGCCGGTCCGCCCTGAAGGTCACCATCTCGGAGAGCCCGCCGCGCGGCCGCCGCCAACCCCATGGCGGCCGCGACGCCGATCAACGGTGCCCCCCGAACCCGCAGGACCTGAATGGCCTCGACCATTCCCTCGATGGTGTTGATTTCCAGAAAGACCGTTTCACCCGGCAGGAGGGTTTGGTCGAGAAGTTTGACCTCTCCCGCCTCGGTCCAATCAATAGCTACCGTGCGCATGGCCACAAACTACCGCAGTTTTCAGCCTACTGTTAGCTTGCGCCCATGGACTATCAATTACTGCTCTGTGACGTTCGCGAGCGCGTTGCATTTGTGACGGTCAATCGGCCGGACAAGCTCAACGCTCTGAACGATGCCGTCATGGAAGAGCTTGCCAACGTCGCCAAAGAGATTGCCACCCGGGGAGACATCGGTGGGGCCATCCTCACGGGGGCGGGAAGCAAGGCATTCGTCGCCGGCGCCGATATCACGGAACTCGCCAAGCAGGGACCCTTCGACGGCAAGGCTCGGTCGCTTCGCGGACAAGCGATTCTTCGGCGCTTGGAAACATGTGGCAAGCCGGTGGTCGCCGCCGTGAACGGATTCGCCCTCGGTGGCGGGTGCGAGTTGGCCCTGGCATGTCATCTTCGCATTGCTTCCACGAATGCCAAGTTCGGACAGCCAGAGGTGAAGCTCGGCATCGCGCCCGGATATGGCGGAACGCAACGCCTGGCACGCCTGGTTGGAAAGGGCGGCGCCCTCGATCTGATCCTCTCGGGTCGTGTCATCGATGCCGACGAAGCATATCGCATCGGCTTGGTGAACCGGGTCGTGGCTCCCGAGGAGCTGTTGCAGACCGCGGAGAAGACGCTCCGCACGATCCTCGGAATGGGACCTCTCGCCGTAACCCTGGCCATGGAGGCCGTCGACCAGGGGCTCGACATGTCGCTGGAGGAAGGCCTGCTGCTGGAAGCCAACCACTTCGGTCTGCTGGCGGCGAGCGACGACATGCGGGAGGGCATGAGCGCCTTCCTCGAGAAGCGGGAACCGAAGTTCTCCGGGAAGTGACCGCAACGGCAGACGCCCCATTCGTGGTAGAAACGGCGCTCGTATCCCTGGTGGTGACGCTGGCGCGGAGGGCGGGGGCGGGGACGGTGAAGTCGATCCAGCTGAGGGCGCATACGGGCCGGCAGCCCACGAGTCGCTTCGAACGGCACATCGCCGGCGAGCTTCTCGAGTATTTCGAGGGGTCCCGCAAGCGGTTTACGTTCCCAATGAAACTGGAGGGAACACCGTTCGAGCTGGCGGTCTGGGACCAACTTCAGGCCATCCCGTATGGGCAAACCCGGACATATGGCCAGGTGGCGGCATCGCTCGGGAAGCCCGGAGCGGCCAGGGCGGTCGGCGGGGCGAATCACCGAAACCCGATTCCGATCGCCGTCCCGTGCCACCGGGTCATCGCGGCTGGCGGGAAACTGGGGGGCTACGGTGGTGGGTTGAGCCTCAAGCGCGAACTGCTCGCGCTCGAGGGCGTGCAGTTGGAGGCGTTCAGGTGACGGCGCCGGGGCGGCCGAGCGGAGGCTAGCGGGCCCGAGGGAGCCGGCCCGCTGAAGCGCCTTCGAAACCCTCGGGAAACCCTCCCGTGCGAGGTCGTCGGAGGGAAATGTACGCGTTGATTTCTCCCTTCTGAGGCAGTATTTTTTGACCACTGCAACGTGTTACGCTACAACGTGTTACGCACCGTATCGCTGTAGCTTGCCAGGCGCCGTTTCGGGGGCAATCCTCCCCCGGTGCTGTTTGCTCAGGCCCTCCCGGCGCTTCAGACAGACTAGCTACGGATTCGCGAGCGTTGAATCACTGACGGTGGTGTCGGGGTGGAACTGACGGAGCTCACCGTCAGGAACTTTCGCAACATCGCGAGCCTCGACATCACGCTGCCCGCCGATGGCGTCGTCATTATCGGCGAGAACGGGCAGGGCAAGACCAACCTCCTCGAGGCTATCTATTATCTGGTCTTGTTCCGATCGCTGCGGGGGGCAAAGGACCGCGAACTGGTGCGGTTCGGAGAGCCTGGTTTCTTCGTAGCGGGGTCTGCGGGGGTTCGCATCACCGCCGGTTACGAGGTGGGTGGGAAGCGGAAGAAGGTGACGGCGGACGGTGCTGTGGTCAGGCAACTTGGCACGGCCGTGGGACGAGTCGCGGCGGTACCTTTTTCACCGGCGGACCGCGGCATCGTGGCGGGGGGGCCGAGCGCGCGGAGGCGGTATCTGAACGTGGTGCTCTCCCTCAGCGTGCCGGGATACCTGGCGCAGTTGACGGCGGTGCGAGCCGCCCTGCGTCAGCGGAACGCCGCACTCAGAAGGGGGCAGGCGGATGCCGCTCGAGCCTTCGACGGTCCCTTCGCTTTGGCCGGTCAAGAGATCGCGGCGGCCCGGAATCAGTGGGTGGCACAGTGGGCGAGCCGGTTCGCCGAGGTCTGCGAGGCCCTCGGCGAGCGCGCGGCGTCGCGCATGCGTTACGAGACCCACGGACGGGCCTCGGGTGCGGGATCGGATCTTCGCCGGTTGCTGAACGAATCACTGGACCGGGATCTGCGGCGGGGAATGACGACCGTCGGGCCCCATCGGGACGACTTGCGGCTCACGCTCGGGGATCACGATCTGCGCACCTTTGGTTCCGCCGGCCAGCAGCGCACGGCGGCGATCGGGCTTCGCATCCTGGAGGCGGAGACGCTGACGGAGACCACCGGACAGCCGCCTATCGCGATGTACGACGATGTGTTCGCCGAGCTCGACCAAACACGACAGGCATGCCTGCTCGCGCTGATCCAGGACACGCTTCCGGGCCAGAGCATCATCACGGCGCCGCGGGACTCGGAGGTTCCGGCTGCTCTATTCCGCAGTGCGCGGTGGACGATGATAGGGGGGAAGATTGCGCCGTAAGCACATGAGCACCGTCGGCGAGGCGATTGAGAGTTACTTGGGCCGCGCCGGATTGCGCAACCGCGTTCAACAGGCCGGCGTGGTCAACGAATGGGCCGAGTTGGTCGGATCACAACTGGCGAAGGTCACGGAGCCGGAATCCGTAGACCAGGACGGGACTCTCTGGGTCAGGGTGAAATCGGCCGCGTGGATTCAGGAGTTGCAGCTCATGTCTCCAACGATCCTGAAGGAGCTGGCTCAGAAAGGTAGGCGGCTGAAACGGATTCGGTGGAAGGCCGGGGAGGTGGGGTGTGGGGACGCGGTACAACCCTCAGGCAGGCAGGCGCGCAGATCAGCGGATCGGCGTCCGCCAAGATGATGAACCAAAGTGCCGGGCACGCACCGTCACGGCTGAACAGCACGTTGCTGACAGCTCACAGTCAATCGCAACACTAGAGGTCACATGGCGAAGAAGCCCGATAAGACCCCTGGATCCGACCAACCGGCGCCGGAGGATCGATACAGTTCAGACGCGATTCAGGTACTCAAGGGCCTCGAAGCCGTGCGGAAGCGGCCGAGCATGTATATCGGATCGACGGCTGCCCGCGGGCTCCACCATCTCGTGTACGAGGTGGTGGACAACTCCATTGACGAGGCCCTGGCCGGTTACTGTACGAAGATCGGCCTCACCATCCACGCCGACAATACAGTGACGGTGGTGGACAACGGACGGGGCATCCCTGTTGACATCCACAAGACCGAGAAGTTGCCGGGGCTCGAGGTCGCCATGACGCTCCTTCACGCCGGCGGCAAGTTTGACAAGAGCACCTACAAGGTCTCCGGTGGGCTGCATGGCGTGGGTGTGTCTGTGGTCAATGCGCTCTCGGAGCGACTCGACGTATGGGTCTGGCGCAATGAAAAGGAACACCACATGGCCTTCGCGCGAGGGCGCACCATCCAGGGAATAGCGGTGAAGGGCAAAGTCAAGAAGACCGGTACCAAGATCACGTTCAAACCGGATCCGGAGATCTTCACGGACACGCGGTACGACTACGACACCCTGGCAAACCGTCTTCGGGAACTCGCTTTTCTCAATAAAGGCATCACGCTCACCATCAGCGACAAGCGTGAAGACTCAGGAAAGAGCGAGACATTTTCGTACAAGTGGGGCCTTCCGGAATTCGTGACCTTCCTTCGTGGAAATCGCAAGCCACTGCATTCCAAGCCCATCAGCATCTCGGCCGTCAAGGAGGGTGTCGAGCTCGACATCGCCATGCAATACGATGACGGTTACGCACAGAATACGTTCTCGTTCGTCAACAACATCAACACGCATGAAGGCGGGACACATCTCACCGGATTCAAGTCGGCCCTGACCCGCGTCATCAACGAAGTCGCCAAGGACCGGGGCACCCTCAAGAAGGAGAACTTCACCTTGAGTGGCGACGACGTGCGCGAAGGGCTCACGGCGATCATTCATGCCAAGGTGAGGGAGCCTCAGTTTGAGGGTCAGACGAAGACCAAGCTCGGGAACAGCGAAGTCGAGAGCATCGTCAAGACGGTCGTCTACGAGCACCTCGGCAACTTCCTAAAGGAAAATCCGAGGGTGGTTCGTGCGGTCATCGACAAGGCCCTGAGTGCCGCACGGGCACGGGAGGCCGCCCGCAAGGCACGGGAGCTGGTGCGGAAGAAGAGCGCCCTCGAGACGGGTGTGCTCCCTGGCAAACTTGCCGACTGTTCGCTCTCCGATCCAACCATGAGCGAGCTGTACATCGTCGAGGGCGACAGCGCCGGCGGGTCGGCCAAACAGGGTCGGAATCGTTCCTTCCAAGCGGTCCTGCCCATTCGCGGAAAGATCCTGAACGTGCAGAGGTCACGGATCGACAAGATCCTCTCCAATCAGGAGATTCGCGCCATCGTCACCGCCATCGGGACCGGCGTCGGGGACGACGACTTCAAGCTGGAAGACGCGCGCTACCACAAAATCGTCATCATGACTGATGCAGACGTGGACGGGGCACACATTCGAACACTGCTCCTCACTTTCTTCTACAACCAGATGCGCCCGCTCATTGAGGCCGGCTACGTATACATCGCCCAGCCACCACTCTTTCGTGTGGCAAAGGGGAAAGAGGAGTTCTACGCGTACACCGAGGCGGAGAAAGACGAATACATCAAACGGCTCACGAACGGTGCGAAGGGTAACGTCACGGTGCAGCGTTACAAGGGTCTTGGCGAAATGAACAAGGATCAGCTGTGGAGAACGACCATGGACCCCGAAACCCGAACGTTCCTGCGGGTCGAAATCGAGGAAGCGGTCCACGCATCCAGTATCTTTGAGAAACTCATGGGCGATGAGGTGGAGCCACGTCGTCAGTTCATCGAGGAAAACGCGAAGTACGTCAGGAACTTGGACGTGTAGCCCCACCCTCCCTGTCGCGACGCGGGTGGGGTAGGGTGGCCCTCTCACCTCTCGCGTCCTACCTCATCACCTCATGACAAACCGCCAGCCCCGCAAACGCCCCCCCACCAGCTGGCACACCCTCAGCGGCGTCGAGCGCGCGGTGCTGCAGTGCCAGAGGTGTCCGAGACTCAGAGAGCACTGCGAGCGGGTGGCCGTGGTCAAGCGGCGTCAGTTCATGGAACACGACTACTGGGGAAGGCCCGTTCCCGGCTTCGGAGACCCCAAAGCGAGGATCCTCATCGTGGGTCTCGCACCCGCCGCGCACGGTGCCAACCGCACCGGTCGGATGTTCACCGGAGACTCGAGCGGGGACTGGTTGTACGGGGCGCTCCACCGGTTCGGCTTTGCCAACCAGCCGACATCGGCATCACGGACGGACGGACTGAAGCTAGGGGACTGCTACATCACGGCGGCCGCCCGTTGCGCCCCACCGCAAAACCGCCCCACCGCGACCGAGCTCGCCAACTGCCGGCCCTTTCTCACCGCCGAGCTCGCCCTGCAACGGAGGATCGAGGTCGTCATCACGCTGGGCCGGATCGCCCACGAGAGCTGGCTGCGGTCGGCCGGGTGGCATGATCGCCTGCGGCCCGGCGAACGCCCGCCCTTCGGACATGGCATCGAAACCGTGCTGCCCGATGGCACGGTCCTGCTGTCCTCGTACCATCCGAGCCGGCAGAACACCAACACGGGCCGCCTCACTCGACGCATGTGGCACGCCATCTTTCGTAGGGCCCGAGATCTGCTCACCTGAGGACCGCTTCGACAGGCAAGACATCCGCCTGGAGCCTTGACACACACCAGCCAAGCGTTTCCCCTTCAGGTAGCCGTCATCCGTGGGAGGCCACAGTGCTTCGCCAACGTTTGCTGCCCGCGCTGGCCGCGGCGGCCCTACTCGGGTCGGCCTGCTCCAGCGGCGGTGCCAATAGCCTCGGGTCCCCGAGGCCTTCCCGATCCAGAGATCGAATCACCGTCGGTGAGATTCAGGCCTCGGCTGTCACCAACGTGTTCGAGGCAATCCAGCGACTTCGGAACACCTGGCTCCAGCCCCCACGCGGAGGGGCGGAGTGCGTGGCGCCCGTGGTGTTCGTCGACAATGTTAAGCGCGGCGGGACGGAGTCGCTGAGACTGATCAACATCGAAGACATCGAAGAAATCCGTTATGTCAACCCGCGGGACGCCACCACACGCTGGGGAAGCGCGGTGCCGGGCGCGGTGATCGAGGTCATTCTCAGGAGGTAGTGGGCTGCTCGAACAGCCCAAAACGTCTGCCGCCCCACCGTCGGCCACAATCCATTTGGGAAGCTTGACAGGCCAACGCCACTACACCCCTTTGCAGGGCCCATTCCCACGGAGAGACCCCATGCACCACGCTCGTCGAATTACTGCCTTGCTGGCCCTCGGCCTACTCGGAACGGCATGCGCCTCGGGCGGCGCGAGCACCGACACCGAATCCGAGTCCGCCAGCCCCCGCGTGTCACGCTCGCGTAATGTCATCACTCAAGCGGAGATCGAGGAAACGACCGCCGAAAACGCGTATCAGGTGGTACAGCGGCTCCGCAACACGTGGCTGCGCGGGCGTGGTGCCAGCTCCGGGCGGGACCAAACAACCCGGCCCGTCGTGTTTATCGATAACGTGAGAGCCGGGACCGTCGAGGCCCTGGAGCGAATTCGGGCGAGCGACATCGCGGAGCTGCGCTACCACAACGCGCGAGATGCCACGACGCGTTGGGGAACGGGATACAGCGGCGGCGTTATCGAAGTCATCCGCAAGGGTGGCAATTAGGTAAAAGTCGGTGCAATGTGGAACAAGCTCCCGAGGCGTGCTTTAGCCCGAGTCACCGCGCAGGGCGCTATCCGCCGGGACGATGCGGTCCACGCGGAATCGATCCAACCGGTACACCGGTCCGCCCTCCGCCCGCATTACCCAGAAACCGGCCGACGTCGAATCGAAGAGCAGTTCCGACAGCACGTTGCCCGCCGCGTCGCGCAGGATTGCGCGGCGGTCAGGCGGCGAGAAGTTCACGGAATCTTCCTGTTGCGGAGTCGGGAATCCCGCGGCATTCAATGCCCGGTATCCCTCGAGTAGTTGAGTGATCGCGGCAGAATCCGGAGTCTGCCCGTCGGGATAGCGCCATTCTCCATCCTCTTTCGTGACGGAGAAGCGGTTGCGTCCCCGAGCAAGTTCCACGGACGCGATGCTGTCGGACTCCACCGAGGTAATGGTGCGGTCTCGCCAATCGTTGAGTTGCCGATCGACGAAGCTGATGAGCCGTGACCGTAGCGCGTACACCTCATTTTCCTCCGGACGGCGGACGTAAAAGCTCTGGAAGTCCCGCCCGCGTTTGCCCACGAACAACTCCAACAGCAGTTCGTCGCCGCCGAACACGCGAAGCTGGCGTGCGTTGTCCTCCGCAACCTGGAGTCGCTCGTGCGAGCCCGGGTTCTGCGCGACCACTTCTCCCTGTTGGACTTCCCCGAAAACGCCGAAGAAGTCACTCACTCCACTGAAGGCCGCTTGCAGGCCGTTGACGCTCCACTCGGTATCGGTCTGCTTCACGATGATCACAGTATCGCTGGTCCGACCGATCCAAACCGAGTCGGCGCCCTCAAGGGTGATGGTGGCCAGCGCGAAATCACCGTTGGCCTCATCCATGCCGCCGCGCAGCATTTCGGCCGCGCCCCAGAGAAACACGAGCACCACGAGCGCGATGGCTACGTGCTTCAACCGCTCCAGACTCATACAGCCTCCTGTGTGGCCGGCGGCCGATACAGCTGCCGGGTTCGCCGGCGCCGCCTGAGCAACCAGAGCAAGGCGGTGAGGACGATGAGGATCGGCACCCCAATGACGTTGGCGCGCTTCACCAGGTCTGCCATTGTCTCACTCGAAAAGACCAGGGGCGGCGGAGCACGGTTCTTGGAGCGAATGGCGATCAACGTCTCATCCTGCGCGAGCCAGTCCACTGAGTTCAAAGCGAACGCGGCGTTGCCCGGATTGCGACCCAGGTAACTGTCCATCACCAACTCGGTGTTGCCCACCACCACCAACCGGCCGCGGGTCGTCGGCTGGCTGTCGGCAGCAATTGGGTTGACGGACACGGCCAGAATACGGGGTCCCAGACTGTCCTGGGGGAAACTGGACAGGCTCCGGTTCGGCGAGATCATCACCATGTTCTCTTCGACGCCACTTCCCCGGGAGGAAACGAACATGGGCGTGAGCGTGCCGGGGACCGCAGTACTCGTGTCGACGCTGCTCGTCCACGGCATGAAGGCGGCCTCGACATCTTCATTCACGCTGAGTGCTCGTGTGCTCACGGCACGGACCCAGAAGGGGTAAGGCAAGATCATCCGTCCGAATTGAGTGGGAAGCGCCACCTGATCGTTTGACAGGAGGTCGAACACCATGTCTTGCCGGATGGCCACGCCGAACCTTTCCAGAATCCCGTTCCACGCGACGGGGCTCGGGAACGCCGCCTGGTTCTGGGGATTGAGCACCATCCCCGCTGCCATGATCAGAGCACCTCCGCCTCGCGCGAAGAACGCCTCGAACCGCTCAACCTGTTCGGCCGTCAGCAAATCGGGAGAGCCAATCAGAACGAGCACGTCGATCTCGTCGCTGGGCTGAGAGTCCGTAGAGAAACTGATGGTCCGCATCTGATACATTTCGGACAGCTGCTGCCGGAATTGCTGGAAACTCCGGCCGGGAAGCTCTTGATCCGAGGTGGCCACGTAATACCCAACGGTGGCCTTCGTCGTGTCGGTCATGGAGCGGATAGACGATGACAGCCGATACTCCAAATCATCCGTTCGCTGGATGATCGGGAGCACTTCGGATTGGTCGGCGTAGAGCACCGCCAGGCCGAGGAAGCCCTCCCTCACGCTGAATTGCGATTCGCCGACCACGTTGAACTGGATCGGCGGAATGCCGAGGGATCGGGCTTCGCCAGCGACTTCGGCATCTTCTCCCGGGTCTTGCACGACCACACGAACGTTGCCGTTGCCCGCGCCGCGGTAGTCGCGCAGCAGGTCGTCGAGATCCCGCCGGAGCAGGGAGATCTCCGGCGGCAGCTCTTCGGAAACGAACAGCTTGATCGTGACGATGTCGTCGAGGTTTCTGACGAGTTCGCGCGTCGCCCGGGAAAGAGTGTAGGCGTTTCCGGGAGTCAGGTCCAGGCGGCCGCCGATGTTGCGGCCAAAGAGGTTGAGCACGACGAACGCCGCGACCATGAGGGCGACCCCTAGACGGAGGCGCTTCAACGCGTCGCCTTGATGGGAGAGCTTCCGGCCCAGCAGGGCGACGTAGGCCAGCGAGAGGAATATCGCGGCCAGGGTCGTGAAATAGATGACGTCCCGGAGATCGATGACCCCACGGGCAATGTCTCGAAAATGTGAGAGGACGCCGAGGCGTGCCGCGACAGCTCCGAGGACCGGTGGCAGCCCGACCAGGAGGGGGTCGAGTCCCACGAGGACCAGGATGAACATGACCGCGACGCCGATGATGAAGGCGCTTATCTGATTCCGGGTGAGCGCAGACGCCCAGAGACCTACACCGGCGAACGCCGCTGCCAGGAAGGCGGCTCCCACATACTGCGCGAAGATCACGCCGAGATGCAGATCCGCACCCAGTGAAAGACCCATGGTGATCGGCAGGGTGAGCGCCAACGCGATCCAGATGAACAGCACCGACCCGAGCAATTTGCCCAAGAGCAACTCGAGCTCCGTTACCGGCTGGGCGAGCACCACTTCCAGGATGCCGCTTCGGCTGTCCTCGGCGAGCGCGCGCATCGTCACCGCCGGCACAAAGAAGAAGAAGATCCAGGGCAACAGTTCGAGCATGGGTCGCAACGACGCCACGCGAAAGACGTACGCCTGCCGGAAGAAGAGAAAGTCGTTGATGCCAACGAACACCACGAGAAGAATGAACCCCGTGGGTTGATCGAAGAGCGCTTTGAGTTCGCGGCGCGCTATCGTCCAGATTGCCTTCACTGCTTGCCTTTGCCCGTTCGAGTGATTTCCGGCTCGGTGAGTTCGAGGAACAGATCCTCGAGACTCCGTGCCTCCAGGTGTAGTTCATACAGAGTCCAATCGCGGTCCTTCGCCATGTCGAAGATCGCCGGACGCACATCACGCTGTGCCTGAACGGTCAGCGTGACAGCGACCCGTCCCTCCGCGTCGACCGCGTGTCCCGCGACATCCTGCACACCCTCCAGCGACCGCAACGCCTCGGTGATTCCCTCACCCTGGGCCTCGACCGCTATCCGAACGGCGCCGGAAGCCTGGGCCGCCAGTTGGTTCACTGACCCATCGGCCACGATCTTGCCACGATCGATGATCAGTAATCGTGAGCAGGTTTGTTGTACTTCCGAGAGGACGTGTGTGCACAGCATGACGGTCCGCTCGCGGCCGAGTTCGGTGATCAACTTCCGGATCTCAACCCGCTGGCTCGGGTCGAGCCCTTCCGTGGGTTCGTCGAGGACCAACAGGTCCGGCCGATCCAGGATGGCCTGAGCCAGTCCCACCCGCTGGCGAAAGCCTTTCGACAACTCTCCCACGGGCCGGTAGAACACCTCCTCGATGCCCGTGGAGGCAACGGCATCATCGAGGCGACGGGCCGCTTCAACGCCAGCCATCCCCCGAAGCCTTGCGATGAACGCGAGGTAGTCCACCACCAACATATCCGTGTACAGGGGGTTGTTCTCAGGAAGAAAACCGATGCGGCGCTTTGCTTCGAGCGAGGCGTCCGCCAACGGGACTCCATCCAGCCGGATCTCACCGGCGTCAGGCTCCAGGTACTGCGTGATCATCCGCATCGTCGTCGACTTCCCGGCGCCGTTGGGCCCGAGGAACCCCACCACCTCCCCCCGGTCCACGGTGAACGAGACGTCGTCAACCGCGCGCAGGCCGGAGAACTCCTTGGAAACCTTCTCGAGCTTTAAAAGAGACATGAGCTTCGGATCAGGGGTTTGCAGGACATTCTTCGCGCAAGGCAAGATACTAATAGCAACCCCCGGGGCCGCTCAAGTGGGGGGGGCCGGGGGAAGGCCGACTTGCAAAATGCGGGGGAAGCCGTACTTTACCACACAAAGTTCTTTGTCAGCCACCGATCGCGCCGGGGTGGCGACGAACGACCCATCCCTGAGGCATAACAGCAGGAGGGGAACTGGTGACGATCCCTACTCATGAGGAGCAACAGCAGGCCAAGGAGACCCTGGCCTACATCAGGCGAACCATGGAGTCGGCATCGACTTTCACTGCCGTCTCGGGTTGGGCTCTCGTGATCGTGGGCGCCATTGCGCTGGTGGCGTCCTGGCTGGCATGGGCCGCCGGAAATGCCGCCCCGCTGGGCGTGTGGATCCCCACGGCCCTGGTGGCCCTGGCCGTCTCCGTCGTCGGCAGCGGGGCCAAGGCGAAGCGCCTCGAGGTTCCTCTGTGGTCGGGAGCCTTTCAGAAGATGGTATGGGGA
>JBDHFY010000033.1:0-23851 GCA_039590195.1 Gemmatimonadota bacterium | reverse complement strand
CCCTCCATCAACGAGCGCGTGCCGAGGATACCGAGCTGCTGATACCCATGCCGTGCCGCTACCGCGGCAACTTCCTCAGCAATGTGCAGCCACGGAAGCGGTGATCCGGGCGGCAGGTGGCCGAATGCCTCATGCACCGTGTTGTCCGGACAGATCAACAGTTGTGCACCGGCCAGCTTGAGGCGCTCAGCGGAGGCAAGCAGCAGTTTCGCGACGGCCGACCAGCGCCGGGCGGCAAACTCACTCATGTAGTCCTGGAATGAGAAGGTATGCATCGTCACTTGCGGGTGCCCGTATGGACCGAGCCATTCGCGCCCTTCCGCACAAATCGTCCGGTAGCAGAGGGCAGCGCCTTCGGCGCTCACTGCCACGATACCGATGTGCTTGCTCATGTCACCCACCGTTCGCGTTTCGGGAACTCCCCGGATCGGCGCTCGAATCGCGCGTTACCACGTGTGGCCGCCGCAAGGCGGTGGCCACGCACCAAGCATTCTCCTTAGGAGCGCCACCTGTCCTAGGTGGTAGCTGTTGTGGGACGCCGTCTGTCGGAGCACCTCGAGACGGGTGAACTTCCCCTGCTCGGCAAGCAACTCCGCGTCCTCCAACCGGGTGGCCACTTCCTCCAACTCGCGCTTGTAGCGCTCCGCCGTGACCCGCCACTGCTCCGCCGTCGCCGGCGCCTCTGCCCCCGGCCAGCCCTCTGCGGCACATGTCGGCCAGTGAACGTCTTCTCCCAGCATCACACGCAGACACTTGTCCTGCCAGTACACGATGTGATTCAGAATCTGGAAGATCGAATGCGGCGACCCACACGGCTTTTGCCCCGCCAGTTCCCAGTCAACACCGTCAAAGGCCCCGGCAGAATCCACGTGTACACCTTCGCCACAGAACGCTCGCGCGAGCGTGCCTCGCACCGCGTCCATCAAGAAGGTCTGAGTTTCGGTAGTCGACATGGTATTTGACTCACTTTCTGCTGGGTCCGTCGCGACCCGATCACATCCTGGCCACGCTCGCCATAGCCCCTCCACCGGCGCGGATCACGCAACACTTCCGCCAACGGACGTCCTATCGTGGTAATGGAACGCTCCCGGAAAATCCGGCTCCACTGCCTTTCGCTTTCCGCTCCACTCCTCGATGGCGATCCGGTAGACGGACGTGCGATCCAGCTCGTCAGCGGTAATCGCTCGGTAATCCCGACCGGGCCGGAGTCGCGGAAAGTATTTGTCCATCAGGAGCTGGAGCGCTCTCTTCGCCTCGGCGCGGTCGTCCACGATCGCGCCCCTGCCAAATGCGGTGACCGACGCGTACTCTACGCTGAATTCGAGGGCAGTGGCCGCGGGGAGTAATCGCCCCATCTCGCTCACGTTGAAACAGACCGACTCGTTGGCCTCCACATTGGATCTCGTCCGACCGTGGCGCGCCGTATGCAGATAGATGGCGTGTGCCGACCCGTCAAACACGAAGAGGTTGCTGTTCAGGTAGGGCTGGCCGTTCGCTACCGTAGCAAGCACACCCACGGCACTCCGCTCGAGCATCGCGGCGATCCACGCATCATCCTCCACAGCGCGATCCTGGCGGCGCATTGCAGTGCGACCTGAGAGCGGCTTCCCCGCTCCACCGGACCCGGGGCTCTCCCTATTTGCATGCATACAATATCACCGTTCCTGGTGTGATTGTTTTCATTAAACTGAGAATAGCCTTGATTTGTCACCAGTCAAGACCCATATTGCATGCATGACAATGTGGACTCCGGATCTGACCAAACGGCAGGGCCCCCTGTACCTCGCCGTCGCCGATGCCATCGCCGAGGACATATCGGCCCAGGCGTTGTCCCCTGGAGATCGTCTGCCCGCACAAAGGGAGTTGGCGACGGCTCTCGAGATTGCGATCACGACCGTGACCCGTGCGTACACCGAAGCCGAGCGCCGCGGGCTCGTCCGCGGTGAGGTGGGACGTGGAACGTTTGTCCGAGGCGAGGGTCCTGACGAAGGGAGACAGGGGAGCGGGGGCGGATCGGACGAACGCCCCCACGAGTCGTCCATCGCCGATTTTCGGATCAACTCCCTCCTCCCCTCTCCGTACGGCCGCGAGATATTGGAGAGCGTGGGCCGGGTTGCTGCGGAGGGAGACTTGGGCACCCTCCTGGACTACCAGCCCCTCGGTGGCGCGGAGCCGCAACGTGCGGCGGGCGCGCACTTGATGAGGCAGGCGGGGCTGCAGGTATCTCCAGATCGCGTGCTCGTAACGAGCGGGGCGCAGCATGCCATGGCGATCACGTTTGCCACCCTCACCAAACCGGGGGATACCGTTCTCGCCGAGGAGTTCACCTACTTCGGCATGAAGTCTCTGGCCGGTCTCCTCCACATCAAGCTGAAGGGTCTCCCGGCCGACGAGGAAGGCCTCCGGCCGGATGCCCTTGCGGAGGCCTGCGCCGCGGGAGATGCCAAGGCGCTCTACACCATGCCCACGCTTCAGAACCCCACGTCGACCATCATGTCGGAGGGACGTCGTCGGGAGGTCGCCGCCATAGCCGCCGAGCACGGCGTTCCCATCGTCGAGGACGACAGCTACGGCTTTCTTCTGCCCGATATCAAGCCGCTCGCCGCGTTTTCCGACCGAACGTATTACCTGTGCGGAACGTCGAAGAGTCTCGTGGCCGGATTGCGGATCGGATTTCTCGCGCCACCGGCGGGGATGAGAGGCCAGCTCGAGGAAGCCATATGTAGCACGATCTGGATGGCGTCGCCGCTCATGGCCAACCTGGCAACGCGTTGGATCTTCGACGGAACCGCACAGCGGATCATGGAGTGGAAGCGGAAGGAGCTGACGGCACGGCAGGAAACGGCAGCGGCGATCTTGCGCGGACTCGACTATCAATCTCACCGCGCCAGTCCCCACGGGCTGCTGTGGCTGCCGGAGTCATGGGCCACCGCGGATTTCGTAGCCCAGGCGGCGATGCGGGGGGTGCGCATCTCGCCGGTCGAGAAGTTTGCCTCGAGTCGGACGGTGCTACGCAACGGGGTGCGGATCTGTCTCGGCCCGGTGCCGAACCGGAGGGTGCTCGAGCGCGGGCTTACGACATTGTCCGAGGTGGCGGCCGAGCCCCCCAAAGCGTTCGAGGCGGTGGTGTAGCGCGACACACCTGGGTTCGTCCTCCCCCTGACTTCACGCCTGCAGGTGGAGTCACGTGCAAGACCATCGACCCGGATCTACTCCCTGCGCATCACCGTCTTCCCACCCACGAACGTACCTCAATCTGCCCGATCTCTTCCGCTGGAACCTCGAGGGGATTGTGAGAGAGGATGATGAAGTCGGCGAGCTTGCCGGCAGCGAGAGTCCCTCGGGAGTTCTCCTGTCGCGCCGCGTACGCCGCACCGATCGTCACCATCTCGAGCGCCCGCATCACCGGGACATTGCGAGGGTACGACGAGTTGTGAGCGTGATAGGCAGCGAGGCTCTGGACATTGACGAGCGGATTGATGTCCACGTAGTATGGCGCGTCCGACCCAACGGCCACCGGCATGCCATGGTCGAGAAACGCGGCCGCGTTCTCCGTGTATTCGAGCCGGGCATCACCGAGGGCCCGCCGACGTCCGCTCCGATATCGCTCACTCCAGGCGGGCGGCTGATACGACCACACCACAGGTAGTCGTTGCCAGCGCTCGAAG
Source organism: Gemmatimonadota bacterium (assembly GCA_039590195.1). Classification (GTDB taxonomy): domain Bacteria; phylum Gemmatimonadota; class Gemmatimonadetes; order Gemmatimonadales; family GWC2-71-9; genus JBDHDY01. The sequence goes on along the minus strand of JBDHFY010000033.1, from coordinate 20,183 downwards.
TCTTCCGGGGTGGGCATGTTGCCGTGCTCGATGCGGAAGCGGTAGTCCGCCGGACCTCGGCGATCGACGATCGTCTGAAACGCATCCAACGTCACTCGCGCCGCCCGATCGCCCATGGCGTGTACCATGGACTGAAGCCCGAGGTCCAAATCGTCCTCGAGGTACGCAGCCAACTCGGCGCCGTTCTCCCAATGTAGAATGCCGTAACGCTCCGTGTTGTAGTCGTACGGGGCGAGCAGCGCGGCGGTGCCAGGTCCGATCGCACCGTCGGAGAAGTACTTGGCGGCCGAGATGCTCAGGTAAGTAGGATCACCACCCGGCGGCAATGCCTGGAGCATTTCTTCCTTTACTTCGCGTGGCCGCCGGCCCATGATCGCGGCGTCGATGCGGGCCGTCAGCGCCCCTTCGTCGAGGAGTTGCCGGTAGACGTTGAGCACGGACGTCGTGAAGAGAATATTCCGCACCGAAGTCACGCCGACGTCGGCCAGCCTTTTCAAAGTGATTTCGACCGCGTGCCGACTTTCATCACCCGCCGACCGCCGGTCCATTTCCTCGACGGCCGCCCACAGCGCCTCTTCGACCAAGATCCCAGTGGGTCGTCCGTTCTCGTCGCGCTCCATCTGCTCTGCCGGGATCCCGCGCTCCCGAACGAGGCGCTCGATCTCCAGCACGCGGAGCGCCGCTGAGTTGAAGAGCGCCACGTGACCCGCACCCCGGTCGAACACGACCGGAATATCGGGCGCCCACCGGTCGAGGAGTTCACTCGTTGGGTACGGCCGATCCTCCGGACGGTAAGCGCCCCAACCGAGAAAGCGGTGTATCGCACCGTCGCTGGGAAGCTCACGCGCGACCGCTTCGATCTCTTCGAGGCTTTTCCCCCGCAGTGACGGCCAGATGCGGTACTGCCCGTATTCGAGCAGGTGGAGGTGGGAGTCGACGAACCCGGGCAGCACGGCGCGCCCTGCGGCGTCCACGACTTCAGTCTCTGCCCCTCGAAGTGATTCGAGGGATTGCGCGGAGCCGAGGGCCTGGATTCGGCCAGCCTTGACGGCGAAGGCGGAAACGCGGGGCAGTGAGCGATCCATGGTCACGACGTCTGCGTTCACCACCATGAGGTCGGCCACCTGCGGCACCGCATCTTGGGCGAGCGCGCGGATGGCCGGCTGACAGACACCGAACGCGATGAGGGCGGTCGCGACCACACCGTTCGCTTTCATTTATAGGGGCTCCTGTATAGGGGCTCCCGAGAGAGCGGGTAGCAATGGGAGGAGACAAGCATAACCCGTCGACGACGACCTCGGCACCACGGTCGCCAGCCCATGCGCCGGACGGCGACGGGAACTCGAACTGCGATGTGGGGAGATGCAGCGGTCAGGTCGGATCTCGGCCAACCGCCAACCGATGGGCTTCAGGCGTTATGCGGGCGCCCCCGCCCCCGCCCCCGGGCGCCGGCGGTGAGAGCGTGGCGAGTCGCCGCCCTATCCTTGCTTGCGGTGCCGGCCCGCGACCGCCTTCATGCGATCCACCGATGCATGCATCTCGGCGACCACTTGCTCCACCTCTTCGGACGCATTTCTGCCGGCCGCACGATAGAGCTCGCGGACGTTCACGAGGAACCTGTCCACCTCGTGTCGCAGTTGGAAATTCTTGCGCTCGGTGGTGGCGACAGGGTTGGTGGCATACCAAACGCCCACCAAGAGAATGAGCAAGCCGCCCGTGACGGAGGCGACCTTGCCGTACTCCTCCCAAATGAAGAAACTGCTGAAGACGAGGACCATGCCGATGATCGTCGTCATCAGGGCCACATATTTGTTGATCGTGCGTCGCCAACTCATACGCCAATCCCCCTAAACGCGTTCTCAGACGGACTCAACACTCGCGTCACGGGCCGACCGGGGCCAACCATTACGGCGGGACTCGCGGGTCACCAGACTGCTGGACACGCCTGTCCCACACAACCCTCGCACAACGATATTGTGGGACAGGGGCCCCGCCGTGATATCCATCACATAAACTCTTTAACGGCAATCAGTTGTATGGAGCCCTGTCCGGATTGTACGGCAGGCACCGCCATCCGCTCTCCGTGGCTCGGGGAAAACCCGACCGGGACCACCGGGTAATCGCCACAGCGCTCGACGACGCTCAGCGGCTTCGACCGATCTCTCAATCCGATCCTAGGATAGGGCAAGCCTTCGTCGGTGACAAACCATGAGAATCGTACGGTGTCCCGAACTCCATTAACGGGCAACCTGTCGCGGTGTCGGCAGGACCTTGACAGGCCGCGGACTCGGTCGAGTTTCAACTTCCTGGGACAAATGGGACGGTGGAAGGGGGTGCCGGTCCGTCCCGGCGTCTCCCTCGGTTTTCGTCTTCCGCCCGGTCCCTCGCCCCTTTGCTGGGAGGATCGATGAGTAAGGCCTATCCCTCGTATGCACCCATTCGGCTACGGCATCTCGTCCCGGCACTCGTTGCCGCGTTCTGGGCCGTGCCGGCCGCGTCTCAGGTACCCACACCCTCGGACGTCTTCGGCTTCCGGGTCGGCACCGATTACAAGGTTGCGGACTACGAGCAGATGCAGGAGTACTACCGGCGCCTGGACGCTGCGAGTGACCGGGTCCAGCTGACGGAGATCGGCAGGTCCGGCACCGGCGAGCCCATGCTTCTTCTCTTCATCTCCAGCGAGCAAAACATGCGCGAGCTGGAGCGGTGGCGGGCCACGAGTGAGCAGCTTTCCCGCGCCCGGTTGACCGAGGAACGCGCAAGGCAACTCGCGGGAGACGGCAGGGCCATCGTGTGGATCGACGGTGGCATGGACGATCAAGAGTTCGCCGCCGGTCAGATGCCCCCCGAACTCGCATATCGACTGGCCACCGAGGAGACGTCCGAGATGCAAAAGATCCGGCAGAACGTCGTTACCCTCCTCATGCCGATTCTGAACCCGGACGCCCTGAAGAACGACGTGGCCTGGTATCGCCGGAATGTCGGCACGCCGTATGAGACCACTCGGCCCCCGCGACTGGGCCAGCCGTACGCAGGGACCGACAACAACCGTGACTGGTTCATGAACAACCAGCCGGAGACGCGCGCGGCGTCTCGCGTGCTGTATCGCGAGTGGTATCCGCAGATTGTGTACAACCACCACCAATCGGCGCCCGCGTACGCCCGGATCTTCATTCCTCCGTTTGCCGACCCGGTGAACCCCGATATTCATCCCGGCGTCACGACGGGGGTCAACATGGTGGGCGCGGCGATGGCAAATCGCTACGCCGCCATGGGCATGCCGGGCTATGTCTCGCGGTCCGTCTACAGCATGTGGTGGAACGGCGGGATGCGCCTGACGCCGTATTTCCACAACCAGATCGGAATCCTGACGGAGACCGCGCACTCCACCCCGACACCTCGCTATTACGACCCGGAGTCGTTCCCACAAACGCTGAACGTCAGGCGGGGTTCCTCACCCCGCACGGACAGCACGAGCATTTTCTATCCGGACCCCTGGTTTGGGACCGAGTCGCATCTGCGGGACGGCGTCGAATATATGATCGAGGCCTCCCTGGCCACGCTGAACTTGGCAGCCAACTATCGGGAAGAATTCCTCTATGGCATCTACCGAATGGGCCGCGATGCGATCGAAACCGGAGAGGCGGACAATCCGTTCGCGTATGTGATTCCCCCAGAGCAGTGGGACCCGAGTGAAGCCACGAACATCGTGAACATCCTGCGGTACAGCGGCGTCGAAGTACACCAGGCCACGGAATCATTCCGGGCGGAGGGCCGCGATTACCCGAGTGGTTCGTACATCGTCTACGCAGGACAGGCCTTCAGGCCCCATGTCGTCAATCTCATGGAGCCGCAACGGTATCCCGAGCGGCAACGGTATCCCGGCGGTCCACCGGAAACTCCGTACGACTTGGCTGGTTGGACGCTGCCTATGCAAATGGGCGTGAGTGTCGAGCGAATCAACGAGTCCTTCACAGCCGACACCAGGGAGATCGAGGATCTCGCCGCGGTACCGGCCGGCCGCATACGGGGTAGCGTGAGTTTCGGGTATGCGCTTTCCCACCAGCCCAACGCAAGTGCACGGGCGGTCAATCGGCTCCTGGCCGACGGCGAACACGTCTACTGGGCCACTGCCGAATTCTCCGCCGCCGGTGCGAGTCAACCGGCGGGCACATTCGTCATCGAGGACATCGGAAATACGCGGGAACGTGTGGAAGCGGTGGCTCGTGAGTTGGGCCTCGATTTCGCCGGCCTGCCGGATCGCCCAACAGTGGACCTCCAGCCACTTCGTCTTCCTCGGGTCGGGCTGTACAAGGCTTGGGCCAGTCGGGTTGACGACCAAGGGTGGACCCTCTGGCTGCTCGAGAACTACGAGTTTCCTGTGGACACGCTGCATGACGTCGATATTCGGACCGGCGACCTTGCGCAATACGACGCCATCGTCTTTCCGAACCAAAGCGCGGAGGGCATCTTCCGCGGGAATCTCGAGGGAACGATGCCCGCCGAGTTCGTCGGTGGGATCGGCGCAGAGGGTACGGCCGCTCTCAAGCGTTTCGTTCAGCAGGGGGGAACGCTCGTGGCGCTGGATCAGGCCACCGACTTCCCCATTGAGCACTTCAACCTACCGGTGCGCAACGTCGTGGAGGGCCTCGCACCGGAGGACTTCTTCATTCCCGGTTCCTTGATCAGGATGAAGGTTGAGACCGACCATCCACTCGCGCACGGCATGCAGCCCGAAGTCGCGGCGTCCTTTTCCCAAAGCCGGGCCTTCGACACTGTGCGGCTCCCCCGCGGCCGCGAGGGTGGGCAGGAGCGGACCGAGTTGGCGCCGGAGCCCGCCGTGGAAGTGATTGCCCGCTACGCCGAAGACGAGCTTCTCATGAGCGGCTGGGCGATGGGCGAGGAACGATACCTAGCCGGCCGCGCCGCCATGGTGCAGGCACGCCTGGGGAACGGCAAGGTTGTGCTGTTCGGATTCCGTCCGCAGTTTCGCGGGCAACCACGTGGCACGTACAAATTGTTCTTCAACGCAATCCATGCGGCTACGCTGAGGGCTGCCTTTTCGACCGACGACGGGTCGCAAAGACAGTAAGAAGGGAGAAGTGAGAAGGGAGAAGGAATAGCCGAGCACACCGACGGTCCTTTATGTTCCGTGTGCTCGCAGCCGCTGTCAAACCCTGGGTGACGCCCGGGCTCAGTTTGATCGGTGTTAGTTTGTTTGTGGCCGGCCGGGACATCTCATCTACGCTGTCACCCCCGGGCTGCCGCCCGGTGTCAGTCTGATCAGTGTTGGCTTTTCTGGAAGACCTCGGACCTACCGTGTACAACCCCGGGCTCGCGCCCGGGGTTGGCTTGTTCCCCCCTACACACCACCAATCAGCCATTCCCCGCAGATTCCCTCACCACCCAACCTATCGGCTGTCAGCTCCAACAACTCAAGAAATCGGTCAGCGTGCATCCGCGTTCATGCGCGGCTACCCTTCTCCGCTCTCCCTTCTCACTTCTCCCCTCACCCCAATCATCGCTTCCCTGAAGCCCTTCTCCGACGCCTGCCAGAGCTTGATCACCTCGTAGATGATCACTGTCGTGAATGTAACCGAAAGCCAGACACAAACAGCCTCGATCGGCAAATCATGCCACGCACCTATGAAAATCCCCATCATGGCTTCGCCCTTATATCCCCACCACCCGTACGGGACACCGAGCGTTGCCTCCCACAACAGGCTCACCAGAAGCATCAAGAACAGCGTGAAGCTGAAGGCCCTCCAATTGATGAATCGCCGAACCGAGCGGAAGAGACCAACCGCAGGAACGATCCCAACGATGACCAGATACGTGAAATACCAGGGGAACCCATCCGGAGAGGGAGACAAGAACCTCTTGAAGAACGCTGCTGCTGCGAGCAGGGCCACTCCGACCATGACGGACGCTGGATGAAACTCCACGAGCCTGTGTATCTTCTTCGCCTCTCCCGAATAATCCTGAACGTTGTAAGCGCCCATCCAGTACTCGTCCGTCCAGATATAGGCCAACAACACAACCATGAAGCCGGTCAGGTAGAAGACAAATTCTTCAATGGGGATGGCTCCTCCCACGGCGGGAATCTCGACCCCAAGCACAGCAGTGTGGTTGGTGAAGGTGAAAAAGACGTTGCCAAACAGGAAGTCGAGCAGAAACCCCAGAGGAGTCAAGGTGAGTAGCGTCCTCCAGAAAGAACGCTTCTGGAAGGAATAGCTCGGGTGGCGGAGAAACCACCATGCCAGCACCGCGAGCGGTATAATGAACAATGAGAGGCTCCAGGTGTACCCCAGCGGCGTCGGATCAGCCGAAGCAATCTCGAGGGTGCCCGGGACTCTGACCGACAACAGCGTCAGCACAGCCGGGACGATCAGCACTGCAGCAATGGCGAACGACACGGTCGACGCCCACCGTTGAGGCTCCTCGGCCTGCACTCCTTCCTGAGTCATTGCTCCCTCCGTGAGCATGGTGAGGCTTGCTGAGGGAGGATGTGGCAAATCGTGGCCCAGCGGAAGTCCCGGTGCACACTAACGAAGAACCCCAGGCTTCACCTGGGGTCATCGGTTTCGTCGTTCAGCGCCTACCTGCCGGAGTTCGGGAGGTTGGGGGGCCCTCTAACCTCTTACTTCTCAGAGCTTGTGAAAGAATCACTGCGCCTTCGCCTGCGAGCGGAGAACAGACCAACCGACATTGGCCTGGCGCGCGCGTGAGGGAGGTCGCGCCTCAGGAGACGACACCTCCCAAGACGAACCAGGGAAAGTTGTTCACAAGCTCTCACTTCTCTTCACTTCTCAATGCAGTCAATGCCACGTAATCCCCAACGTGAAGAGGAGCGACGCGTTGGTGTCGTGCTCGAAGAACTGAACGAGGAGGTCAAGGTTCGGCGTGACGTAGGCGTTCCTGCCGATCCGCAGATCGATCCCCGTGCCAAACGTCGTGCCAATCCCTTCCGGTTCACACCCATGCAGCTCGGCCCGTGCCACGCCAAACCCGCCCTTGAAGAACATCCCGCCGTTCCGGCTCGGATATAACAGGGCAACCGCGGTGGCGTTCACTCGCTGCAGATCTCCACTTCCTGAGCCTTCACGCCAGAAGACGAACGCCTCGCCACCGAACAGTACCTGTGCATTCACCGTGCCACCCAGCCGGAAGTATCCCGCGGCCCCCCGCAACCCATCCTCCCACCACTGCCAACTGTCCGATCCTCCACCGAGACCGAAGCCCCACCAGAACCGTTCGTGCTCCTGCTGAGCCTGACCGGCCGCCGGGAGAGCTAGGGCTACTAAAACGATCACGAGCATCGTCACGCGACTTCGCATGATCCCTCCCTTGAGTGTGCCAATGCCATGTTCAACCGGTAAACGATCGGTGGGAGGGATTTGTGACTTGCCGGCCGGGGGCGCGCGGGCACACATCACGATCTCGCGGCCCAACGTCGTGTGCCATGCTTCTCGTCGTCGTGATGCTTGAAGACGAGAGGCCGGCGCGAAATTGGGGAAAAGTGCTAGTGGGGTTGCAGGCTTACGACCAAGCTGTCCTGTGAAGCAATGTGGCCAACCAGGTACGACAGTGTCTCGCCGTCGCCGAATCGCACTCTGACCTGCGAGAGTGTCACTGGCACCGTCACGTTATACGTGGCAGTAGACATTTCCGAGTTGTCGATCTGGATCCCATTGCCCGTTACGAGAAATGCATCGGTGGGGTCGCGTCCTGTGACCCGAGCCGACGCGGAAGCACTCTGTCCCGCCCGGAGCACCAGGCTCCCCTCGGTCTGTCGCGCAGCGATCTCGACGCCAAACGTCGGTGAAGTCGGGAGGAACGATATCGTCGAGGATACCGGCGGCGGTAGAGGTGCTACGACCTCGGGAGCGGCAAGCGAATTGCCCTGAACCGGTTGGCTGGCGCCCAGAAACTCGAATACCCATGCACGTACAGGTAGGACCCACAAGCTGGCTCCAAGGACCGCCACGAGAATGGCCGCGGCCCTGAGGGAGCCGCCACGCCAACGCCACGCGTCTGGATACTCATGGGAACGGCGCGCCTTCTGCGCCGCGACGAGAACCCGTTCCTTGGCATCCGCGGCCGGCTCCACGTCCAGCTCGTCGAGGATCAGACTGAGCTCGTTCGAGGCCGCTTCAAAGAGCTGGGATGTTTCACAGCAGACCGGGCATTCGGCAAGATGCTGCTCGATGCGGATCCGCTCGTCCCAGTCGCACGCGCCGTCGTTGAATCTGAGGATGTCGCCGTCGGCCGGATGCATGTCGAGGTGGAGGGTATCGTTCGTCATACGAGTTGCGACTCCTGCGGTTCGAGGGCGGACGCGAGTTTTCGGAGGGCTCGCGCGGCGATGACGCCGACCGAATTCACCGAGATGCCGAGCGCGGTACCGACTTCCTTGTAGGAAAAACCTTCGGCTCGCATGAGCAGGGTTACCCGTTCCTTTTCCCTGAGATCGTGGAGTGCCGCCCGAACCGCCTCGCGACGCTCCTCGCGTTCCAGACACAAGTCCGGCGCCAATTCGGGATCAGCGACGGGTGCACGTTCCGCGGCCTCTCCCAGCAGTGTGAGGCGTCGGCGGGCAATTTTGAGCGTGTCGAACGCGTAGTTTGTTGCCACAGTATAGAGCCACGCCCTCAAATTCGCGAAGTGGCGGGGCGGGCGTTGGGCCAGCCTGACAAAGGCCTCCTGCGCCGCATCCGCTGCCAGGTCCGGATCGCCGGTCAGCCGCACCAGATACCGGTGCAGCGGCGCGTGGTAGGAATCGAAGGCAGCTTCCAGATTCACGATCAAAACGACAACCTCAATCCCAGTTCGTAGTACCGGCGAAGTCCCGGTACAAATGAGTCTTCCGCCCGCCCGCAAATGGGACTCTCCACCGACCGGCGGCGACACAGGCCCTCGTCCACCGCGTATGTGACCGCTCGAGACGCATTCAGGAGATTCTGAACCTGCACATGCGCTCCCAGTCGCCACCCAGTGAACGAGCGAGTCCAGTCAAACAGTACGTTGAAGCCGCTGTACCAGGGCGACCGCTCGCCGTTGGGAGACTCCACCGACGTCGACAGAATTGGCTGACAGTGACCGCCCGGCTCGTAATCCCGGCAATCGTACACCCCGGGATGGGTTCGGGTGTACGGGGCCCCGGATGCTGCGATGACTGTTCCGCCCACGCGGACCGTACCTCCCACAACTCCCTCGGCAATCTTCGACATGATCGTGGCATCGACGGTGTGACGCCTATCGGATGGGGCCGGGAACTGAAGTCCTTTGGCCTCGTAGTCGGAGATACCGAACGCGTATCCCAATGAGCCGGTCCACGATCCCACGAGGCGTCGCACGGCAAGCTCGATCCCGTGAGCTTTGTTGGTTGCGTGTACCGCGAAGGCGTCGTCATCGGTCGATCCCGGCTCCGGATCCGGAATTTGAATGCCGCTGGTCGATCTGTCGTACAAATTCGCCGAGGCAAGCCACTCACCGTTCAACCAGTACTCGATTCCCGCTGTCGTGATTTCCGAGCGGACCGCTGAGTTGGTGCCAGGGGCAAGGACCCACAGAGGGCTCACACTCAATGCCGGGCCGAAACGCAACCCGGATGTGGCAAGCGCTTGCTCGTACTGATATGTGCTTCCTTTGGCCCCCGATACACTCAGACGGTCGGTCAGGGCATAACGCAGCGAGACCTGTCCGGCCAACTGTTCGTTGTTCAGGACCACCGGATCGTCGACGAGCCCGCCCACCGTTTCCTTATCGAGCTCCAACCGCCCGCCAAGGCGAATCACCAACCGGTCCGACGGCCGCCACCAGTACTCACCCCAGATGTTCAGCGCCGTGACCTTTCCGCCAATCTCCGCGGTGTAGAGATACACGGGAACGGAGTAAGGGTTGGGCGGAGCACCACGATACTGCACCCTCTGGTGAAACAGGGCATAGCCCGCTCGCCACTTGGGACCCATGCCGCTCGACGAGGGCAGCGTCCAGTTCCCGCTGAGCGCGGCGTACTCGACCCCATTCTCAGTTGGCTCTTGCGTGGGAAGATCGGCGAAAGCCGCCAGGGGCGTTTGCGGCTCGATCTGCCGAACCGCGGCCGTGAAGCGGCTGTAGCCGGCCGTCTGTCGAAGGAAGCCGCCCCAGAGCGGAGCCTGCAGCGTGGCACGGCCGGCCAGACTTCCCCAGCTCGATCTGTTTCCCACCGGACCGCCGGCAAGGAACCCGTCGATCCAATCGCGCTCCCAAATGCCACTCACCTCGAGCGCCCGGCCGTTCCCTAGATCGACGTCGATCCGCCCCATGACATCCACAAAGTCGTTGGGAATCTCGGGAGAAACGCCGTCCGTACCTCTGACGAGATTTCGGGTTCGGCCGAGCCAGGAGTGCCTCCCCGCGAGGACTGTCCCAACGCGGCCTCCGAACCATCTCTTCTCCAGTTCGGCGCCGAGCATCGAGCTGGAAAAACTCCCGTAACCGCGAAGCTCACCGACCCCACCGGCGGGTCGCGACTTCATGTCGACCAACCCGGCGGCCCCGGCACCCAGCTCCGGCGACCGCACACCCGGGTGCAGGAAGACGGCACCTAGTGCATCCGAGTTGATTGCCGACGTGAGTCCGCCGCCGTGATAGGGGTTGAACAGCGGCAGTCCATCGAAGGTGGTGCGCGTCAGATCGCCGGGAGCGCCCCGCACCCAGAGTTCCGCCGTCCAGTCATCGCGGGTGGATACGCCCGGCAGCCGTTGGAGCGCCCTGAAGATGTCCGTCTCGTTGAGGGTGACCGACTCCACGACCTCGTCGTGGGAGAGCGTCCGTACATCACTCTCCAGAAAGGTCTCCTGTCTCCACCGCTCGCGAGCCGCCCGGTCCCAGTCTGCACTCGGTCTCTCCGCCTCGGCGCGATCGTAGGGATCCACCGGCGTCGACGTCGCGATCAGCGGTTCCAGCCGTATCGGCGCGACGGTGAGTCCCACCGAAAGGTTGAGCCCCTCGGTGCCGTCGAGCTCGAGGTCCAGGATGGCTTGTCGGTAGCCGATTCGCCGCACGTACAGTCGATACCCGCCAGCGGCCACGTTCGGGAAACGGTAGCGCCCACCGTCGTCGGTACGAACGCTACGGGTCCCCACCAAGAAGCTGGACCTCGTCAGATCCGTCGGGAGCACCCCCGCCGGCTGAGGGGCCAATATCACCGTAGCGAGCCCGAGGGGCTCGTTACTCCCCATCTCCACCACCGTGCCGGACAATGTTCCCCGACTGCTGACCGTTTGCTGTGAGTAAGCGGGACGCACCGCCGCCATGTCCAACGACCCGGCCACAACGCAAGCCAGCGTAAGGACAGTCCGAGTTCGAACGGGCAGCAGCATCCGCATCACTTCCTGAGAGAGACCCTCAGGGCGTAAACGATCGGGGCGACTCGTTTCTTACAGCCGTGCTACGCCTGTGGGCCGTGGAGGTTCCAGGCGGTGGGGGCACGCGGGCCATGCTCGAGCGTGGCACTACCGTGGGGGCCGGCTGGAACGGGTGTGATTGAGCTAAGAAAAACCCAGTATCCTCAAGCGGCGGGGGTACTTACGGCCCTGGCTCACCTGTCGTCTCCAACTCGCCGTCAATTCGGGACCCAACATCCCATCCTCACCCTGTCACAACAGCGGGCGGTGAATCGTTCACCCCACGAATTGGGTCGGTTACGCCGATCGTGGTCCACACAACCCGGGCAAGGAAACATCGAACGCACCATGAATAGCCGAACTTACATTGCTAATTCGCGCACAGAGGCGTGCCTTGCCGCAGTCCTCTTGTGCGTGGTCATCCCTGTGGCGGCCGAGGCCCAGGGTGGAATCGCCGGTGTGGTACGGGAAGCCGGATCCGGCTCCCCCGTGGTCGGCGCCGAGGTTCGCCTCGTCGGCCGGTCGCGGCCCGTGTATACCGCTGCCGATGGACGCTTCACCGTGGACGAGATCAACGCCGGAGAGTACGAAATCCGAGTGGCGCGCATCGGATTTCGAGTTCACCGCAGCGTTATAAGGGTGGATACCGGAACGGTAACGGTAGCGATCGAGCTCAATCCGGCCCCCTTTCGCCTCGCCGACATCGTGGTCACGCCGGGACATTTTGGCGTCATGGAGGCCCAGGTGGCGCCGTCCCAGCAGACTCTCACGCGGGATGACATCGAAACGATCCCCCAGTTCGGGGAAGACATATTCCGTGCCGTGAAACGTCTGCCGGGAATCGCGGCAGGAGACATCTCTACGAAGCTCAATGTGAGGGGCGGGTTCGACCAGGAGCTTCTGGTTCGCATCGACGGGATGGAACTCTACGAGCCGTACCACCTCAAAGACTTCGACGGCGCCCTGGGAATCATCGACGTCAACTCTCTTGGCGGCGTGGAGCTGGTCACGGGTGGATTGCCGGTCGAGCACGGAGACAAGCTGGTGGGCGTCTTCGACATGCAGTCGCGCACCCCACCACTCCAAGGGACCCGCACGGCTTTGGGTCTCAGCATCTCGAACCTGAGCTTCATGAATCAGGGTGGCTTCGCCGGAGGGAACGGTCAGTGGCTCGTGGCGGCGAGGCGTGGATACCTCGACATCGCCCTGGCACTGACCGGCGGCAACGACGACCTGTCGCCCAAGTACTACGACGTGTTTGGCAAGCTTCAATATCGGCCTCACCCAAACCACCAGATCAGCTTGTACACGCTTCACGCCGACGACGACCTGCGGCTCCGAGACGACGAGGGCGACATCACGACGGGCTGGCATAGCAACTACGCGTGGCTGAGCTGGAAAGCCGATCTTTCCGATCGCGCCACGGTCAGCACCATGGGATACGGGGGCCGCGTCACCCGTAACCGCATTGGTCAGGCCGAAGAGATCGGGCGCATCCGCGGACCCGAGTCCGTCGACGTCCTTGACGATCGCCGCTTCAGGTTTGCCGGTGTCAAACAGGACTTCGCCTACGAGCTGTCCGACAGGGCCATGGTAAAGGCGGGCATGGACTTCAAGGGCGGGACTACCGACTACGACTACTTCAGCGCAACGCGAACGATCATCGCCACGCCGGAGCTTGAGCTGGGAAACCGGTTCGACACCACCGCTGTGGCCGTCGCGCCGTCCGGCAACGAGTTCGCTGCCTATCTGGCCACTCGCGTGCGGCCGTTTGACGCCGTGACGGCTGAAGTCGGCGTCCGGTACGATCGAATCTCACATACCGGAGACGCCGACCTGGCGCCCCGAGTGCATCTGTCTCTCGATCTCTCGGAACAAACGACACTGAGGGGGAGTTGGGGTCGTTACTACCAATCTCACGGGCTTCACGAACTGGATGTGGGGGACGGCGAAACGGAATTCTTTCCCTCAGACCCAGCCGAACAGCTCGCGATTGGCTTCGACCACCGGTTCGACAGCGGGCTCAACCTGCGGCTCGAAGCCTATCGCCGCACGATGGCCGATCCCCGCCCCACGTTCTTGAACGCCGACCGCGAGATCGAAGCGTTCCCTGAGACCGAGGGCGACCGGGTCCGCATTGACCCCACGGAGGCCAAAGCCCAGGGCATTGAGATTCTGCTGGGGCGGGATCAGGGACGTCACGTGGCGTGGTCTGCCAGCTATGTGCTGGCAGTGGCCGAGGATCTCATCGACGGCCGGTGGGTTCCTCGGACGTTGGATCAACGTCACGCCTTCGGTTTTCATTTCGCCTACCGCCCGAACCGCCAATGGCACCTCAGCTGGGCGTGGCAGTTCAGGACCGGTTGGCCTGCGACCGCGTCGACGTTTGCCATTGACACTCTCACAGACGGATCGTTGCAGCTATCGCGCGGCTTCGGGCCACTGAACGCGCTCCGGCTTCCGTCGTATCACCGATTCGACTTCCGATTGACGCGCAACTTCTTCATCAAATCGAACGTCCTGCAGGTGTACCTCGACGTCTTCAACCTCTACAACCGCCAAAATCTGCGAAGCTACTCCTACGGCGTCTCGGTGAGCGACGGACGGGTTTTCGTGTCACAATTCGGTGGGGAGGAGCTTCTCCCTGTGCTGCCCTCGCTCGGTGTTCGGTGGGAGTTCTGACGGCACACAAAAGAGAATGGCCAGCGGCACGCGGCTCAGGCCTCGTTCAGGACGGTCAGCGCGCGGTCGATATCTCGGTCGGTGTTGTAAAGATGCGGCGCCAAGCGAATGTTGTCGCGGCGATAGGCAACGTAGATCTCCTCGCGCCTCAGGGCGTGGTAAACACCTTCGTTGCGAGCGCGGTCTTGGTGCGAAATCAGCACGAGCGTTGAACGATCCGGTCCTTTCGCCGGGCTCAAGATGTGGTATTTGTCGCGGTCCAGCCCGTCGACGAGGCCGGATACGAGATGGTCATTGTGGGCCGCGATGCAATCTACCCCCTGCTCCAGCACGTACTCCAGCGAGGTGGCCCACGGCTTGAAGTTGAAGAAGTTCGCCGTGCCAAAAACGTCGTACTTCCTGGCCCCGAGATCGTTCCGCAGCACGAGCTCGCCGCCCGACGTTCCCAATTCATCGGCGGTTTGCATTGCCAGCCAGTAGTTCTGGTTGTACTGGAGCGATCCGCGTAGTTCCGGCCTCATCCAGCAGAACCCCGTACCATACGGACCGCACAGCCACTTGAACCCCACGTTGGTGATGGCGTCGACGGGAGCCTTGGCCACATCGAGTGGGCGCGTGCCGAGGGCCTGCGAGGTGTTGAGCATGAATTTCACTCCAGAAGCTCGGCACACTTCGCCCAATGCGTCTACATCGACGACGTGACCCGTGAACGAGTGCACCCATGTCGTGCAGAAGATCCGGGTCGCCGGTGTGATGTAGCCTGCCACTTCCTTCGCATCGATGACTGCACCTCGGGGCTCGACACAACGGACGCAGACTCCTCTACGCTCCAGATCGAGCCACGGGAGGATGACCGACGGAAAGTCGCCCTGCACCAGCAACACCTCGTCACCCTTCTGCCAGGGAAACCCGTTCGCCAGGAGATGCAAGCCGTAGGAGGCGCTGTTGCCCAGGATGATGTCATCTGGGGAAGCATGAATGAGCCGGGCGAGCGCCCGCTTCACACGAAGCGGCACGTCACTGAAGCGGTCAGTCGTCAGGAGATGAGGGTTCACCTTCCACTCGATCGCCTCTCGAGCTTCGGCGGCGGCCACCCGCGGCAGCGCTCCCTGGTGGGCCGTGTTGAGCCAGGTCTTGCCTTCGAAGGGGCCAAAATCTTTCGAGAAGTCAGTTGCCGGCATGCGCGAATCTCCCGTTCACGCACCAATATAGCTAACCGCGCACGGCGAGCATTAACCAGCCGCTGAGAGCCGCGGCTCGGCTGATGTCGCTAAAGCGACGCGCTCTCGAGAATCGTCGACGGCAAGCCACAGTCGCTGTCCTTCAGCCGCGGATGAACGCGGACAAACGTCGGCTCACACCAACCGGTGTTTGAGTTGTCAGGAAGGTAGCTGGCAGCCGGGCAGTGGGGAGCTGCTGCGGGGCGCAGCGGTGAGGGATAGGTGCGGTATGAAACGGGGGGGCCAACCTCACATCACAAAATCAACTCGAATGATCCAATATGGCTCCGATCTCCTCGCCATCAAACGCATGCTCTCGATGACCGGCGTCCGGATCGCATGCAACACCTCAAACCCGCCGACGGGGAGGTTGCCCACGCGCACACTGGTATCTTCCCTCACCTCGAACCACGACGACCGGAGCCGCCGAATAACGTCATACGCCGTCGCCGCATCCTCGAGGCTCTGGATTTCTTCTCGGGTGATCTGTGTTCGCTGAAAGATATCTGGTGGGAGGGTCACCAACTTGGTAGCCGGGTGCTTCAGCACGTCCCACGACGGGGACGTATCTCGCGGCTCGTCGACAGACCAGAGGTTGCGACCCACGAACCTCGCATTGACGCCAATGCGGCTGAGCACCAGCAGGAACACGCTCGCAAAGAGCAACAGGCCAACAATGGCAACGTGTGCACTTCGGTCGTGGTGGTTGTTCATGTTTGAGCGCCAGAAGAGCTCTTTCGAGGCCCGAACCATCAATATGCCCTGCGCACCTCCCGGCACCAGCCCCTGGATGGGTCTGAATGACCGCGGAGAGAGGCGGCATCATACAATTGGGCGCTGGATAGTCAGAGCCGGCAGCTCACTGCTAGCAGCTGGCAGCCTGAGCGTCGAGGGGACGTGGCGGGGCCCTCACTGTATCAGCAGACTCACTCCGCTAAATAGGTAGGATTCCGTTTCGCCCGGCAGGAACAGGTCGAGTAAGTGGATCTCGGCGAACGGGCGGAACGCCCCTAGGGGGAACTTGACTCCTGTGAGAACAACGTCGTGACCGGTGATCTCCTCGGCTCCGCCTATCTCTAAGAATTGTTCCCTTCGCTGAAGCAGCGACGCTCCCACCCCCACGTAGAACGGCAGGCGGCTGCCGAAGGGCAGGATTCTGAAGGTGACGATGCCCTGTCCCCCGGAGTCCAAGGAGCCGGACTCGCCGATGAGGGGAGGATTACTGATGAGGTTGAACGCCATTCCCAGCTCAAATATCCCCTTGATGGGCACGGCGATCTGACCGCCGATCCGCCTGGCGATCAGCCCGTCGGGCCTCCAGTGCGCGCCAACGTGAACACCGATCTCGAAGGGCGACGACTGAAGCAGATTGGGCTCAGACATCCACACCAGGATCACGCCGCATTGGGCGTTCATCACGAGGTATTCTGCGGGCACGTCGGTTGCGGAGGTGTATACCTCGATGCCGGCAATGCGCTCCGGCGTAGCGAACAAGTCGACATCCGTGTTAATCAGCCGGATGCCGTCCACGAAGATGATGGGATCGCACTCCCGGGGTCCGGCGCTTCCCCCTCCGCGATGGAACTTGATCGTGGTCTCAGTGCCAATCATGCGACCGCTCGGATCCATCCCTCGCGGTGCGCCTCCCGCCGTCACGAGCACGCCCGGCACCCTTCGAACGACGTCAGACACGTACTTGGGTCTGAAGCGCTGAATATCGGCATACGTAAAGAAGTGGCCGAACCCGGCCTGGCGGCGGTTGTCGAAACCCCTAAGGTTTCTGGCCAGCAGGGCAGATCGCTCGACCCGCGCCGTGAGTTCCGTGAGCTCCACTGCCAGCGGTCGAAGCGCGATATTCAAGTCGATTTCTGCCGCTGATTCGGGAACCGTGAAGAGATGAGCCATCGGCTCGTACCCGATGCGATGCGCATCCACACGGTTGCCGCTCGCCTGCAGCTCAGCGTTCGGGATCCGGAAAACACCGGCGGTATCCGAGATTGCAGCCGGCTGCCCGTTGTAGTCAACGGTTGCAGCAGGTATCGGTTCGCCGGTTTCCATGTCGGTGATGATGCCCACGACCGTCACGACACGGGCAGCGACCGCCTGCAGCGTAAGCGATCCCAGGTCCAACTCTCCGGTTTGATCCAGCTGGAGCGCAAACTCGACCGTCCGGGCCGCAAAACCGTCTTTGCGGAGAGTCAGAACGTACGCGCCCGCCGAGAGACCCTCTAACCGAAAACCCCCGGCCGCATTCGTCCGGGCGGTGATCGCCGTTCCCTCAACGGCCACCGATACGGTAGATATGGGCTCGCCTGAAGCACTGTCTGTCACCGCACCGCGGACGATGGCTGAGTCCACTTGGGCCGTCGAAGGTGTGAGGTGAAGTAAGACTGCGACGGCGGCGAGCAGAGGGGAGAAAAGCCGAGGTCGAATCATCGTAGCCTAATGCCGAATAAGGGAGTCAGTCATTCAGGTTTGGACGCGCAATACCCCGACAAAGCGCAAGATCCGAACCACAACTTTGATGGGGGTCAATAGCTTGCTTGACAACAAGTTAGCCTCCGGGTAGTGCCATTGGCACACCCTCCACTTGTCCCATTTCTTGGTCAGCCCCGGCTCCCTGTGTACGTTGTCCAATGTAGTTTAGACACGATCAGCCGTCGACCGATACGTGAATGATTCTCCAGACCGAGACTGAGAACCCGTCAGCCGACCTGTCCTTACGCCCGTGACACGTGGCTGTCCTTCCGTTCCCGGATGAGCGCAACGTTGCCCATGCCCAGCCGATCCCAGTTCGCCCAATACCTGCCGTCAACCAGTTTCATCGACAGTGATCACCCCGACGTCGTCGACTTCGCCAGGCGTGTGGTTGCCAGTCGCCGATCAGACGTGGAGAAGGCCATCGCCCTCTACTATGCCGTGCGGGACGGCATCCACTACGACCCGTACAGGATCGACCTCAAGCCCGAGGCCATGCGGGCGAGCGCTGTGCTGAATAGAGGATTTGGCTTCTGCGTCCCCAAAGCCACCCTCCTCAGCGCAGTAGCCCGGGTCGAAGGCATCCCGAGCCGGCTCGGCTTTGCCGATGTGAAGAATCATCTGGCGACCGAGAAGCTGCGGCGCGTGATGCAGACCGACGTGTTCGCCTTCCACGGCTACGCGGAGTTGTTTCTCGAGGATCAATGGGTCAAGGCGACCCCGGCGTTCAACGCATCATTGTGCGAGCGCTTCGACGTCGCCCCGCTCGAGTTCGACGGTCGCCACGATGCAGTACTCCAGGAATGCGATCGTAAGGGCAATCGATACATGGAGTACATTCGGGACCACGGTCAATTCGCGGACCTCCCGCTCGAGCAGATGCTCGCGGCGTTCGAAGAGTATTATCCCTCCCTCATGTCCGACGGTGCTTACGATCTGAAGGGGAGCTTCGAGGAGGACGCGGCGTCGGATCGAGCACCGGAAACGAGCGGACGGTGACGACTCACAAAAATATTGTGGCGACAGGTGTGCATGGGAAGGGAGGTGGTAACGTGAAGCGATTGATATCCGGCAACGAGGCCATTGCCCGGGGCGCGTGGGAGGCCGGGGTGGTGTTCGCTGCCGGGTACCCAGGCACTCCCAGCACTGAAGTGCTGGAAAACCTGGCCCGATACGATGAGATAGACGCCCACTGGTCGACCAACGAGAAGGTCGCGTTTGAGGAAGGTATCGGAGCGGCGCTCGGAGGAGCCCGAACCATGGTGACGATGAAGCACGTCGGGTTGAATGTCGCGGCCGACCCATTCATGGTTTTCCCGTACGCCGGCACGAACGCCGGCTTTGTCGTGTTGGTGGCGGACGATCCCGGCATGTATTCATCACAGAACGAGCAGGACAGTCGTTACTTCGCCAAAGTGGCAAAGGTACCACTGCTGGAGCCGACCGACGCGGTGGAGGCCAAAGAGATGGTCAGGGCGGCCTTCGACTTGAGCGAGCAGTTCCAAACCCCGGTCATGTTTCGCACCACCACGCGGCTCGCCCACACTCGGGGGCTCGTCGAATCGGACGAGCGCGTCGAGGCACCACGGCGGGCGTTCTCGCGTAACGTGAAGCAATATGCCATTCCCGTTTACGCCCGATTTCGAAGACCCGAACTCGAGGAGAAGCTCAACCGGCTCCGAGAGTTTGCCGAGCAAGCCGTGGAGAACGTCATTGAAGGGGGCGACTCCAAACTCGGCGTCGTGAGTCATGGGACACCCTATCAGTACGTGAAGGAAGTCGCTCCGGACGCTACCGTGTTCAAGCTGGGCATGATCTATCCTCTGCCCAAGAAGCGGCTGGAGGAATTCTGCGCTCGCTTCGACACCGTCTTCGTCGTCGAGGAGAGTGAAGGGTTCATTGAACAAGAGATGGCCAGTTTCGGAATCCTGAATGTCATCGGTAAGGAGCGGTTTACGAATATCGGTGAGCTCTCCGCCGATCTGGTGGCTGCGGGGCTCGGCGGTGCGCCCCCGCCGTCCGACTTCAACAGCGAGGTGGCTATCCTGCCGCGCCCGCCCGTCATGTGTCCAGGCTGCCCCCATCGCGGTGTGTTCAGCACGCTCCGCAAATTGGGTGTGCTCGTTACGGGTGACATCGGTTGTTACACCCTCGGCTGCCTGCCGCCGTACGAAGCCATGCACACAACTTTCTGCATGGGAGCAAGTATCGGCAACGCCACCGGCTTCAACCGCGCCGGCGAGGATCAGGTGGTGGCCGTCATCGGCGACTCCACCTTTCTGCATGGAGGCCTGCCAAGCCTGGTGAGCGCCGTGTACAATCGCGTGCCGACGACAACAGTTCTGTTAGACAATCGCACCACTGGCATGACCGGCCACCAGGAGCACCCCGGGACCGGCCGGACGCTCCAGGG
>JBDHFY010000032.1:0-20745 GCA_039590195.1 Gemmatimonadota bacterium | reverse complement strand
CAATCTGTCGCCTCCGCTCGGTCAATTCCTGAATACACTCGGTGTTGAGGCTGCGCAGATTGCAGAGGCGGTCAAACAGCAGAACGATGAGGGACAGGAATACCATCCGTTGGGGACTATTCTGGTGGAGCGAGGCGTTTGTGACATGCCGACCGTCCACCAGGCCCTGGAGATGCAAGAGGGAAACGGCCGGAGCTAGCCCCTGCTACTCCCCCCGCAAGGCCTCTACGGGATCCACCTTCGTCGCCCGTCGGGCCGGCATGTAACTCGCCGCCAACGCCGCCGCCGTCACCAGCAGCGCGACGAGCGCGAGCGTCGGTGGGTCCGTGGGGCTGATCTCGAACAAGAGGCTCTCCACGACCCGCACGGCAACGAGTGAAATGACCAACCCAACCGCGAGTCCCATTCCCGCCAGCAGCACGCCGCGCCGCATGACGTGCCGCAGGAGGTTTTGCTTTCCCGCCCCCAGTGCCATGCGAATACCGATCTCGTGTACCCGCTGGGCGACGGTGTACGCGAGCACACCGTACACCCCAACGACGGCCAACAGTGCAGCGACCCCAGCGAGGCAAACCAGCAGCAGTGTCGAAAAGCGCGGTGCGGCGACTGACCGAGAACGACTGATCTGATCGTCGAGCACATTGACCCGTGTGGGCACGTTCGGATCCACGGCCCACAACGCCTCTCGCGCGGCAGCAGCGACGACCGCCGGATCGGCGGCGGTCTTGAGCAGCATCGTCTGATACCACTCCGGCCATTGCGCTTGCGGGAGATAGAACTCGGGGAACGGCGGAGACTGGAGCCGATATCTGATATCACCGACCACTCCTACCACCGTGAACCAACCGGGGTTGTCGGGATAGTCGAGGCGCACTCGATGGCCGAGCGGGTCCTCGTTGGGCCAGTACCTTCGAACCATAGCCTGGTTGACCACCGCGACGGGCACCGTGCCGTCCCGGTCGCTGGAGGCCAACGCCCGTCCGGCAATGAGCGGTATGCCCATGACAGCGAAATAGGAAGGCGTTACGGAACTCGAATGAATCGCGTCCGCTATGATCCCGGATGCGGTCTCGACCGACGTCGGGGGAGCCGACCATCCACCCACAAGGGGTGGCTGGCTGGCGCCGGCAACCACTTGCACTCCGGGAACGGCCTCGAGTCGTTCCGTGAGTTCCGCAAAGAACCCATGTACGGCGTCTCCCGAGCTGCGGTACTCACCGGAAAGAACAACGCCCATCGTCAGGATGTCCTTAGTGACGAACCCGGGGTCGACCGCGGTGAGGCGGACAAAACTCTTGATGAACAGTCCGGCGCCCGTGAGCAGTATGAACGCAAGCGCAATCTCGGACACGACAAGCGCGGTCTGCGTCCGACTTTGTCGTCTTCCGCCGAATGATCCCCGGCTGCTTTCCTGCAAGACATCGGCAATGGGTATGCGCGCAGAACGAAGTGCCGGTAGCACGCCGATCAAGAGCCCTGTCGACACGGCAAGGATACCCGCAAAGGCGAGGGCACGAAGGTCGACACCGATTTCACCAGCGCGGGCGAGTCCACCCGGGATCATAGCCGTGAACGGTCCCACGGTGGCCAGGGCGAAGAGATAGCCCACTGCACCGCCCATCAGAGAGAGGACCGTGCTTTCGGTGAGGAGTTGCGCAACGAGTCTGCTGCGTCCCGCGCCGAGGGCCTGCCGTACGCCCAGCTCTCTGCGCCGCTCGGCTGCCCGCACCAGCAGCAGGTTGGCGATGTTGGCGCACGCGATCAGCAACACCAGGCCGACCGCCCCCAGCAGTAACAACAACCGCGGCTGTGTCGCGGCCACCGTCAGCTCCTTGAGCGGCGCCAAGCGCACGCCGCGGCCTCGCTCATCCGGGTGAGCCTCCCCGATGCGCAGGGCGACGAGGTCCATTTCTCGCTGAGCCTGCTCCAGGGCGATCCCGAGCTCGAGACGCGCGACAACCTGCAAGAACCCTCCCTTTCGTCCGGTCGACGCCTTCCTACCATTGTCGAGCGTTGCCCACAGTTGCACTCCGGCTCCCGGGAACTGAAAACCTCGGGGCATCACCCCCACGATCGTGTACGCCATGCCGTTCAACATCACATCCTGCCCGAGTATCGTCGCCTCGCCGCCGAAGCGCCGCTGCCACAGGCCGTGGCTCAATACCACTTTGCCGGGAGCGCCGATCGCGTCGTCCTCGGGAAGGATGGGACGACCGAGCAAAGGGGGTATGCCAAGCGCTGCGAAAACCCCTGACGTGGCCGCCGTTCCAAAGACTCGTTCCGGCCGATCGCCACCAGTGAGGGTGAAACCCGAAGGGGCGTAGGCGCCGGCATGATCGAAGACTGGACTCAGTTCGCTCCAGTCCCAGAAGGTCGGCACCGGCACGGCGAACAGGTTTGCCAGGTTTGCGGTGGGACCCAGGCTCGACGGCACCGTGGAGTCGGCGCGGAACACCCCGACCAAGCGATCGGGCTCGGCGTAGGGCAACGGCTTGAGCAGCACACCGTACACCATGCTGAAGATGGTCGTGTTCGCGCCGATGCCGAGGCCCAGGGTGGCCACGGCGGCCACGGTGAAGCCTGGCCTCTTCAACAGCAGTCGGACGGCGAGCCGAAGATCGTACACCAGCGCACCCAGCCTGAGACCGCGCCCAGATGAAAGGGGTGCGCGGTGTGTCGTCACACGTGGGGCCCTTCCGACGTAACGGGCAATGATCGGCAGGATGTACAACCAGTACCACAGTCGGGCAGGAATGAGCGAGTTCGATCGCACGTATTCCAGGTACTCTTCCCGCGCGTCACCGACGATGCTTCGCCCGGCGATGCCGGGGGGCACGGAGCGTCTCAGTAGCCACTCGCCCAGGCGCGGCGGCATATTCTTGCGCCTGTTCATGGTCGTGGTTTTCCCAAGACGCCGTCCAGGCCGTCCCAGAGTCGGAAGAGTGCATCCCGCGAAGCCTGTAGTGCGGCGACACCCTGCCGGGTGACCGTGAACCGCCGCCGGGGGTGGCCCCCGCGATCGGGGGTTGCCCCCTCCACCTCCCACTCGACGAAGCCCTTCTCTTCGAGGCGCTCCAGCGTCTTGTACAACGCCCCTCGGGAAACGCGCCGGCCGGCACGGCGGTCGAGCTCACGGACTACCGAGAGCGCGAAGCCGTCGTCACCGAGTTGCAGGACAGCCAGCAGGACCATCTGCTCGAATTCGCCGGGGAAGTCTGTTTTCATGGCATTCCTGTCGGTGTCTGCATTGTCTACATCGATGCAGGAAATGTAGACATCGCTGTCTGCTTGCGCAAGGGGTTGGGTGGCTCGTCGCGGATCGCGGTGAGATCGGGTGAACCTTCGAATCCCGCGGTGGTCGAACTGCGGTTCGGCGTCGAGCAGCACCGGGATTTCCGTTGATTTCCCAAGTAGATTGGGACATGGGAGGCTATGGCCGGCCCGTTGGCCAAGCCCTATTCCCTTTTGGGGTCTTTTGAGATAAGTCGTATGCTACATTGACCCCGGGCCGGCGGTCAGGTTGATCTCCCACCGTTGATCGGTTGGAAGGACACCATAGCTACGTGAGGAGCGCCGCCCGGACAGAGACGGCGTTTCGGCACACGCAGGGAGAAGCCCGTGAAGCTCTTGCTCATCAATCCGAGATTTCCTGAAAGTTTCTGGAGCTTCAGGTGGGTGCTGGAATCGATTGTGACGCACAAGAGAACCGTCAACCCACCGCTGGGGCTGGCCACGCTGGCGGCCCTCTGCCCGGAGGGGTGGGAAGTCGAGATCATTGATGAGAATATCGAGTCGATTCCGTTGGCCCCGACAGCGGACCTCGTCGGGATTTGCGGGATGGGGGTGCAGTTCTCCAGGCAACGGGAGTTGCTGGCATTCTACAGGAGCAAGGGGTACTTCGTCGTTGCGGGTGGCAGCTATGCCTCGTTATGCCCGGAGCTGTACGAGTCGCTAGCCGACTCGGTCGTGGCGGGCGAGGCCGAGTACATCTGGCCGCAGTTCTGCCGCGACTTCGAATTGGCTAACCAGAGGCTGCTCTACCGGGAAACCGGCGTCGTCTCCCTCAGCGACTCGCCCGTTCCCCGCCTCGATCTCTTGAAGTTGACTAAATACCAGGCGGTCAGTCTGCAGTTTTCCAGAGGCTGTCCGTTTCGCTGCGAGTTCTGTGACATCATTGTGATGTTCGGACGCAAACCGCGTACGAAGTCCCTCGAGCAGGTCGGTGCGGAGTTGGACCTACTGAGGGAGCACAACGTCGACAGGGCGTTTTTCGTCGACGACAATCTGATTGGAAACAAACGCGTCGCCAAGGATCTCCTGAGATACATCAGGGACTACCAGCGACGCCACGGCTACCGTTTTCGGTTTGGGACAGAGGCCTCCCTGAACCTGGCGCAGGACGATGAACTCCTGCAGCTATTTCGCGAAGCAAACTTCGAGTGGGTCTTCATAGGCATTGAGTCCCCGGATGAAGAGAGCCTCAAAGAGACCAAGAAATTTCAAAATACCCGCCAGGATATCCTTTCCTCAGTGAGACACATCTACTCGCATGGTATTGACGTCTTTGCCGGGATGATCATCGGGTTTGACAACGACACGGTTGAGTCATTCGAGAAGCAATACCAGTTCATCATGGAGTCGGGCATTCAGGCGGCAATGATCGGCCTGCTCGCGGCATTGCCCAAGACACCACTGTACGAGCGTCTCGAGCGAGAAGGGAGGCTCATCCCCAACGCCAATAACTCAGACAACACGAAGCTCGGCACCAATATCATCCCAAAACGAATGCGGTACGAGGAGATGGTGACGGGATATCGGAAACTCCATCACCGATTGTTGAGGGATCGTAGTATTGCGGATCGGATCAAGAACAAGGTCCGCTATCTGACGCAGCCGGCATACAAGGGAGATGGTGCGTTGGGACGGGACTTGAAGGTGCTGAGGAAGTTGCTCGTTCACGGGATTTGGGCGGGCGGTGTCTCCCGTATCTTCCATTTCTGTCGGTCCATCGTCGGAGCGAGACTGAGGCAGATTCCCCTAGTGGTGCACGAGTGGGTTGTCGCGCTGGCGATGCGAGACTACGTCAACCGTCATTTTGCCGTGACGTCGGAGAGGGAACGCGCCTGGACCAGAAGTCGCGTGCGGAACATAGAAAAAGCCCTCAAGCGGTATCTGCACCAAGGGGCGTTGGAGATATCCTTTAGCGAAGTGAAGCACGCCGCAGCGAACCTCTCGATCTCCATGAAGGGATGGTTGGATCGGGGCTTCTTTACCCGCGCCTCACGTCAGTTGGAGAAAGTCCTCGAGAGCACAACGTCGTCGATCACGCTGAGAATCGAGGAAATCCACGAGACGCAGCTCCATCATCTTCACCGACTGTTGAACCGGCTCTCACAGTACGGTGACCGGATCAACATCACGGTGCGAGAGGAGTTGCGGCATCTCATCGATATCGACTCCTCAGTGTTCAATCTCGTGTTTGAGTAGTAGGCCGTAGCTGGGAGGGAAGCGGCCAGGCTCGGCAACCTACGGTAACCCGATTTGCCACGTCGCTCACTGGAGCTGCCAGGGTGTGAGGCTCTCTTGCGCCGTGAGTGTCACTGAAAACCCGCAATCCGAACTTCGCCGAGCACTTTCTTGGCCGGCCCCCGCCCCCGCGAGGCCTGGGCGCGATGCGCCACGGAACGGCCGCGGGGGGGGGAACTGCGGCGCTCGTCAGGTGTTCCATCTGCGACTAATGCGGTCCACATCAAACCGGTCCTCTCCGCTCGACCAAACCAGGGCAGCAGACAGTGTATCGAGACCGTGAGGGGCCTTATCGTTCAGAAGGGGAGCCGAAGCGGCTCAACCAGAGTGCCCGGCGGGCTCGGCGCCAGGATCGCCTGCGGGCGCGTGCGGAGAAGGAGAAGCTCATGACGCACTGTCGTTCGCTCCTCATCTGGTTTCCACTCCTCCCGTTGATCTCTGCAGTTCCCGCGTCAGGCCAGGCAGGTGTTCCCGGGGCAGACACGAAATCACGTGAACGGCATGTCACCGAGTTCCTCAACGAGGTGAACGAGCGGACCGACGAGGTTATGGCGGAGTGGGTCGCTGCGTGGGGCGGTGATGACGCCGGGGCGCTGGCGGAGGTCTACACGGAGGATGCCGTGGTCTTCTTGCCGGAGGGACAGCCGGTGCAAGGCCGCCCGCTGATTGCCGAGCTTTTTACGCAGACCCTCCCGACGCTCGGTGCGGTTCGTGTCTCACAAATGGATTTCGATGCAAGCGGCCTCATGGCATTCGTCGTTGGGCCGTTCTCCTATGAGGTGCGAGCGGAAGACGGCTTCAGTTGGCAGGAGACCGGTCTGCACATCACCGTCTTCGTACGAGAGGGGGCCAAGTGGCGGATTCGGTCGCAGGTGTTCACACGTAGCATCGAAGTGAGCTCGCGCAAGCCTGGTGACGAGATTCACCTGACCTTTCCTGCAGGCGAGCACCTACCCGGCACCCTTTACGAGTTGGCCCTGCAGATGAGCCCCGTCAACGAAGCCATCGCCGGCTGGCACACGGCGTGGGGCAGGGGAGAGCCGGACGTACTGGCGCAGCAGTATACGGAAGATGCCCTTCTCATCATGCCCGAGGGGACACCGATCCGAGGGCGCGCACTGATTGAGCGATACTTTGTCGATCAGGTGCCGGCGCTCGGAACCGTACGCATATCCCAGATGGATTTCCACTCGAGCGGTCGCCTGGCCCTCGTCGTGGGGCCGCTCATTTACGACATCGAACGACCCGACGGGGCTGTCATGGACGTGATGGGTATGCACCTCACCGTGCTGGCGAGAGACGACGATCGATGGCAGATCCGCCTGCAGGTGTTCAGAGCGGACTGAGTTCTGGTGGGCCGTGGGCCCGTTGCGCTGACATGGGCCTCCGGTCGAGCCGCGGGCCTTGGCCGGATCTTCTGCCCTCGATGGGCGAGACTCGTTGAGGTGAGCGACATCACTGTTTGTGGCGACCGCCGGTGGACTATTATCTACGGGAGAACAGCCCCGTCGCGGCGACTGCATTGAGGTCAATCGGGAGCAGTCCCGTCGGCCTTGGGACATTGGCTGAGGATGGGTGCTGATGCCGTCGCCGCGACGTGCGGATTGAGGGCTCGCCTGCACCAATGGTAAGGTTGAGCCTCGAGCACACAGAACGCATCCGACGAGAGGAGCGACCATGAGTCTCTCGATCGACGTAGACAAGGTCACCGGGGTGCTGCTGCCTGACGGATGGCATGACGTGGTGGAGAACAGCTTTGATGTGGACGCCTACGAGTTTGTGCACCACGGTGAAACCATCCACCGGGGTGGTGAGGGCGGGGTGACATCCGAGGGGTTCCGCTTCAAGGACAGCAGCGGGCGACGATTCTACGGACCACTGACGACGTTGCAGGCGATCAGGATGGGGTAGGGTGGTCGTGGCGGGGGCGGGCGGGGCGCGGCGAGCGGGAGGTGGGGCCAAGGCTTTCTGCAACTGAACGTGCAAGAATCCTCAGCCCGCACGGCGTGACCGTCCGTAAGTCATTATATGACATTGTGTTATGGCCACATATGTGGGCATGCGTCTTGCGACATGGCATTCCGGTGGATGCATGACACGGGGAGGAACTCCTTGCGCTAGACCCGCTTGAGGGGAGGTGGTGAGGTTGGGCAAGAGGAATTGGGTGAAGCCCGGCTCAGGACGGCCGGAGCCCACGGCAACGTCGCGGTCCGGATTGTCTCCGGGGGGCAGCGAAGTGGTTCCCAGCTACCCGGCCTCCCTCGAACCGGCCCCGCTGGGTGCCGAGCACGCTCTCGACCCGAGCGATGGTCCGACCTTCGTCTTCAATGTTGGACCCGACGGTGCGATCCTGTACGTGCACCATGCTCGTCCGGACGTGGCGGTCGATCTTCAAAACTCCTCGATCTTCGACCACACACCCCTGGGACAGCAGGACTTCGTCCGCGCGGCGCTCGCCCGCGTGTTCGGCAACGGTGACACGAGCGAGTATGAGGCTCTGGGGTTTCCACCGTTCGTTGACGACCACTGGTACGAGTGTCGCCTCGCGGCCAACAAGCTCGAAGGTAAGGTGGTCTCAGCGACCGTGGTCGTGCGTGACATCACCCGATGGAAGGACAAAGAAGGGGAATTGCGCCGGCTGTGCGACCGCCTCAAGGAAGAGAAGGAACAACTGTCGGCCAGTGCTGGCAAGTTGAGAGGCAATTTTGCGGAACGCGATCGGGAACGGGAGCAAGCACGCCTACGCGAGAATCGTGACAAGCAGGAACTCGAGCAGCTGTCGGCCGATGTGGCGAGGCTCATGGCGACCCTCGCTGAGCGCGACCGCGAACTGGTGACGGAAAGGGCTCGCAACGTCAAGGATGATGTCGTTACGGCGACGACGATTGCCAAGCACGCAACCAGATGGAAAAAGGCTGAAGACGCGCTAGAAGGCGAGCGGGCCCGCCACAAGAAGAAGTTGGAACAACTCTACGTTGAGCTGGCCAAACGGCAAGACGACCGTACCGCAGGGAATGGCAAAGGCGAGCAGGACCGATTTCGGAGATTGCTGGATCAGGCAGGAGAAGCGATCCTCATCACCGATCCGGAGTCAGGCCGGTTCATCGACGTCAACGAAACTGCCTGCCGGTGGCTTCGCCGCAGTCGCAAAGAACTCCTGACGCTCAGAACAACGGATCTCGAACTGGAGTTCCCCGTCGACGCACCAGATGAAAACGCCGATCACGTGCCGAACACTCGGCGAAGAGGGCGGGCGCACATCCTTCGGGACGGCGTCGTGAGACGGCAGGACGGAAGCACCTTCGCCGTCGAAGTGGCAACTGTTCGTCGGCGCCATGCTGATTGTGATTATACGATCGTCGTCGCGAGGGAGGTCAATGCGCGAAAGCGCACACAACAGGCGTTGCGAGAGGCCGAGGAGAGATTCCGCTGGCTGTTCGACCTTTCGAACGACGTCGTCTATCTCTCCGCGCGCGACGGAACGGTAGAGGATGCCAATCCCGCGGCTGTCGAGCTGTTCGGGTACACCCGGGAAGAGCTACTCCGCCTGGAAGCGAGGAAGCTATACAAGCACGCCCAGGACATTCGCGCATTCCAGCAGGGCGTTGAAGACGATGGGATTGTCCGCGATCTCCCGGTCGTGCTCAGCACCAAAGATGGGAAGTTGATCAGTGGTCGCTTGACCGCCACGCTCCGCCACGCCGGAGATGGGAGCGTATTGGGGTATCAATGCATCATTCGCCCCGCTCCGCCCACGGGGCCTGACCAAGACGCGCCGTCACAGGACCGGAACGTTGGAGCAGAGGGCGACATTCAGTGGGTCCGATAGGCCGCTGACCCGAGACTGCGCTGGACGGTTTCACCGCCCGATCCCGACAGCGCTTCCCCAGAAACACCTTCCCCGGACCGCCCCTCGACCCGAGCTGATATGGTAGGCTCTACGGCTTCGTCGCTCGGATGAGGGCGAAGGGCGGGAACTTCTTACTAATGAAGAGATCTCGAAACCCGGCCTGAGTCAGGAACGCACCAATCTGATCGCAAGTGGGTGGCGCAATCCAAGTACTACCGGCGCCAGGGGATCGAGCAGGAGGTGCTGCGCCGCGGGACTTGAGATGATCGAACCATCCCATCATGAGCGTCCACCAATGGGCGAGCATGCGATCGAACATTACATCGCGCGTTGCGAGATAATCCACGATCGCGATCGATCCACCCGACGGCAGCGCATCGGAGAGTTTGGTAAGCCAGAAGGGAACGTCTCGCTCGGCAACGAAACTCAGAACCCTGTTCAAGGTGATGAGATCCGCGCCCGAGGGAATTGGATCGTGAAGAACATCTGCAGCCAGGAGCTCTACCTCTGCACCTTCAGCTGCAACGGCACCGCGCGTTCGATCGTGGAACTCGGGGAGCGTGTAGCTGAAATCGAGAGCGCGGACAGATAGCGTGGGATAACACTTCTTGAGAAGGCACGGAAAGCCAGCACTGCCGGAACCGATATCACACACCACGGAGTGCTGAGCCAGGTCGTATTCGAGGTGGGCCCGCATCAATAGGATCGCGCTGTCCCAAGAGTATGCGCGCGTCTGCTCGTAGTAATCGGTTCTGCTCTTGATGTATGCGGCGCGCGCGCGCTGCACGATCTCACCGAAGTGCATGTCTCGCTCGATCTGTACGCCCACTCCGGGCGGTTGGCCCGAGGCAGCAGGAGCCACCCAGGCCACCAGGCCCGATACCTCGATAGGGTCTTCGAGGCCCGGGGCGCGAATGGCGACCTCGATGGTGTCGCCACGAGCGAAGGACTTCTCGGACTGTACGAAAAACCCTCCCGTGCCAAGGTTGACGGTCCAGTCGGGCACGTAGGCCTCGTCGGTGGGGTACTCGACCCTGAGCTGAACCGCATGGCGGGCGTGCGCCCGGCGCTGCACGGGCCGAGGGCGTGATTCGGTCCCCGGGGCAGAGCTGCCGAGGTCTTCGCTCTCGGCATGCGCAGCGGAGAGCTTTGCCGTGCGCTCAATGGGTGCTGCAGCTGCCCCGATCAATCCCTCCTGTAGCGTGGCAACGTGTAGACGAAACCCTTCCATGGCGAGGTTCGCCCCAGGCAAGAGGAACGTGCGGGAAAACTCACTGAGCTCCAGCTGCGAGTCATTCTGCGTGATGAGGCCAAAGAGGATCGACAGCTCGATCGCCATCTCGATGGGCAATCGATATCTGGTGGGATCGTCGATATGCTGTTGCACCTTCCGGACGAGCTCTGCCGGTGTTAGCGGCTCATCCTTCAGGAGGTCCAACACGTTCAAATCGGTCACGCGCCGTAGAACGGCGAACGAAACGGGATTCAGATGGAGTTCGAGGAAAGTGCGGAACTGTTCGTCGGGGATCTGTTGAATCTGGTCGAGCGAAGGCAGCATGTGGGCTCCGGGTGGGGGACGAGTTCGCGACACTCGCGCTGCACCACTCAGACGGCGGTGGCCTCCATTGCCGGTGACGCCGAACTATAGTCCGACTTGCGGGATCAAGCCAGTATGCCTGTTTGGGGATTCCCGGTCCACAGGGTGATATTGCAGTGATGGGCAAGCTGCTTCTCCTCTTCATTCTCGTTCCCGCCGTGGAATTGGTGCTCCTGATCGAGTTGGGTGGTCGCATCGGGACGCTGGCGACCCTGGCGCTGATCGTCATCACCGGAGTGCTCGGCGCATCGCTTGCCCGGTGGCAGGGCCTCGGAGTGTTGCGGACGATGCAGGCCGAGCTGGCCGGTGGTCGCATCCCGGCGAACGCCATCGTCGACGGGGTGATCGTGCTGCTGGCGGGAGCCCTCCTCATGACCCCCGGATTCCTCACCGACACCGTCGGCTTCCTCTGCCTCATACCGGGTGTCCGCCGTCTTGCCAAGCGCACGCTCTGGAGACGACTGGAAGCGGCCGTGCACCATGGCCAAGGCGGTGTGTCCGTGAGGATCGGCGGGAGTGGAGGTGATGGGGAGCACCGCGACACCGACCCGGGTCCGCCGTTCTGAGTCAGGCATGTGTGGAGAAGCCATATGTGTGTGTCTTGCGACGCCGTCGGTGGGCGCTACGTTGTGACTGGCAAATCACCGCAGGGAGGAAAGGGAATCACACATGAGCAACCAGACTACTCCGATGGCCGAGTACGTCGCAGCGCTGGATCGCACGGCTGACGCCGCTGGGGCCCTGGCGGAGACTCTGCGCGGCGCCACCACCGAGGAGACGCTTCTGAGGGACGAAATCCTCGCGAGGTGGAAGGAGTTGTCGGCCAAGATGACATCGGATGCCGAACTGATCCGTGGCGCAGGCGAGCGGTATCGGAAGTGGGCTCTTGCCCGGTTCATGGAGCGACAGGAGCGGGCCACCTACCATCTTCCGCCCTTCCAACGCTGAACACCGAAGAAATCAGCGGAACCACGATTTGCGCCGCTCCGGATGGTCCCGCCGGTCGAACCCGCTTCGTCGATCCTTGAACCTGGCTTCGGCAGGGTCCCACTGTCGCTTTCGCCGGTCGCCAATCCTGCGATCCGTCCCACTCCGGCGGTTTGTTCCAGCGCTGCGGGGGCGGGGTTGGACGCTGTGCACAACGAACCGTTTATCAGACGCAAGCGAAACTTCAGCCGTGCCGTGGGTAATCTCGACGTCGACCAAGCCTTGCCGTGCAGCCTCGCGCACCTTGGTGTTCCGGTCACGAGTGAGCGATTCGAGCTTCTCCCTGGCAGCCAGCCCGCCGGCGAGGACCAGGCCGTCGACTGCAGCCATCCGCACAGCCGGGCTGTGCCCACTCCTGATGAGACCACGGGGTTCCGTGGCTTTGATCAAGGCCCCCACGGTGTCCGGCGTTCCGATCCGACCCATCGCTCGATAGAGCTCCGCCAGCACGTTTTCGTTCTGCTCGGTTTCTGCCGCATTCACGAGGAGCATGGCCAGCGCGGCGAGTCCACGTCCACCGATGTGCTTGAGGACTTCCGTTCGCACCGTGGGATCGCGGTCGCGGATAACGACGCTCAGATACTTGACGGTTGACGGTTTGCCAATCTTGGCCAGTGCGGTCGCGACCGATTGGCGGACTCGCTTGTCTGGATGGCGGCATGCCTTGCCGAGGGCGTCCACGCCTTCCTCGATTTGCAGGTCACCTACGAGGTCGGCGACGTTCCGCACCACGTACCATTCATGATGGTTGAGCATGCTCACCACGATGTCCATCCCGCTGTCGATCCCGCGCAGGACTTCGATGAGGGCTCGGCGCTCCGCGTAGGTCTTGGCCGCGACGAGTAAGTCCAGTAGCAGCCTGGTGGCGTTTCTCCCCGCCCGGCACATGATCTCACCCACGTCTTTCGCGTACAGCGGATCCAACAGAAACGGCGTCAGCGCCTGAAGCGCGCCTGGTTGGAGCACGCGCTTGAGCGCGACCGCATATCGACGCCGAGCCTCCTCGCGCACCTCTTCGTCCTCCTGACGAACCACGGTGATGATGGCGTCAATGGCTTCATGGGCCCGGCTGCGTTGGAGCGCCATATTGATGCTGGCCATGATCGGACTGAGGCCCTTCGAGATCGCGTCTGGATCGCCCCCCTTGAGCCTGATGACGGCCTGGGTCGCTGAGGCGGGGGTCTCCTGATGAAGCTCGACCAGCTGTTGATAGGCCGCACCGTCTTCCGCAGCCACGAAACCCGAGGGACTCCTGCCGGGACGTCTGGGAGGGGTGGCGGCCGCATGCAACGGCTCCTCCCTGATCGCGCCGAGAGCCTTCGTGACACGAACGGCGCGCCGCGCCCGCAAGACCTTGGTCGCTTCGACGCTCACCATCTCGACGGTGGTCGTTTCGGCCGTCCGGAACTCCTGGAGTCCCCCGTTATCTGCCGGATCGAGCGTCAAGGCTCGAAGGGCGGCCAGGAGATCCAACGGAGCGGCGCCGTGCGCGATGCGCATCTCGCCGATTCCGTGCGCTTTCATCCGCGAGGTCAAGTTGGCAACGAAGGGCAGTTCGCGAGGGACTGTGAGGCCCTCTACGGTGAGAATCTCACCGGTCAGACTAAGAGTGGTGCTCCTCTGATTCGTCAGGGTGACCAGGGCGTGTAGGGCCGCCCGCGGCTCCTCTGAATCGGATGCAGAGCGCCCAAGAAGCTCTAGCATGCGGGCCATGATGACTGCAAGCTTTTGCTCTTCTCTCACGCTCGAACATTTCCAATCTCGTCTCAAGCTGGGCCAAAGGAAAAGATCTCGCGTCGCCGGCTCGATTCCGGCGATTCCGAGACCTCGGTCCCGATGCGGCCGTGGCAATGTCGATTACTGACATTGAGGGACAGGATCGCTCCATTGGGAGAAGGTACTCCCGACCGAATCCCGTTGCAACAGTTGTGCCGGGGCTTTCCCTGCCCGCCGGAGACCGGATCCTGCCGCCCGTGCGGGCCTCCCCTGGCCTTACCGAAAGCTCCGGCCGGACCCGACCAGGGTGTCGTTCGCTCATGAGGCCTGTTTGGCGGCAGCCCGTCCCGCGTTTTTCCACACGTTCTCCACGTGCTCCACATCATTTTGAAACGACCTCCGGTCCAGGCATCGTCGCCGAGGAGCCGCGGGCCGGCATGAGGGGTCTCGTGCCGCCTGGGCGAATGACGTATTCATATTTCACTACCACTTCGCAGACGCTACCAGCCGCAAACTGGGAGGCTAGGATGACGCGGGCAGACTCCATCTCGCCACTTTCCTCCAGGCACCGCCTCTACTCCCTCCTCATTGTCCTCCTCGGTCCGTGGGTGGGCTTCCTTCTGCCGAATTCGGCCGGGAGCCAGGGGGCTGATCAGGGACAGGGGAGTGGACGTCTGGACCTCAACAGGTACATGGACCTGGAGGGTGTCGGGAGCCCACGGATCTCACCGGATGGATCGACGATCGTGTACGTGCGGGAGCGGATCGACCCGATGACCGATTCTCGCCGGTCAGCCCTCTGGATCATGGATGCGGATGGATCCCGCAACCGCGATCTCAGCGAGGGCAGCTCGGCCAGGTGGTCCCCGTCGGGTGACCGTCTGGCGTTCCTCGGGTGTGGTACGGCCGGCGGAGACCCCACTGCCCTGGAAGAATGTCCTGAAGGATCTAGGCGCCAGCTCTACACCCGCATCATGAGCGGTGAGGGAACAGGCTCGATCACGCAAGTGACGCGACTTGCCGAGAACGCCTCGAACCCCAGCTGGTCTCCCGACGGAACACGCCTTGCCTTTGTCGCCTTCGTTCCCGATCCCGAGGAGTGGAGGATCGACCTTCCTCGAAGGCCTCATGGTGCCAGCTGGACCGAGGATCCTCTGATCGTTGACGGCCTGTGGTATCGCCGCGACCGCCGCGGCCTTTTCCGCCGGGGGCGTGAACACATCTTCGTCGTGGCGGCTTCGGGCGGCACACCGCGGCGGATCACCCCCGATTTGTACGATCACGAAGACCTGTATACCGGCGATGATCCGGAGTGGAGCCCCGACGGGTCAACGATCTACTTCGACGGGCTGCGCTCCAAAGACGCAGACTATCGTTGGACGTCGGGCGGCTACGCGATGATGGAATCGGAGATCCATGCCGTTGACGTCGAGAGCGCGGAAGTCCGGCAGCTCACGCATCGAAGAGGTGCGGACAAGACACCGAAGGTCTCGCCGGATGGTCGGCTCATCGCCTACCTCGGCATCGATTCCACCTCGCAGACGTATGTGGTTCCGGACATCCATCTGATGAAGACGGACGGAACCGACTCACGCGTGATCACGGGAGATTTCGACCGCGAGCCCAGCAATCTCATTTGGGCACCGGACGGAAGCGGCATCTACTTCACCGCGGAGGACAAGGGGAGCCGAGATCTGTTCTTCGCTTCGCGTGCTGGTGGGGTCCGACGGATCACCGAGGGCACCCACGTGCTCTCGACCACGGATATCAGCGGGACTGGCGTCGCCGTCGGCGTATGGTCCGCGCCCCACGTTCCGGAGGTGGTGGTGGTGTTCTCCACGGGAGACCCTGTACTCCGCCGCCTCACGCATGTCAATGATGACCTCCTGGCAGATGTGCAGCTCGGCGAGGTGGAAGAGATCTGGTATGAATCCGTGGGTGGGTACCGGGTGCAGGGCTGGCTGGTGAAACCGCCGGGCTTCGACCCGCAAAGCAGATATCCGCTGATCTTGAGCATCCACGGCGGCCCTCACTCGATGTACAACGTTGGCTTCAACTACTCTTTCCAGAACTACGCCGCCAATGGCTACGTTGTGCTGT
The DNA here is from genome assembly GCA_039590195.1 of Gemmatimonadota bacterium. Classification (GTDB taxonomy): domain Bacteria; phylum Gemmatimonadota; class Gemmatimonadetes; order Gemmatimonadales; family GWC2-71-9; genus JBDHDY01. Next base: position 4,969 of record JBDHFY010000032.1, on the reverse strand, counting down.
ACACCAATCCACGTGGCTCGAGCGGTTACGGCGAGGTGTTCGGCAACGCGATCAATAAGGCGTATCCGGGGGAAGACTTCGAAGATCTGATGAACGGTGTTGACGAGGTAATTGGGAGGGGGTACGTCGACGCGAACAGCCTGTTCGTCACGGGGTGCAGCGGCGGCGGCATTCTCACCGCGTGGATCGTCGGCCACACCGATCGTTTTGCGGCGGCGGTCGCCCGATGTCCCATCACCAATTGGCTTTCGTTCGTGGGGACGGTGGATGGTCCGTACTGGTACAACCAATTCGCCCAACGGCCGTGGCAGGATCCCAGTGAGCACCTGAGGCGGTCACCCCTCATGTACGTCGGGAACGTGAAGACACCCACCCTTCTGATGACGGGCGTGAAGGATCTCCGCACTCCGATCGCTCAGACCGAGGAGTTTTATCAGGCGTTGAAGATGGAGCGTGTGCCGACCAAGATGATTCGAATGAACGATGAATGGCACGGAACGACGTCGCAGCCGTCGAATTTCATGCGGACCCAGCTCTATGTCATGAAGTGGTTCGAGACCTACATGACGGAGGAAATGCGGCGGATAGTAAAGAGAGCCGGTGACCGACCAGTGAGCGCGACCAGCATTCGGCCCCCGGAGGAATGAGTTATGGCACCAGGCGAAGTCTATCTCGAGCGACTGAGGTCGCCCGAGGTGTCCGCGGCGATCGAGTCCGGCGTCACGACGGTGGTCGTTCCCTGTGGGGCTGTAGAGCAGCACGGGCCCCATCTGCCGCTGTTCGTGGATGCAGAGCACGGTACGAGGCTCGGTGCGGAGATCGCAAGGCGAATGGGCAAGGCGCTCGTGGCACCGACCATCCGGGTAGGTTGCTCGGAGCACCATATGGCGTTCGCCGGTACGATCTCCCTGCAGCCCTCCACGCTGGAAGCTGTGTGTCGTGATTACTGCGTGAGCCTCGCACGTCACGGTTTTCGCAGAATCTGTTTGCTTCCATCTCATGGTGGCAACTTCAAGGTGCTTGCAGAGATGTTAGACCGATTGAACGATTCCGTTCAGGGCGGGTGTACGGTCCTCGCCTATACGGACCTCATCGGTTTCTTGGAGATCTGGCGACGCGTGGTTGGAGAGGAAGCCGGTCTTGCGGAGCGCGTAGGGGGCCATGCGGACATCGCCGAGAGCTCAATCATGCTGACTCTTCATCCGGAGTTGGTGAGGCAGGATCTGGCTGAGGAGGGCTGTTTGCTGGAGCTGACAGAAGAGTTGGTTGCTCGCATCATTCGAGAAGGTTTCCAGACCGTGACGCCGAACGGCATTTTGGGTGATGCGCGGGGGATGTCGGCGCGCCTTGGCGAGCGGTGTATCTCGGAGGTGGCCACGGTCATTGCGGCGGTCTTCAGCGCCGAAGAATCGTGATCTGGCAACGGCATTTTCCCAGTCGCCGTGGTTGGCTGCTCAGTTCAATTCTCTCTCTCGAAAGTCTGGGAAACTCACCCTCAATTGCGACGTGCGGGTGCTAGAGGATCGGATCAGGATGCACATTCCCCATCCTTTTGGATGCGGATCAACATGTGACGGCGCGGTGCAGCTTCTTGCACGGTACATGTCACTGTCCGTGAAGTGAGTCCGCTCACGGCGCGCGCCATCGTGCGCAGTCATATTTGCACGCGTTGCGACACGAGTCGAGCGACGTGCCGCGCTCAATCTCCGGCGCTCACTAAATCGAGTTCGACGTGATGCGAACGAAGCACACGAGGCGCAGCGGCTGATGAGCTCGGCGATCGGATCGAAGGTTCATTGCGCAACTGAAGTGGCGTGCACCTCGATGTTCGCCGCCGCAGTCAAATCGGGGGAAGTTGTTGTGACCGATCGGCTACAAACTACCTCGCCTCCCATGTAGCAACGGGTCGCAACACCTTCCCCTGGTGCTGTGGTTGATGCCCGATTGTAGACAGTTGAGGGCATACTGATGAAGCAGTGCGTTGCGGCCGGCAAGGGGTCGTGGCGCTCTTTTGTTTTGGCAGACGTCGTAGGCGAGACGGCGCCACAGCCGCGCTGGTTCACCGGGTTAGGCTGAATGCCAAGCCGCCCTTCATGAGTAACGTGGAGCTGTCGGCAACCTTGAAGACGACCTCGCCGAATGGCTGAATCATGCTGCCGCCGAAACGAACACCGCCTTTCAGATTCAAACCCACGTCGACGTCGCTGGTGGTGCCGAAGACGCCGATGTCGACTGCGGCTCGGCTGAGCAGCACGCCGGCGCCGGCGTAAGGCTCGATGAACTGAGTCGCGAGCGAATAGAGAACGTCGAGGTTAGCCACCCAGAACGACTTGCCCGTGCCGAGAAACGGATAGATGTCGAAGCTTGGGCTTGCAGCGAGAGAGGACCGGCCGATCTGTTTGACCGGGACCCGCAGGCTTGCCCCGAGAAACGCCTCTCGGAGATCGTAGTCATAGCCGGCGTGAGGTCCGAGAAGCGTCTGTGCCCGCACGTGGCTCGGTACGGCAGCCGACAACAGGAGAAGCGCCAGCGCCGTCAAAACTACTGAGGCTTTGGTCATGAGCGAGCGGGTCGTGGATTGTTGGGCTCGGGGAAGATGGCACAGAGCGGAGGTGGCTGGCAAGCCATGGGCTCGCCGCTCAAACGTTGAGATCGGCTCGAGTGGGATTCAGGCATTGTTCCTGGGTGGGAGCGTGGGGACCGTGGCCTCTTCTACACGCACGAAGAGATGCGCTGCGTTCTGCGCGGACAGATACTCCGTGGGGTCTTACCGTCGTTGGTGTGCTGTGGCCGATGGGAAACCGCTGAAGCGCTGCCCCACCGTGTCCGGGTGCAGCCATGCGCGTACCGCGCCCATGAGCGTCTTGCCAATTGTCAGCTAACCAATTGACATCAAATAACTTAGCTAGCCACGTGGCCCGGACGGGTCCCGACTTGCAGCGAAACGGTCCTGCCGGTGTGACGTTGGTCACGTTCTGCGAGACGAGTGTGGGGGTCAGTGCCACGCGGTGAGACCGATCGGCCGCCCGGGAGATGCTCGGCGCATGTCTGCGGCGCTTGGGGTTCTGCACGGTCACGTGTGTTTGCGGAATGTGCTCGAGGCTGGTGAACGAAACCTTACGCGCCGCTGGGTGCATGGCCGTTTGGAAACACGCCCACGGATGGGAAACAACGAAGAATCAATTCCCTCTTTCGATGTTGATCGATTCGACCTTGTGTTGAGCGAAGTGCAAGGACTTGCACGAGAGCTGTGACCCTTTTGGGGGTGAGTGCCCTCACCGCGCGCACAGTGAGAATAGTACACATTCGTGTAACCTGTGTACCCATAAGGAGCGCTGCGATGCTAGCCGATACGCGAGGGCGCAAACGATCTGTGTCGTCAACACGTGTGACGCTCGCGCTGTTCGCCGGTCTGGTGACAGTAGCGGGTCACAGTGTCACGAAGACGGAAAATGCGAATCCAGAGCTGCGGCCGCCACTCACCCGTGCCAACGGTGGAGAATTGGTGTTCGTCGTCAACCGAGCAGGGAATTCGGTCGCGGTGCTCGACCGGCAGACGAGAGGCGTGGTCGATCTGATCGCGGTGGGGCAGCGCCCGACGAAACTCGCGCTTGCTCCAGATCGTGATCACCTCTACGTGACTGTGAGCGGGAAGCGCCCCCGTGATCAGGTGCAGGATGGGTCGGTGGTGGCCATCGATCTGCAGACCATGTCGATCGACGCGCAAATACCGGTAGGGTACTCGCCACACGGGATGGTCGTGACGTCGGACGGTCGCTGGGCCTATGTGTCGGACGGAGGACGAGCGACGGTGCATGTGCTCGATCTGAGGACGAACACGGTCTCGGAGTCGATCCACAGCGTGCACTTCGACACGCCGCAGGGGATGGCGCTGTCACGGGACGGGGCGTACGTGTACGTGGCCAATGTCGGGTTCATCAATGCCATCGTGGGCTTGCCGACAGCACCGGAGAATGTCTCGGTGATCCGGACGGCCGACAACACCGTTGTCGGCGCGATCAACCTCTCTCTACACGTTCACCAGTTCGGACCCTGGGATGTTACTGTGCTTCCGGATGGGTCGCGGGCATACAGCAACGACGGCGACAATGGCACCAAGGTCTTCGAAATCGACACGGAGCCGGGAAGCAGCACATTCCATACGCTGCTCGGGCAGTTATCGCTCGGGGGCGGCATTGGCGGTCCACGGGGGATGGAGAGCGGCCACACTCCGAACGGCGTGAGAGTGTTCGCCGCGGCGGCTGAGGCCGGGAAGGTCGTCGTGATCGATCCCGCCACCAACGCCATCGTCGCGCAGGTGCCCACGGGCGCCAACAGTTATCCCTGGCGGATACGCCTGTCGCCTGACGGTCGCGAGCTGTGGGTGTCGCTGCGTAATGCGAACACCGTGCTAATCTTGGAAACGGAGACGTACCAAGAAATCGCTCGGCTTCAGGGGTTCAAACAGCCGGCGGACATCGCCTTCTTTGTGCCTCCTACCGTCGAAGATTTGCTGGAGCAAACGGACTTGCTCGTGACGGGGCTGGCGGACGCTGGATCGGTGAACCAAGGTCAGGCCCGATCGCTGCAGACGAAGCTCGCGAGGACCCATGAGCGGCTGGCTCGGAATAACGTGAACGCCGCAGTGAACTCGCTGAATGCCTTCATGAACGAGGTCCGGGCGCTCATGCGGTCGCGGAGGCTGTCAACGGCCGATGGACAGCAATTGCTCGATGCCGCGCAGCGCGCCATGGACCTGTTGGAGAGCTAGTCCTAAGCACCGACGTGATCACATGAGAAGCGCCGCGGATGCAACATCCGCGGCGCTTTGACGTGGTGTGGCAATCGTGGGGAGAGGAAGGGAGGATCGGTCGCCCCTGGGTCAGTATGGCAGAGAGAGGCTGAACATCACGTGCCCAGATACGTGAGGTCCGAGCACCGTCTGCGCGGACGCAACCCGACCGTGCAC
>JBDHFY010000031.1:0-20763 GCA_039590195.1 Gemmatimonadota bacterium | reverse complement strand
TGCCCGAGCAGGGCAGCGTTGGGGCCAGTGGCGACCTCGCGCCCCTTTCCCATGTCGGCTTGGGCCTGATTGGGCAGGGTGAGGTGGACGTCCTCCCCCCTCCCCCCTCCCTCCTCACTCCCCCCTCCTCCCTCCTCACTCCCCCCTCCTCCCTCCTCACTCCCCCCTCCTCCCTCCTCCCCGGGGAGGAGGGAGGGGGGAGGGGTGAGGAGGGAGGGGGGAGGAGGGTGGCGGCGGAGGCGCTGGGGGAGGCCGAGATCGAGCCCGTGGTGTTCGAGGCGAAGGAAGGGCTCGCATTTATCAACGGTACTCAGGCGCAGTCGGCGATCCTCGCCCTTCTCGTGTACGACGCCACCAGTCTCTGGCGCACGGCGCACGGTGCCGCGGCCATGTCACTGGAAGCGTTGAAGGGAACACCCATCCCCTTCGATGAGCGGTTGCACGCCGTCCGGCCGCACAGGGGGCAGGGAGAATCCGCCTCGTTGATGCGGGAGCTGCTGGCGGAGAGTGAGATCCGGGAGTCACATCGGGACGGGGATCCCCGGGTCCAGGACCCATACAGCCTGCGCTGCATTCCCCAGGTGCTCGGCGCCGTGAAGGATGCCATTGACTACGCCCGTGGCGTGGTGGACGTGGAAATGAACGCCGCCACCGACAACCCCCTGGTGCTGGGCGAGGAGATCATCTCAGGAGGCAACTTTCACGGGCAGCCGGTTGCCATGGTGCTGGACTACCTCGCCATCGCGCTGACCGCCCTTGCCGGCATTGCCGAGCGGCGGATCGAGCGGCTTGTGAATCCGGATCTCTCGCCCGGACTTCCCGCGTTTCTGGCATCGAATCCGGGACTCGAGTCCGGCTTCATGATGGTACAAATCGCGGCCGCGGCGCTGGTGGCGGACTGTCGGGTCCTATCAACGCCCGCGAGCGTCCAATCGATCCCGACCGATGCCAATCAGGAAGACTACGTTCCTATGGGGATGTCTGCGGCGGTGAAGGCGCGTCGCGTCCTCGCGAACGCCCAGCGAGTGGTGGCGTGCGAACTCATGTGTGCGGCGCAAGGTCTCGAGTTTCATCGGCCCCTGAGAGGCGGTAGCGGCGCCGAGCGGGTCTTCGACCAGGTCCGCACGCTGGTGCGTCCTCTAACAGAAGATCGGCCCCTCACGGCCGACATAGAGAACATTGCGGCTCACGTGGCCCAGGAGGCTCTAGTATGAGTGGCCCTAGTATAACCAGTGCGGGGACCAGAGTCGTGCGGGCACCCACAGGCACCCAGCGCACGTGCCGCGGGTGGATCCAGGAAGCGGCTCTGCGCATGCTGATGAACAACCTCGATCCGGAGGTCGCGGAGCGGCCCGAAGATCTGGTGGTGTACGGTGGCACGGGGCGCGCGGCGCGGAGCTGGGAAGCGTTCGATGCGATCGTCGGAGCGCTCCGGCGGCTTGCGAATGACGAGACGTTGCTCATTCAGTCGGGCAAACCGGTCGGTGTGTTTACGACGCACGAAAACGCGCCGCGAGTGCTCATCGCCAATGCCAACCTGGTGGGACGGTGGGCGGACTGGGATACCTTCCGCGAGCTCGAGCGCCAGGGCCTGACCATGTTTGGCCAGATGACGGCAGGAAGCTGGATCTACATCGGGAGTCAGGGGATTCTCCAGGGGACGTACGAGACGCTCGGTGCCGTTGCCCGCGCGCATTTCGGCGGTGATCTTCGTGGCCGGCTGGTGTTGACGGGTGGCCTCGGGGGAATGGGGGGTGCCCAACCGCTCGCGGCGACCCTGAATGGCGCGGCGATCCTGGCCGTCGAGGTCGATCCCACACGTATTCAGCGGCGTCTGGAAACGCGCTACCTGGACGTCATGACCGATTCCCTCGACGAGGCGTGGGCGAAAGTCGATGGGGCCCGCGGGCGGGGGGAGGCACTCTCGGTTGGGCTCCTGGGCAATTGTGCCGAGGTGCTTCCCGAGATGGTCAAGCGCGGATTGGTGCCTGATGTCGTGACTGATCAGACCTCCGCGCATGATCCGTTGCACGGCTACGTTCCGGCCGGGCTGAGCTTCGAGGCGGCGTTGACGCTGCGCAGTTCGGATCCGTCTGACTATCAGCGCCGCTCCCGGGAGTCGATCGCCACGCACGTTCGGGCGATGTTGGGTTTGCAGGCCAAGGGGGCGGTGGCGTTCGACTACGGCAACAATATCCGCACCGAAGCGCATGACGCGGGCGTTTCGAATGCGTTCGACATCCCCGGATTCGTGCCGGAATACATCCGACCGCTCTTCTGTGAAGGGAAGGGGCCGTTTCGCTGGGTTGCGCTCTCGGGCGATCCCGCCGATCTGCGGCGCACTGACGAGGTGGTGTTGGAGCTCTTCCCCCACGATGAACATTTGGCGCGGTGGATTCGCCTGGCCGGCGAGCAAGTTGCCTTTCAGGGACTCCCCGCGCGGATATGCTGGCTGGGTCTGGGGGAGCGGGCCAAGTTCGGTCTCGCCCTAAACGATCTAGTGGCGCGAGGCGAAGTGAGCGCGCCGATAGTGATCGGTCGGGATCACCTCGACACGGGCTCTGTCGCCTCGCCATTTCGGGAGACCGAGGGTATGCGTGACGGTTCGGATGCCATTGCGGATTGGCCGGTGTTGAACGCGTTGCTGAATACGGCCTCCGGAGCATCGTGGGTTTCGTTCCATCACGGGGGTGGGGTGGGAATCGGCAACGCGCTACATGCGGGCCAGGTGATCGTGGCAGACGGCACCCCCGCCGCAGCCGAGCGCCTGAAACGCGTCTTGACGAACGACCCCGGCATCGGCGTTGCACGCCACGCCGATGCCGGCTATCCCGAGGCGATCGAGACCGCAAGACAACACGGCCTCGACATTCCGATGATGGAGGTGGGAGACTGACCACCGTACTGCTCGGAGCGTCCCAGGTCGTCACGTGCCGGGGTCCGGCGCGAGCGCGCCGGGGTGTGGAGATGGCTGATCTCGAGGTGCTCACCGACGCCGCCGTGGCGATTGATGATGACGGATCGATCGCGGCGTTGGGGCCCGAAAGGGAGATCAGAAGCGCATATCCCCAGGCGGAGGTCGAGGAGGTCGACGGCGTGCTGTTTCCGGGATTCGTCGATTCCCACACGCATGCTGTCTTCGGCGCTGCACGCCTCGAGGACCACGAACGCCGGGCCAGGGGTATCGGTTACAAAGAGATCGCCGCCGCGGGGGGCGGCATTCTCCAGTCGGTGCGGGATGTGCGCGGGCGGAGTGCCGAGGAGTTGACCGAGCTTACCCGGGCCCGATTGCAGCACCTCTTGGCGCTAGGGACGACGACCGTCGAGGTCAAATCGGGCTACGGCTTGTCTCTGGAAGCCGAGCTCAAGCAACTCGAAGTCATTCACTCCATCGGCAGTGGGGGACCGAACGTAGTCCCGACCTTCCTCGGAGCCCATGAGGTGCCGCCCGAGTACCGTGATCGGCCGGACGATTATGTCGACCTCGTAACGAGGGAGATGTTGCCGGTGGTGAGGGATAGAAAGCTGGCACGTTTCTGCGATGTGTTTTGTGAGCCGGGTGTTTTCACGCCCGAACAGTCTCGTCGCGTTTTGAACGCCGCTAAGGCGCACGGAATGGAACTCAAGATTCATGCGGACGAGCTGGATGGTTCGAGTGGAGCTGAGTTAGCCGCGGATATCGGGGCGGTGAGCGCAGATCATCTTGCGGCGATCTCCGATGCGGGGATCGAAGCCCTGGCGGGCAGCGAGACCGTCGCAGTGCTGCTGCCGGGCACCATGCTCTTTCTGGGCCGCAAGGACCACGCTCCGGGGCGCCGGCTCGTCGATGCGGGGGCGGCGGTGGCACTGGCGTCCGACTTCAACCCCGGGAGTTCGCCCGGGATGAGTCTTCCACTCATGGCGATGCTGGGTGTTTCGCAACTCGGCTTGTTACCCGCCGAGGCGGTGATCGGGATCACAGTTAACGCTGCCGCCGCCATCGGTGAGGCCCACCGCGTCGGGCAGATCAACGCCGGGTTCCGGGCCGATCTTGTCGTGGCGTCAGTGCGGGATTGGCGCGAGATCCCCTATTGGTACGGGGGCAATCTCGTCTCTCAGGTGTGGGTGAATGGAGCCGCTTGTCACCCACGACTGGGGTCCGTAAATTCTTTTACTTCGCTAAGTTCCGCGATTTGAGCCACCTGAGGGATCCGTCGAGGTAAGCCCTGAACATCGACAAGCTCAAAGAAAAGGCACGTAAGTTCGAGGCCAAGGACCAGCCCGCGAAGGCGGTTGGGACGCTGCTCGAGATCATCAATGGTCTCGAGGGTACGCCCCAGATGGACGAGGAGCTCGGACTCTACAACAAAGCGGGCGACCTCTACCTGAAGCTCGGCGACGTCAATGCGGCGGTCGAGATGTACGAGCGCGCGGCGAACCGGTACGCCGATTCGGGATTCGCAAACAACGCCATCGCGCTGTGCAACAAGATCCTGCGAAACGCGCCGGGGCGAACGCACGTCTACCTCATACTGGCACAACTACTGGCTCAGCGGGGCTTTGTTGCCCAGGCCAAGCAAAATTTCGTCGAATACGCCGAACGGATGTCCAGAGCGGGGAAGATGAATGAGGCGTTCTCGGCGCTGAAGCGATTTGCGGACATGTCGCCGGACAACGAAGAGATCCGGCTCATGCTGGCGGAGCAGCTCAAGGCCGCCGCCCGGGACGACGAAGCGAAGGAGCAGTTGGCCAAGCTTTATTCCCGGCCCAAGGTGGCAGAGGATGGGGACTCAGCGACAAACAAAGCCAAAGCTGGGAGACGTCCCAGATCGAACGAGCTCGTCTTCATCGACCTGGAGGATGAGCCTTCCGCACCGACCGAGCCTCCCACGGCCCAGGCCGTTGAAGAACCGCCAACGGAAAAGCCCGCCGTCGAGGAAGCCGAGCCCGAGCCAGAAGTGGCACGACTCGAAATACAGACTACGGAAACGGACGACGAAACCGTCGTTCTTGAAACGGATGAGGAAGAGCAGGAGGAGTCGGCGGATTTTCGCTTGGAAATCGAGCACACAGCCCAGTCCGATGACTCGGACGTGTCGATGCTGGAGGGTTTGGCATCGAGTACTGACTCGTTCCATATGGACACCGACGATGAGTCGTCCGACGTCGACACCGGTGGGTTGACGCTCGAACCGACGGCGGCCCTTGATACAGACGAAACGTCGAGTGACTTGGAGCCGGCTCCGAGCGACGAGATCCCAGCCTTCGAGTTGCCCGAGGAACCGGTCTCGAGCGACGAGATCCCAGCCTTCGAGTTGCCCGAGGAACCGGTCTCGAGCGAAGGTATTCCCGGTTTGGAGGTCCCCGAGGAGCCTCTGTCAACCGAGGACATTCCCGGTTTGGAGTTTCCCAAAGAACCGGTCTCAACCGAGGACATTCCCGGTTTGGAGTTTCCCGAAGAACCGGTCTCAACCGTGGACATTCCCGGTTTGGAGTTTCCCGAAGAACCTGTTTCGAGCGATGAGATCCCCAGTATCGAGCTCCCCGAGGAACCCGTCTCGAGCGATGGATTGGACTTCGAGATCTCCGAGGAGCCGATCACCGCCATAGAGGATACCGAAGACGCCGGGGATGAGCTGCTGGTGCTCGAGGTTTCACGGGATGCTCTTGAACCAGAAGTCGACTCCGAAGCACCGGTGTCCAGCACGGACCTACCGGACCTGGAAGTTCCGGACCTCGATCTTCACGGCTTTGACGACGTGGCTCCGGAAAGCGACGTGCAGTTCATCACGCAAGATGAGACCTCGGAGGTTGAGGAAGAGACAGATGAGACCTCGGAGGTTGAGGAAGAGACACCGGAGATCGGGATCGAGCTCGGCGAACCAGAGCTGCTGGAGATCATTCGATCTGAGCCGGAAGCGCTTCCCAGCGTCGAAGAGTTGGAGGAGTTGGTACTGGAGGATCCGAACGATCCAGCTCGCCGAAGAACGTACGCCGAGGCTCTCGTAGAATCGGGAGAGCGCGAGCGCGGCGTGGAGGAGCTTGATTCGGCGCTCTCGGGCTTCGAATCGCTGGACGACTGGGCTCACGCTCATGCGGTGGCGACGGAAATTCTGCGGCTCGATCCCAACAGTGTCAATCACCATCAGAAGCGGGTCGAGTATGCAGTTCGCATGGGAGAGAGATCGCAGATGGTCGAGGCGTATCTCGAGTTGGCGCATGCGCTGTTCCGGTCGGGCGGACTCGACCGCGCGCGGATCGTGTACGAGCGGGTGCTCGAGCACGACCCGCAGAACCTGAGCGCTCGCGAGGCGTTGGCGACCATTGCGCCAGACGAAGACATTCCGGAGACCTTCGAGCGCGAGGCCGAACCGGTCACCGGGGCTCGCGACGTGCCTCCGCAGGGCGATTTCGTCGATCTCGGTGAGTTCATCCTGGGTGATGAGTCCGAGAAAGATACGCGGATGCGTGTTCGCAAGGAGGTGCGGACCGGGGACGAAAAGCGTGACTTTGACGAAATGCTCACGCAGTTCAAACGGGGCATCGAGGCCAACATCGACGAAGAAGACGCACAAGCGCACTACGATCTTGGTGTGGCCTTCAAGGAGATGGGACTCCTCGACGAAGCCATCTCGGAGTTCCAAAAGGCCCTTCGCAGCCCCGACGCCCGACTCCAGGCTGCCGAAGCTCTTGGGACGTGTTTTTTTGACAAAGATCAGTACGAGGTGGCCGCGACCGTGCTGCGTCGAGCCGTCGACACCGATCCCGGAGGAGACGAGGAGAAGATCGGCCTGCTGTACCGACTCGGTCGGTGCGAGGAGGCCCAATCCCGTTCGGCCGAGGCCCTCAACTGGTACCAGCGGGTGTTTGCGGTGGATATCAACTTCAGAGATGTCACGGATCGGGTCAACAGCCTAGCGAAGGCTGGACGTTAGCTCGTGCGCTCCCAACTTGCCCCAATCGACCTCCAGGCGATCCAGCAACCGATGCGCGCCGAGCTCGACTCGGTGCTGGCGGAACTCGGTCGCATCATCGCGTCGGATTTTCCCCTCATCACCGAAGTCAACGAGCATCTCCTCCGTATGAAGGGGAAGATGTTTCGGCCCACCTTGATGTTGCTTTGCGCCAAGGCCACGGGCAGTATCGATTCCCGCACGATCACCCTCGCGGCAGTGACCGAACTCATCCACCTTGCCACCCTTGTCCACGACGACTCGGTTGATCACTCGGTTTTGCGGCGCGGTCAGCCCACGATCAATGCCGTGTTCAGTCATCAGGTTGCGGTCATCATGGGGGATTATCTGTATTCTCGGGCCATCGTGGAGCTCGTGAAGATCGATGACCCAGGGCCGCTCCGGGTCATGAGCCGCGTGACGAACGAGATGACCGTGGGCGAAATGAGGGAACTGCAGGCCCACGATATCCTCGACTACACCGAGGAAGACTACGATCAGCTGATTCGATCAAAGACCGCTTCCCTCGTCTCAGGCGCGTGTGACCTCGGCGCGCTTCATGCGCCGGCGGAAACGCGGGAGGCGTTTCGACGCTACGGAATGTTGCTCGGCATGGCATTTCAGATCACCGACGACGTGCTCGACTACACCGAGACGGAATCCGTCACCGGCAAATCATCGGGCATCGATCTTCGAGAACACAAGATCACGCTTCCCCTCATCGCGGCCCTTCCCAACATGACATCAGGGGAGCGAGGCCTCGTGGAGAGACTCATGGCGGATCCGGCCCCGTCCGACGATCTGGTCGCAGAGCTGGTGGCGGTTGTGGAACGACGGCAGGGCGTCACTCAGGCGCGCGCCAGGGCGCACGAGCTGGCTCTCGAGGCCGAGGCGGAGCTGCGACAACTCCCTGAAAGTCCAGCCCGTGAAGGACTGCGGGACTGCCTGGCCTATGCAGTCGAAAGGCGGAGCTGATCCATGGCCATCGGCCCACGGCGGCCGGCCTTCTACGTGTCGGTGTTGGCCATCGGGTTCGTGCTCGGCGGCTTTCTCTCGGCACTGCTGGACCGGTTTCTCCCGCAGGGGCCCGCGAAGGAGTTTTTCACCTGGACTGTGACCCCCGCAATCGGGCCAATCCATTTAAATTTGTTGATAATGAACCTGACATTGGGCCCGATCGGCATTCAGGTGTCGCTCCTGGCCCTGGTAGGCGTCGTCGTCGCCTACCTCGTAGCACGGTCGCTTTTCTAGGGAGACTCACATGCCCTTCAACGTAGGCCCGTGGGAGATGCTCCTCATTCTGCTCGTGGTGTTGCTTGTTTTCGGAGCGAAACGGCTTCCCGAAATGGGTGCTGCCATGGGAAAGGGCATCCGAGAGTTCAAGAAGAACATCACTGAGGTAAAAGACACCATTGAGAGCGCCGAACAGGACGCGGCTCCGCCCCCGCGTCACCTCGACGCGCCCGTGACGGGGTCAGGTGACCCGAAGAAGTTGAGCGAGTAGGAGCCCCGCAGCCCCCCGCACGCTGCCGGCCGCCAGCTGCCAGCCGTGAGGGGGCCAACCCCAGGCCTTCGTGCCTGGGGTCAGCCGTACCCTCCTAGCTAGGCTTGCGTTCAATCCACGGTGAGATGCTGTAGCCGGTGCTAGCTCTCCGAGTCCCCCGGGCTACCGCCCGGGGTCAGTTTGATCGGAGTTGGGGTTCTTTGGGCTGCAACATCGGGTTTGCACCCGGGGTCAGATAAAGAGGCTGGCCGCCCCTAAAACCCCAACGGATTGAGGGGTGACCGCTCTGCCAGTTCTTCCAGTTCCCGCTGCAGACGCTCGAGCTCGCGGCGGCGATCGACGACGTCCGCGTCATTTCTGATGGACAACAGGTATTGCCGGAGGCGCTCCTGCTGAGCCGTCTGCATGGCCTGAAACCGTTGGGAGGCGAGCTGAACGATGAACGCCGAGCTGTCCGAAAGCTGCTTCGACACCGGCTCGACAAAGTAAATCCCGCGATCCGTTTCGATTGGGCCACTCGCTTGCCCGACACCCAGACCGAATGCCGTGCCCAGGACTTCCGGCAAATCTCGCATCTCCGGCGCCGGATTGACCCTGGTCATGGGTCCGGACGTGGACGCGTTTAGCTCGTATTCCAGGGCGGTCTCCATGATGTGCTGACCCGCCCTTAGCTTGGCCGCAATCTGTTCAGCCACTTCCCGCGCCGCTGCTCTTCTCTTGGCCTCGGTGGCCGCACGGCGCACGGTGGCCTGAACTTCTTCGAAGGCCGGTACCCCTTCGGGCCGGAGGCTGTCGACGCGGAAGACGTAATACGCCCACGGCGCCTCGACCACGTGAGACGTCTCCCCTTCCAGAGCCTCGAACGCCCAGATGCTGACATCCGGAACGACGTTGCCCTCCAGGAACATCTGACCTCCCTGGACCAGCGGCTGTCCCGTGTAAACCGGTAGCCTCAGATCTGCTGCCCACTGGTCCAGCTGGGTCGGGTCCGATTGTTCCGCGATGTACATATCGAGGGAGTCCGCCCGACGGTCCACGCGATCCAGGTGGTCGCCGGCCAGTTCCATCGGGATCAAGATGTGGTGGGCGTGGAGACTGTCGCGGCTCTTCGACTCCAGCTTGATGATGTGATAACCGAATGCGGAGAGGACCGGATCCGAGATCTGGTCCGGACGGAGGGCGAGCGCGGCGGTCTCGAATTCCGCGATGAACTGGCCGCGTGGCGTCATGCCCAGGTCGCCCCCGTTCTCCCGGCTCGCCGAATCGGCCGACTCGCGCATGGCGAGCGCGGCGAAATCGGTGCCGTCATCGAGCTCACGCTTGACGGCCGTCGCCCGGTCCAGGGCGGCGGCGCTGTCGCTGGCGTCGGTCCTGCGCGAGACGGACACATAGCTCGTGAACGCCACCGCCGGGCGCCTGAAGTCCTCCTGGTGTTCCCGATAATACTCCATCGCGTCTTCATCAGTTACGACGGCCTGCGAGTCGAGCGGGACGTCGTCCGGCAACAGTCGCATCACGCGCACCGACACCGAATCATTGACGTCACGATACATCCGCCACAGCTCGGCGGTCGAGACGTAGACGTCCGACGTGAGTTGATTGAAGAGCTTGTCTCGGGGGATCTCCTCGCGGTACCGCGCCTCGAGGGACAACAGCAAATTGGGATCGGCGTTGGATGCGATGTAGCGTTGGTATTTCGAGAAGTCGAACTGGCCGTCGGTTTGGAAGTTCGGCACGCTCATGAGCTCGGGAGGTGGCGATGTGCGAGCTCGCTCGATGACCTCCGCATCGGTTACGCGAATGCCACGTTTCCGGAACTCCTGAGCGAGAAGGATTTCCTGAATGAGATTCTCGAGAACGGCATCGTCGAGAGCCCGCTGCTGCTCGAGCGTGACCGGGACGAAGCCGAACTGCTCGCGTTGCTGATCTTGAGCCAGGCGGACCGCGTTGTAGTACGTCTGCAGGTCGATTTTCGCCCCATTCACTCGCGCGACCGCATCGCTCGTCGTAGTGCCGGTCCGACCTCCGACGTCCATTCCCACGTCGAAGACCATCCAGCCCACGAAGGCGACGGCCAGAAACAGCATGATCCACTTGGCGCTTGCGCGCATCGTCCGCATCATAAGCCAACACACTCGTTCGGGCGTTTCCGACGGCTTCTCACCGTTCCATGAAGCGCTAAGTCTAAGGATGACAACGGGGAAACTCAACCCGAGCGCACCGCAAATGTGTTGACATGCTTCCCGAAAACGCCGTTATTTCGAGATTCGCGAGGGACAATAGGCCCGCCATGGCCCAGCAATCCGAGATCGAAAAACTCCAGCGACGCTACGACGAGAATCCGACTCAATGGTTCGCGGCGCTTGCTGAGGCGTATCGCAAGCAGGGGGCGTTCGATCTTGCGAGGGATATTGTGCGCAAGGGCCTCGCCGAGCGCCCCAACTATGTGAGCGGACACATCGTGCTGGGCCGCTGTCTCGTCGACGAGCAAAACGACAGCGAGGCGGGCAAGGTGTTCGAGCAAGTTCTCGGGCTCGATGCTGAGAACATCATCGCGCTCAAGGAGCTCGGCGGGATTGCGGAACGCTTGGGGAGTGTGGAGGGAGCGCAACGCTGGTTTGGCCGCCTTCTCGAAGTGGACCCCACCAACGACGACGCCCAAGCCGCGCTTACCCGCTTCTCCGACGAGAGCGGTGCATCGGAGGCTGCCCCAGCGGCTGCGGCGCCGTCTCAGGACGCGGAGCCCGCTACGGCGGAGGGGCCGACGTGGGACACCGCCCCCACGGTTGTCTCTCCCGCCATGAGGACACTGAGCGACCAAAACGATGGCGAAAGCGAGCCACCCGCGGCTGCCCCCGCCCCCGAGGCCACGCTCGAAACCACCGTGGTCGAGGAAGCCATTACGGTTCCCCTCGAGCCCGTGGTCGAGCCCGCTCCCGCCGAGGTCGGCGGAGACATCGCTCCGGTCGAGACTGCGGCCTCAGTGCCGGAGACCCCCGCGGTTCCCGAAGCAGCCTCGCCCGAGCAACCCGCGACCGTTGAGCTGGACCCATCGTCGGTGGATCTCTCGACGCCGCTCGAGTCCCACGCGCCCACATCGAACGGGGGGAGCATCCCCACGGTGGAAGCCGAGCCGGTCACCTTGGACGGGTTCGAGCTCGAGCTCAACGAGCTGCCGGATCTTCCCCTTCCTGGAGCCGCCGACTCGGTGACTCCCACGGTCGAGTTGGAGCCGGTGCAACTGGAGCGCGCTGCCGAAGACGCACTTCCCGGTCCGGAGCCTGCGGCTTCGGTGCCCGAAGGACCTCCTGAGCCACCGAGGGGGAGTGCCGCCATGCCGGATGGAGGGGTCGGCGGAGGCCTGGACCCGTCAGTGCTGGACCCAGGTGCCGAGCCCCCGCAGCCGGCCGAGGCAACGGTCGCCTCTGCGGTCGAGGCGCCGGCGACCGACGGTCCTGCTTCGGAGGGCCCGCCACTGATCCTTCCGGAGGAGCTCGAGACGTCGGCTCTGTCCGAAATGCCTGCAGCCGGTGCCGTACATGGGGGCGACGAGGCGGTGGCAGCGACCCCGCCATCTGAGGACCCGACGTCCGACGAGCCCGTGTGGATCGAACCGGACAGCACGGTCGCTCAGGAGCCGGATGGCGTCTCGGAGCCCCCCGAACCCGAACCTGTGGTCACAGAGACAATGGCTGAGGTCTATGCCAAACAGGGCCTTTTGGACAACGCCGTAGAGGTCTACCGCAAGCTGGTGGAAGCGCGGCCGGGCGACGATGGTCTTGCTGCCCGCCTGGCGGAGCTCGAGGCCCAGGTCATGCCGACCCCGGAGGTGCAGGTGGCGTCAGCCCCGGAGGTGCAGGTGGCGCCGGCCCCGGAGGTGCAGGTGGTGTCGACCCCGGAGGTGCAGGTGGCGCCGGCCCCGGAGGTGCAGGTGGTGTCGACCCCGGAGGCGCAGGTGGCGCCGGCCCCGCAGGAGGGCCCCCCCCCGCCCCCCCAGCGCCGGTACGCGGCGACAGAGACAGGTGGCACGCCGGCCCGGGCATTCCTGGCTGAGGTGCTCGCCTCCCGCCCGCCGGGGGCTGACGGGACCGCCAGCACACCTCCGCCGGCCGAGGAGCCCCAGGAGGCACCCACGTCCCTCGAGGCGGTATTTGGTGAGGCTCCATCGTCACCAGGGTCCGCTCCCGAGCCGCCAGCGGAGCCACCTCCAACCGGGCCGGCTAAGGAGGGGGGGATCTCCTTTGACGAGTTCTTCGGTGGCGAGGCCCCCGGCATCCAGCAATCCCCCGAATCCCCCGGACCGGACGAGCCCGAGAAGCGCGGCGGTGGCGACGACTTCAAGACCTGGCTCGAAGGTCTGAAGTCCTAGACGCTCGTCGGGTGCGAATCGCCGTCCTCAACGGACCGAACCTCAATCTCCTCGGCACCCGAGAACCCCACGTGTACGGGACGGAGAGCATCGAGGACCTCGAAGGCGCGGTGCGCTCGCGGGCTGACGAGGTCGGGTTGGAGGTCGATTGGCATCAGACCAACAGTGAGGGTGAGTTTGTCGAGCTCATCCAGGGCCTCGCCGGTGTCGCCGATGGAGCCCTGGTGAATGCGGCGGCGTTCACGCATACGTCGTTTGCCATTCGGGATGCATTCCTCGCGGTGCAGGTTCCCTTTGTGGAGGTCCACCTGTCCAACATCTTTGCCCGGGAGCCGGAGCGGCGCCGATCACTGCTCGCAGATTTGGCGATCGGGGTGATCGCGGGGTTTGGGGCATCGGGGTACCTTTTGGCCTTTGACGCGCTGGTATCGTATCTCAGACGCCGTGACGTCTGAACACGTGGCGGCCCGACGTGCGCGACTTGAGGAGGCCATGGGGGAGCGAAACCTCGACGCCCTCCTGGTGAGCCACATCCCGAACATCCGCTATCTGACGGGTTTTACTGGGTCTGCAGGCGTCGCCCTCGTCGTGCGGGGCGGCGTCGTCCTCTTCTCGGATTTCCGCTATCGAGAGCAGGCTGAGGCAGAGGTTGCCGGGTCTGCCCGCGTTGAGATCGTCCAGAACTCCTTGTGGGATCGGGTGGGCAAGGTGTTGGAGGAGTATGCGGACGTGGAAGTGGTGGGGTACGAGGGTCAGGTCGTCACCGTGCTGGAGGCCGGCCGGCTCGCCGAGAGTGCCGAGCGGCGGTTTGAGCTCAGGTCGGAAACGGATCTGGTGGAGCGGCTGCGAGCCTCGAAAGATCCGCAGGAAGTGACGGCGATTCGGGCCGCCGCGGAGCTGGCGGGAGAGGCGTTCGAGGCGACGTTGAGCACCGGTATCCGTGTGGGCCAGCGTGAGAGGGATGTGGCGGCGGTGTTGGAGACCGAGCTGCGGATCCGGGGCAGTGAGTGGCATCCCTTTCCCACGATCGTAGCGTCTGGGCCCCGCAGTGCTTTGCCTCATGCGGGAACGACTGACCGGGCGATCGAGGCCGGAGGCTGGCTCCTGCTTGACTTTGGTGCCCGGGTCGATGGATACTGCGCCGACATTACACGCACGGTCGTGGTGGGTCGGGTGGCTGATGAGCGGCAGCGCATGGTGTATGCGCTGGTCCAGGAAGCGCAGCGGCGGGCCCTGGAACACCTGCGCGCCGGGGTAACCGGCCGCGAAGGCGACGCGCTGGCGCGATCGGTGATCGAGGAGCGCGGTTTTGGCGACGCGTTTGGGCATTCCCTGGGCCACGGTTTGGGATTGGAGGTGCACGAAGGGCCGAGCCTCAGCCGGCACAACGAAGAGGCGCTTCCGGACGGAGCCGTGGTGACGATCGAGCCGGGTGTCTACCTCCCCGGTTGGGGGGGAGTGCGGATTGAGGACGACGTGCACGTCACGTCGGAGGGTGCGGCGCTGCTCTCGGACGGCGCCACGGAGCTTCGAGAGTTGACCTAGAGGACCATGGCAACGACGGCGGATTTTCGAAATGGACTGGTGCTCGAGATTGACGGGCAGCTATTTCAGATCGTCTACTTCCAGCACGTGAAGCCCGGTAAGGGGGGGGCGTTCGTGCGGAGCAAGTTAAAGAACGTGTTGAGTGGCGCAGTCACCGACAAGACGTGGAACGCGGGCGAGCGGGTGAACGAGGTACGTCTCGAGCGTCGGCCCGTGCAATACTCTTACCTTGACGGGCATCTCTATCACGTAATGGATTTGGAGACGTACGAGGATATTCCGATCAATGCCGAGCTGATTGGAGAAGACCAGCTGAAGTACCTGAAGGAAGAGATGGAGTGTCAGGGCTTCGTCCACGATGGACGTGTCATCATGATTGAGTTGCCGTTCTTCGTTGAGCTCGAGGTGGTTGAGACGGAGCCCGGGGTCCGTGGTGATACGGCGTCGGGCGGCACCAAGCCGGCAAAATTGGAGACGGGCGCCGTGATTCAGGTACCGTTGTTTGTTGAACGAGGCGATGTGGTCCGGGTGGACCGGCGGGAAGACAAATATCTTACACGCGTATGATTGATCTCGAATATATCGAGAAGCTACTTCAGATTCTCGAACGTTCTACTGCGGATACCATAGAGATTCAGAAGCGCGGTACGTCGATTCGGATCTCGAAAAGCGGTGCCGGAGCGGCTGGAGGCCCGGTCACCTATCATGTTTCCCCGCACGCGGGTCACAACCCCGCGCCCCCCGCGGCTGCGCTGCCGATGTCGGAACAGGCGGTGTCGGCGGAAGGACGAGCTGCGGCAGAGCCTGCCGTGGAGCGGAACCTCATCGAGATAGAATCGCCGATGGTCGGTACGTTTTATGCCCAGCCGGAACCGGGGGCAGAACCGTACGTGCGACCAGGGAGCCGGATTAGTTCCGGACAGACATTGTGTATCATCGAAGCGATGAAAATAATGAATCCACTGGACTCGGAAGTTTCCGGTGTCATTGTGGAGCGGCTGGTCGAGGACGCCCAGCCCGTAGAATTCGGTCAAGTGCTCTTCAGGGTGGATCCTCATGGCTGAAGCAAGAAAAGGGACGTTTGATTTCAAGAAGGCAATCACGGAGATGGTCACGAGGAATGGGTCTGACCTGCACCTCAAGGTGGGGCAGCCGCCTACCATCCGTGTCGCCGGTGAGCTACTGGCGCTGAAGCAGGATCCGTTGACGCCAGACAGTCTCAAGGGTCTGGCGGAACAGATCATGACGTCGCGGCAGGTCAAGGAATTTGCCGAGTTGAAGGAGGCCGACTTCGCCATCGGCGTGCCGGGCGTTGGCCGGTTCCGTACCAATGTGTACCAGCAGCGCGGCACCCTCGCGTTCGTGTTCCGATCGATCCCGTACGAGGTCAAGACGATCGAGGAGCTCAACCTGCCCCCAGTCCTCGAGGAGATCGCGCTCAAGCCCCGGGGATTGGTGCTGGTCACCGGTATCACTGGCTCCGGAAAGTCGACCTGCCTGGCCGGGTTGGTCAACCACATCAATAGGCACAGGCGGTGCAATATCATCACGGTTGAGGACCCCATCGAGTTCTTGCACCGGGACGGAGAGTCGAACATCTCACAGCGGGAGGTTGGGAGCGACACATTGTCGTTCGAGATGGCGTTACGGCATCTGCTGCGTCAGGATCCGGATGTGATCTTGATCGGTGAGATTCGTGATCGCACTACGCTCGACACCGCGATGAAGGCGGCCGACACGGGCCACCTTGTCTTTTCCACGCTGCACACCACCGACGCCACGCAGACGATCAACCGCATCATCTCGTTCTTCGAGCCGCACGAACAAGAAACGGTGCGAGGCCTGCTGGCCACGGCGCTCGCAGCGGTGATTTCGCTGCGCCTCGTGCCAACGGCCGAGGGCGAGAACCGTGTCCCGGCCTGCGAGGTCCTCATCAATACCGCCGCGGTCAAAGATCATATCCGCGACGCTGAAAAGGCCCTGGACATTCCGTCGTTGATCAAGGATGGCACCACGCAGTACGGCATGCAGTCGTTCGACCAATCCTTGATGGAATACTACCGAGCCGGAACGATCAGCTACGACAATGCTCTCTTCTTTTCGTCGAACCCGAGCGAGTTTGCGCTGCGCGTGAGCGGCATCGAGGGCACCTCCGATCGCACCTTCGTGGACCAGATGGGAGGCGACGAAGTGCCGGGCGGGCTCCGGGGATAAGCGATGTTCAACAAGGTATTGGTGGCCAACCGCGGGGAGATTGCCCTGCGGGTCATCCGTGCTTGCCGTGAACTGGGCCTTGCCACGGTGGCCGTCTATAGCGAGGCGGATCGAGAGTCGCTGCACGTACGCTTTGCTGACGATGATGTCTGCATCGGCCCTCCGCCGGGTCGCCTGTCCTACCTGCACATCCCCGGGATCATCGCCGCCGCTGAGATCACCGGCGCCGACGCCATTCATCCGGGCTACGGCTTCCTGGCCGAGAGCGCCGAATTCGCCGAGACGTGTGCTGCGTCGAACATCACGTTCATCGGGCCCACGGCGGAACAGATCAGGTTGATGGGCGATAAGGCGGCGGCGCGGAAACTCGCCATCGATCTGAACGTG
The DNA here is from genome assembly GCA_039590195.1 of Gemmatimonadota bacterium. GTDB lineage: Bacteria > Gemmatimonadota > Gemmatimonadetes > Gemmatimonadales > GWC2-71-9 > JBDHDY01. Next base: position 3,812 of record JBDHFY010000031.1, on the reverse strand, counting down.
GCGGTCGTTCCGGGATCGGACGGACCCGTCGCTGATGTGGAGCAAGTGCTCGAACGCGCTCAGACCATCGGATTCCCGGTGATCGTCAAGGCGGCGGCGGGGGGTGGAGGGAAGGGAATGCGTGTGGCTGAAGACCCCGATGCGTTCCGGCAGGCGTTTCAGTTGGCTCGAAGCGAAGCGCTCGCCGCTTTCGGGAACGATGAGGTGTACGTCGAGAAGTATCTGGCGTGCCCACGGCACGTCGAAATCCAGGTGATGGGAGACAAGGCCGGAGAGGTCATGCACCTCTTTGAGCGCGACTGCTCAGTGCAACGCCGGCACCAGAAGCTCATCGAGGAGGCGCCCAGCCCCGGTCTGGATCCGGAAACGCGGGAGATGATGGGTGAGGCGGCCGTGAAGCTCGCGAAGAACATCAGCTACGTCGGGGCCGGTACCGTGGAATTTCTGTTGGATGCGGATGGCAGCTTCTACTTCATGGAGATGAACACCCGCATTCAGGTCGAGCACCCCGTGACGGAGATGAGCACGAACTTCGATCTCGTGAAGGAGCAGATCCGGGTTGCCGGTGGCAACAAGCTGAGCCTGCGACTCAACGGCGGTCAGCTTCGGGGGCACTCGATCGAGTGTCGTGTGAACGCCGAAGACCCAGCACGGAACTTCCAGCCCTGCCCGGGCACCATCGCCACGTTCCATCCACCAGGCGGGCCCGGGGTCCGTGTCGACACGCATATCTATGCCGGATACACCGTCCCGCCCTATTACGATTCGCTGATCGCCAAGGTTATCGTCAACGGCACGAACCGTGAGGAGGCTCTGGCACGCATGAGCCAAGCCCTTGATTCGTTCATCGTTGAGGGCATCACCACCACAATCCCTTTCCTGAAAAGGGTGACGCACCATCCCGATTTCGTGGCGGGACGGGTCGACACCAAGTTCTTGGAAAGACACCCCGAACTCATGCAGATGTCCGGATGAGGAATTGCGGAGGTTGCAGCGCGTAGGATCCGTACTATGCCGGTAGCGACCAGCCGTCGCCGGGAGTTGCTCGGCCTGCTCGGCCTGGCGGCCGCTATTTTCATCGGTCTTTCTCTCGGTCCCCTCTCAATAACCGGTCCGTTCGGCAGAGCGTTGGGCGGCTCGCTCTGGACCTATTTCGGGCTAGGCGCCGGATTGCTTCCGCTGTTGCTGGTGGCCGTCGGACTGGAGGGGTTGGGGCGCCTGAAGATCGTCGATCTTCGGCGCACCGCGATTCTGCTTGGCGGCCTCGTCATTCTCCTTCCCGTCTTGATCGGCATTGCGCACGGCATCGGCAGAGGCTTCGACCTTCCCGCGAATCACGACGCTTGGACTCTCGCCCAGCAACTCATCGGTATCGTGCCGGCCCTGCTGGTCGACACCACGGTGAATCTCGTCGGCACAGCAGGCGCCGTGATCGTGGGATTGCTGGCACTGTCGGCGCTGACCCTCTATACGATCGGCTGGCATCCCTTGCGACACCTGGTTTGGCTGCGCCCCGCGCGCCCCGCGCGCTCAGCCGCACCGGACGAATTCGGTACCAGTGGCCGGACGTCGGATACCCTCATCGCTCCGGCGGATGAGGGGAAGACCCGTCGCGTGTTCGACAGGACCAGGCGGTTCTTCCGGCATGGTCCGTCAGCAGTGGACTCGGGGATGGACGAGCAGGCGTTCATCACCGACGAGGCCATCGAGCCCTTTCCCGTCAACTTGCTCACCCCGCCGGAGGAGGAGCATGCCGCCGAGGATGAGGCGGAATTGGATCGCCTGGGGCGAGTATTGGTCGAGACCCTGAAGACGTTTCGCGTCGAGGCTACCCTCGGCAAGAACCGCTCGACCGGTCCCGTCGTCACGCAATTCGAGGTGGCGCCGGCGGCGGGAGTCAAAGTCGGTCGGATCGCGTCGCTCGCAGATGACCTCGCGCTCAAGATGGAGGCCAGGTCCATCCGCATCGTGGCACCGATCCCCGGCAAGGCCTACGTCGGCGTCGAGGTCCCCAATCCGACGGCGCGGATCGTGACCTTGCGAGAACTCCTGGAATCGCCGACGTGGGATCCCCGGCGCCCCGGCCTTCCCCTAGTCCTCGGCAGGGACCTCGAGGGAGAAATGACGGCCGCCGACCTCACCAAGATGCCGCATTTGCTAATCGCAGGCGCTACCGGTTCAGGGAAATCCGTCTGCATCAACACGCTCATCACGAGCCTGATCTACCGCTACACAGAGCGTGAGCTCAGCATGCTCATGATCGATCCCAAGATGGTGGAACTCACAGCCTACAACGCCCTTCCGCATCTCATCCATCCCGTGGTCACGAGCAACAAGGATGCGGCCAAAGCGCTCAAATGGGCCATGTACCGCATGGAAGATCGTTACGAGCTCTTCCACGTGAACAACGTGCGCAACCTCCACGAGTTCAACCGCAAGGTCCGCGACGGCAAAGAGGTCGTGATGCCCAATCCGGACGCGGACGGCGGCACGCCGGGCCCGCAGCTCGAACTCGGCCAGGACCCGGACGCCGAAAAGCCCCCGGCCGTGGTGCCGTACACCGGATCGACGTTGCCGTACATCGTCGTGATCGTCGACGAGCTCGCAGACCTGATGATGACCGTGCAAGGCGAGGTGGAAAAGCCGCTCGCCACGCTCGCACAAAAGGCCAGGGCGACCGGCATTCATTTGATACTCTCCACTCAGCGTCCCAGCGTGAACGTCATCACGGGATTGATCAAGGCGAACTTCCCAAGCCGCATTGCCTTCCGGGTAGCGTCCAAGGTAGACAGCCGGACGATTCTCGATCAGAACGGAGCCGAGGCGCTCCTCGGAAACGGGGACATGCTCTTCTTGCCGCCCGGCAAAAGCGAACCCATTCGCGTCCAGGGAGCGTTCATTACCACTGAGGAAACGGAGCAGGTCACCGAGTGGTACAACGAGCAGCGAGAGCGTCTGGAAGCGGAGCGAGAGGGCGAGGGGGTTGCCTCGCCCGAGCTCGAAACAGAGGACATCCTCGCCGAAGTCCAGGCGCGGGAAGCCCGGGAGGAGGGTGTCGGTCCCGATGGGCGTGGCGTGGATGCGGGCGAATGGGATCCACTATTTAGAGAGGCCGCTCAGACCTGTATCCAACACCAGTTGGGGTCGACCTCCCTGCTACAACGGAAGCTACGCATCGGCTACGGCCGCGCGGCCCGCATCATCGACCAATTGCATGATGCCGGCGTGCTCGGGCCGCCCGACGGGTCGAAGCCGCGGGAGGTGTTGGTGGGTTCGGAGGAGCTAGAACTTCTAGGGAGGAGGGACGTGTAGGGGCGACGCATGCATCGCCCCCACTCCCTCCTCCCTGTTCCCGCATCTATCTGGCCATCGCGCGCGTGAATTCGGTAACACACCTTCGCGCCTTCCCCGTTATCGTCCCCCATGTCCATCAAATCCGATCCCGCCACATGGAGGGATGCGCGACACCGGCGCGGGGCGGCCGGTGAGAAGCTCGCCATAGCCTACCTCGAGGCGCGAGGATGGCGAATCCTCGAACACCGTTTTCGCATGGGCCGGTTGGAGATCGATGTCATTGCCAGGCGGAGCGGCGTCGTGGCCTTCGTCGAAGTGAAAACTCGGCGCTGCCTCGCGTTCGGGAGCCCGCTCGAAGCCGTGACCTGGGGGAAGCGCCGAGAGATTGCCCGGGTGGCTAGCGCGTGGATCGATCGGTACGGGAAGCCGGAAGACCTCTACCGATTCGACGTCGTTGGGGTCACGCTGGTCGGCGGAAGGCCCCGAATCGAGCACGTGGAGAACGCTTTTTGGCGAGG
>JBDHFY010000030.1:0-21461 GCA_039590195.1 Gemmatimonadota bacterium | reverse complement strand
CGTACCCGAGCCATGGGGCACGACGAGTACCGTCCAGCGGCGTACTTGAAACATGAACGATTGCCTCGTTCGTCCGTGACTAAGGCTGGTTGTGGTCCATGCTGCACAGAAAATGGTGCCGGGCACTGTTGCAGTGGTTCAGCAGGTGCCCGGCAGCGACAACATAGAGGGCGGTGAAAGGCACTGTCAACAGCCTAAATCACATTTTCCTTAGGGGCTTCAGCGGGCCGGCTTCGGGAAATCTTTGGGAAGACAGGCTCACCTTTCGTTACCGTGGCCCCGCCGAGCTTTGGCTGCTGCAAAAAGCTCCACTGAGCTTCTGCGACGGCGCCGCTCAATCCCAACGCGTTCCACACTTGCTGGGTCTTGGTGGGCATGAAAGGGGCGGCCATGAGGGTTATCCGCGCCACGGCGCGAGCCAGTGCGGCCAGGACGGCGGCGAGGCGCTCGTGCTCCCCCGACTTCGCGAGATTCCACGGCGCGGATTCTTCAACGAACCCGTTGGCGCGGCTCACCAGCTGCCAGGCTTCCTGACCACCGATGTGGAGCAGGTGTTGGTCCATAGCTTTGGCGTACGCTTCGATGATCGCACTCCCCTCGGTGTCCAGGCTCATCGTCTCGCCGGTCTCCGGGACCGTGCTGTCGTGAAATCGCTCGATCATTGCCAGGACGCGACTAGCCGGAGCAGGAAGTACCGAAGCGGGTCCGGGCCGTGCCGATCGATGGCTTCACGCAATGTGACCGATACGCCTTCACTCTTGGAAAATCTGGATCCCGAGAAGGTCATCCATCCATGTGCCCACACGCCCTTCGGGACGGGGAGTCTGGCGGCCATGAGCATCGCCGGCCAGAGGGCCGCGTGGAACCGTGCGATGTCGGGCCCGATGACGTGGAGATCGGCGGGCCACATCTCCTCGAACCCCGAGTCGGGGAATCCGCTGGCGGTCAGATAGTTGGGCAGGGCGTCGAACCACACATACACGGTGTGCGTCGGGTCGTGAGGCCATGGGATGCCCCACGGGACGCGACGACTGACCGAGATATCCTGGAGCCCGTCGGAGACGACGTTTCGGATTTCGTTCATCTTCGATGTCGGGCGGAGGAAGTCCGGCGATCGGTCGTACAGGTCCAGGAGCTGCCGGGCGAATGCGGATTGCCGAAAGAAATAGTTCGGCTCTTCTACCCACTTGATCTCCCTCGCGGGATGTTGAGGGCAGTGTCCGTCCACGAGCTCCCGCTCCTGCTTGAACGCTTCGCACCCGACGCAGTAGTAGCCCGCGTAGGTTCCTTCGAAGAAGTGCTCGTCATCGATGCGGTTGATGAGTTCCTCGACGCAACGGCGGTGTCGCTCTTCCGTGGTGCGAATGAGATCAGTGTAGCTGATGGACAACTCGGTCCAGGCGGTTTGGAACCTGGAGGCGATGTCGTCGACCCAGTCCTGGGTTTCAACGCCCGCTGCTTCAGCCGACTGCGCAACCTTTTGGCCGTGTTCGTCCATGCCGATGACGAAGTACACGCGTTGTCCTCGGAGCCTGCGGTAGCGCGCGATACAATCAGCGCCGATCTTCTCGTATGCGTGCCCGAGATGTGGGTCGCCGTTTGAGTAGTCGATGGCGGTCGTGATGTAGAACTTACTGCCCACCGCGGTCCTCCCCCCTGCTGCCTTCTGCATTATCGCTTGGCTGAGGATCGGTCCGCGCGTTGCCGTCCTGCCTCCCGGCGGTTTCGGCACCATCGCCGCGCTCGCTGTCTCGCCGTGATCCGCGACGACCTCGGCGTCGACGTCGACGTCTCTTGGGCCGAGAGGGTGTGACCGCCTCGGCAGCCTTCTCCTCGGACACGGTCGGCGAACTCTCCTCGAATGTCACCAGCGATGAGGGAGGGGGTACGTCCTTGGTTGGTGTGACTGGCTTCGCCGCGGCGGCCACTTCCTCCTTCAGATCTGCAAGAAAGACCGAACGAAGCGTGTTGTCCTCCCCGCGTAGGAGCACGCGCTCCCTGAAGATGTCCACTGCCTGAACGCGTTCGTTCCCTCGAGAGGTCTCGACCGTCTTCCCCTCCTTGGGGAAACGCTTGCGACTCGCGACATAGAACTCGTGCTCGTACCGCAGACAGCAGAGCAGGCGCCCACAGCCCCCCGATATTTGTGTCGGATTGAGGGAGAGGTGCTGGTCCTTTGCGAGGCTCAAGCTCACAGGCCGGAGTTCGGGGAGCCACGATGAGCAGCAGAATTCCCTGCCGCATCTTCCCACTCCCTCCAGACGCTTGGCCTCGTCCCGTGCGCCAATCTGCCTGAGTTCGATGCGGGTGCGAAACAACCCGGCCAGGTCGCGAACGAGGGCCCGGAAATCAACGCGTTTCTCGGCGGTAAAATAGACTGTGAGTTTCTTTCGGTCCCATTGCCATTCGGCATCGGACACTTTCATGTTGAGTGAGTGCTTCTCGACCCGCGTCCGGGCCGTGCGCCGTATGTCGTCCTCCGCCTTGCGGAGCTCTTCCCCCACACGGGTCTCGTTGGAAGACGCGTGGCGGACGACCGCGCCCTTTGGCTCCGGCGGTGTGTTCGGTTCGCACCCTTCGCATCCGATGGCGCACTTCTTGAGTGCGGTGGGTCCCACGGCGGAAACCCGCCCCAGGTCCAGGCCGCGCTCGACTTCCACCACGACCCAGTCGCCGGGGTTGAGCGGTGCAGTATTGTTCCAGGAGTAGAATTCTCGTCGGTTGCCTTTGAACCGGACTTCGACGAGCTCCGCAGTATCAGCTTTCAGAGAACCGTCCCATCTTCCAGAACTTCTCCGTGCGGAGGTCGACCAGTTTCTCCGGTTTGATCTTCCGGAGTTCCGCCAAGTGGCGCTTGAGCGCCTCGCCCAACGCCTGCTGTGTGCTTTCCGGATCGGCGTGAGCTCCGCCGGGTGGCTCCGGGACGATTTCGTCGATCAGGCCGAACCCGTGCAGATCTCGGGCTGTGAGCCGCAAGGCTTCCGCAGCCCGTTCCTTTTGTGCCGCGTCCTTCCATAGGATGGCGGCACACCCCTCGGGGGAGATGACGGAGTAGATCGCGTTCTCCAACATCAGCACACGGTCGGCGTGCCCCAAGGCGAGGGCGCCTCCTGACCCCCCTTCCCCGATCACCGCAGCGATGATCGGTGTCTCGAGCGAGGCCATCTCTACGAGGTTCCGGGCAATCGCTTCCGCCTGTCCACGTTCCTCGGCTCCCAACCCCGGATAGGCGCCCGGAGTGTCGATGAGTGTGATCACCGGCGCCCCGAACCGTTCAGCCATTTTCATGAGGCGGAGCGCCTTCCGGTACCCCTCAGGATGCGGCATGCCGAAATTGCGCTTGAGATTTTCCTTGGTGTTCCGGCCCTTCTGGTGACCGATCAGGATCACCGGGGTGTCGCCCAGCCGGGCCCAGCCACAGACGATGGCCGGATCGTCCCGGTAGAGCCGGTCGCCCTTGAGTTCGACGAAGTCGGTGAAGGTTCCCTCGATGAAATCCAACGTGTACGGCCGCTTGGGGTGCCGCGCGACCAGGACCCGCTGCATGGGTGTGAGATCTTGGAAGATCTCCTGACGAAGATCTTCGAGCTTGCGTTCGAGGGGCGCGATCTCCCGGTCCACATCCAGGTCGCGCTCGGATGCCAGCCGCTTGAGCCGCGTGATCTGACTCTCAAGCTCCACGAGGGGCTTTTCGAAATCGAGGTGTCCGGGAACGGCCACGGCTTCGATTACCTCACCTTGACCAAGGTCACGAGGTCTGGTCCGGTGAGCTCTCGCAGTGGTGCGAGAAACTCGTCGTCGAGCGCGACGCGCAGACGGCGTGCCCGCAGCCTGGCAACGGTGCCGTTGCCGTCACTCCACTCGATCAGCAGGGGGGCGGGACCCGGATGTGAAGCGCAGAGCGCGGCGATCCCCTGTACCACCTCGGGAGGTGGTCCGCCTCCTGATATCCACGCAACTTGTACGCCCACCGCGCCGTTGGCTCTGAGCTCGGACAGGAGGGCTGCCTCTTCGACGATGAACGGTGCCCGGTCTTCGCCCCGATCCCGCGGACTGTATCCTCCGGTCAGCAACAGTACGGCATCCGCGGTGATCACTGAGGAAAGCTTGCTCCATGTGTTGGGGAAGACGATGGCCTCTGCCGTGCCGTGAAAATCTTCGAGGGTGAGGCGGGCGTATTCGGCGCCTGTCTTCCGGGAGATCTTCCGGTTGACCGCCGTGACGACGACCACGGCTGACACCTTGTGTTCGCTCCACGAGCAGAGGGTCGCCGTCGTCCGCGAGCTGAACAGCGCAACGTCCTCCCGATACCCGTCCAGCGGGTGGCCGGAGATGAAGAAACCCAGCACCGCCTTTTCTCTGGCAAGCCGCTCGGCTTCTGGCCACGGCGGGATCTCGGGAAGGATCGACCGGGCGGTAGGCTGTTCAGAGTCGGCCAGATTGCCGAACAAGGTTACCTGCCCAGCGTCACGTTCCGCTTGTTGCAGTTGTGCCTCCGCCAGCGCGGCATCGAGCCCGGCAAGTAGCTGGGCTCGGTGGCCGTCCAAATCGTCGACTGCGCCAGCCGCAATCAACGACTCGATCACTCGCTTGTTGCAGAGGCGAAGGTCGACCCGGTTGCTGAAGTCGGGCAGGGACTCGTACGGCCCACCCGATTGCCGCCAGGCGATGATCGATTCGATGGCCCCTCGTCCGACGTTCTTCACCGCACCCAAGCCAAAGCGGATCTGTCGATCGCCGATCACCGTGAACTTCCAACCCGACTCGTTGACCGACGGAGGCAGCACCTCGAGCCCCAGTTCCCGTGCCTCGGCGATGTACGCAACGACCTTGTCGGTGGAGCCGATCTCCGAAGACAGCAGAGCGGCCATGAACTCAGCTGGGTAATGCGTTTTCAGCCATGCCGTTTGAAACGAGATGATGCTATAGGCGACGCTATGTGATTTGTTGAACCCGTAGCGTCCAAATGTCTCAATCTGGGCGGCGATGCTCTCGATGACTTTCCGTTCATGGCCGGCTTCGACCGCCCGATCGACAAACCGGTCGAGCTCTTCCTTGATCAGTTCCGCCTTCTTCTTCCCTACGGCCTTCCGCAACACGTCCGCTTCCGCTAGCGAATAGCCCGCCAGGATGTTGGCGATCCGCATCACTTGCTCTTGATAGAGGATGACCCCGTAGGTTGGCTGCAGCACGTCGCGGAGCGCGGGATGCGGGTACGATACGTCTTCCTCGCCACGTTTGCGGCGGATGTATCGCAGATGCATTCCGGAATCGAGTGGGCCGGGGCGGACGAGGGCATTGGTTGCAACGAGATCGTCGAAACGGTCGGCGCGGAGCTGATGGAGTAGGTCGGTCCCGAGCGCGGACTCGAACTGGAACACGCCGGCGGTCCGCCCGGCGCGCAACATCTCGTATGTCTTCGAATCGTTGAGGTCTAGCGCGTCGACGTCCAAATCGACGCCGTGACGATCGTGAATCATCCGGCGCGCGTCGTGGATGACGGTGAGCGTCTTGAGGCCGAGAAAGTCCATCTTGAGCATGCCCGCCGCTTCGAGCGCGTTCATGTCATACTGCGTGATGATGGCTTCCTTCTCGCCGTCGCCGTTGCCCAGTCCACGCTGCGGCCCGGTGCACACGGGTACGTACTGGGCCAGGGGGCCCGGCGCGATGACGACGCCCGCCGCGTGAACTGAGGCGTGGCGGGAAAGACCTTCGATCCGCTGACTCAGATCGAGCGTGCGGGCGACGTTGGGGCTATTCCGCTTGAGTTCCAGCAACTCGGGGATCTTGTCTGCCGCCTCCGCCACCGACAGCGAGTACGCAGGACCCGACGGAATCAGTTTCGTGATCGCGTCTGCCTCACTGGGCGGCATCCTCAATACCCGTGCGACATCCTTGACGGAGGCGCGTGCCTTGAGCGTGCCGAAGGTGATGATCTGGCCAACGCTGTCGTGACCGTAACGCTCCCGAACGTACTCGATCACTTCGCCCCGCCGCTCGAAACAGAAATCCACGTCGATGTCGGGCATGGAGATCCGCTCGGGGTTCAGAAACCGCTCGAACAGCAAGTCGAACTGAAGCGGCTCCACGTTCGTGATACCGAGAGCGTACGCCACCAGCGAGCCGGCCGCCGAACCACGTCCGGGACCCACCGGGATCTCGCGTTCCCGGGCGGCCCGAATGAAATCTTGCACGATCAGGAAGTAGCCCGCATATCCCAGCTTTGTGATGACGTCCAGTTCGTACTCCAAGCGCTCTTTTGCTTCGCTCGGAAGTGGTGACCCGTAACGCGCACTCGCCCCACTGTTCGCCAGTTCGATCAGCAGCTCGTCGGCGGTGGCGTAACCTTCGGGACGAGGAAACTCGGGAAGGAAATAGCGCTTCTCGAAGTCGAGCTCGCACAGGTCAGCGACCCGTTGCGTGTTCTCGAGGCTTTCGGGTCGCTCCGAGAAGAGCGCCGCCATCTCGGCTTCCGATTTGACGTAGCTCTCCTCGCCGGTGAACCGGAAACGGTTAGGATCGTCCAGATCCTTCCCGGTGCCGATGGCCAGGAGTACGTCGTGGGCCTCTGCGTCTTCGCGGCGCAGGTAATGCGCATCGTTCGTTGCGACAACCGGAAGTCCGAGATCGTCGGCAAGCTGATACATCCCCTTCCTGACCAGCTGCTCGTCGCGGATGCCGTGATCCTGCACTTCGAGCCAGAATCCGTCGGGGCCGAAGGTGTGGGCAAACCACTCCGCCGAGCGCTTCGCCTGCTCGTAGTTGCCCTGGCGAAGGAACAGCGCAAGCTCCCCCGACAGGCATGCCGCCAGGCAGATGATCCCGCTGCTGTATTCTGCGAGGACCTCTTTGTCGATCCGCGGGCGCCGGTAGTATCCCTCCACGAATCCGATGGACGACAACTTGATCAGATTCTCATAGCCCTTTCGGTTTCTCGCCAGCAGCACCAGGTGGGAGTAGGGAGCTGGTGCGTCCGGGACCCGCTCGCGCGAATGCCGCGAGCCGAACGCCAGATACGCTTCGAACCCCAAGATCGGCCGGAGGTTGGCCTGGCGGGCCTGCTCGTAGAAGTGCCACGCGGCGTGCAGGTTGCCGTGATCGGTAACCGCCAGGCTATCCATGCCCAGCTCCACGACGCGGGACACCAGGTCGGGGATCCGGTTCGCACCGTCGAGCAGCGAGTATTCAGAGTGAGTGTGAAGGTGGACGAAGCTCACGTCTGTCGTCGAATGGCTTTGCGAGGCTGGAATGGCCCAGAGGAATCCGGGGTCCATGTGGCACCACGGGGACGACCAGGCGTCCCCGTCTCGACCCGCCGTGCCTCAAGACCGCGGGCCTCTTGCCGAAAGCTAGTCCGGCCCCGTGGCATTGTCAAAATCTCCTCCAGTTAGCTATATCATTGTATTTCAATGACTTATGTGTTTCAATACTCAAAGGGCCGTGGCCTCTGCCGAAGCCCAAACGTGCCTGCCAGGTATCCGTGTTGAGGGGGCGACGGTCCCGTGTCATAGAATCCAGCGGAAATGGCCCGTCAAGCAAGTGGAATCATTTGGGTCTTCCCGGAGGTTAAAATGGTGTGTGGCCGATCCGGGTCCGGACCGGGTTCTGGCTCCATGGACTCGGGTGGGGCTCGTGGTGAAGGTGTTCAATTATCTAAGGAGACGGTCTTGGCGAGATTCCGCGTGGTGGTGCTGCTGCTACCGTGGTTGTGGGGATGCTTGAGCGACGAGTTGCGTGGGCCCCTTCCGGTGTCCCTGGAGAAGGTTGCGGCCAGTGACCAACAGCAGGCGACGGCGGGTGGGCGTCTCGACGCTCCACTTCAGGTCATCGTCCGGGCCGAAGATGGCTCGACGGTGTCACGGGGGCAGGTTCGCTGGTCCATCGTTGCGGGGGCCGGCGCCGCCCTGAGCGACTCGTTGACCGTGGCCGACGGGACCGGTGTTGCCCTCATCGAGCTCACCTTGGGGCCGGAGCCGGGCACCTACGAGGTCATGGCCGCCCTCGAGCACGACGCCTCCAGGGCGGTCACATTCACTGCCGAGGCCACCCCTCCGCCATCCCTGACATCGGTTTCCCCGGCGGTCTTCTCCGGCGGGGACACGGTTGCCTTGATGGGAGCAAACCTCTCCGAGCGAACCCGGTTCGAGGTGGACGAGGCCGTGGCCCCCTTGGTCTCGGGCTCGCTTTCGGCTTCCGGGGTGTCACTGGTGGTGCCGCCCTGCCTGTCGCCGGGAGCCGTCTCCATCCGCGCCTTTGACGGCGAGGTGGGCTCCAATTCCGTAGCGGGCACCTACCAGACATCGACCGACCCGGTCTCCATGGCGGTGGGTGACTATGTCTCCGTTCGGCCCGAGGAGATCGAGGGCTGTGCCGTCTTTCCGACAGCGGGGGCAGGTGGAGCCGAATATCTCATTGCTCCGCAATCGGTCACGGCGGCTCACGATTCCACCTCGTACCGTCTTCGAGGCGACCCGGTGATGAGTCCGGTCGGTCAACCGGTGCTGGTGCCGGCGAAGCGTTCCTGGGCGGCGCAGTTCCATGACCTGCTCCGCGCGCAGGAGCAGTTTCTTGCGGACGCCATTCGGCGGCCGCCGGAGCGCGACGTTGCGCTCAGCGTTGCCCAGGCTCAGCTGATCAAGGTGGGCAGCCGGCGGGACTTCGCAGTGTGCAGCGACATTAGCTGTGGCACCATAGATGTTTTCGAGACTGTCACCGCCGAAGCGGTATACGTCGGCCGGCATGCGGCGATCTTTCAGGACATCGGCGTGCCGGCAGGCGGATTCACCGAGGACGACTTTCAGGTTCTGGGAAGCATGTTCGATGAACAGCTGTACGAGGTTGCGACCCAGGCGTTCGGATCGGAGTCGGACATCGACACGAACGGGTTGCTGTTGGTGCTTCTCACGCCGGTCGTCAACGGGCTGACGCCGAAGTCGCAATGCAGTAGCTCGTTTATCACCGGATTTTTCTTCCCGCTGGATCTCAGCACGTCGGCGGTTCGCGATGAACGGTCCAACCAAGCCGAGATCTTCTACGCCGTCGTCCCCGATCCCAATGGGACGGTGACCTGCGACTTCAGCAAGGATGTGATTCAGCGAACCGTCCCGGTGACTTTCGTTCATGAAATACAGCATATGATTTCGTTCCACCAGCATGTGCTTCTTCGCGGAGGCCACACGGAGATTCTCTGGCTGAACGAGGGCATGTCGCATCTCTCAGAGGAGTTGGCCGCGCTGCGTTTTCGGGTGCTGGGGGACCAACCGAATTTTTCGCGCTTCGCCGTCGGCAACCTGCTGAATGCTTTTCAGTATTTGGAGAACCCCGGCGCGGCCTTTGCCCTCGCCAGTGAAGGAAGTGGCACGCTCATCGAACGCGGGTCGGCTTGGCTGTTTCTCCGATGGCTGATCGATCGCCACGGCGATCACATCACGCGGCGACTTTCGGAGACGAACCTGACCGGCGTGGCGAACGTCGAGGCCGCGACGGGTGTTGCGATCTCGAAGTTGTTGGCGGAGTGGTTCTTGGCAAACTACGTTTCCGACCTTCCGGATTTCGAGGCGGCACCGCAGCTGCAATATGAGACGTGGGCGTTTCGGACCACTTACGGCTCGTTGCACGAACAGTCTCCGGAGTTGTTCAATGCACCGTTTCCGCTCGTACCCGAGGTGTTCCTCGGCGGCAATCTCGATCGATCGGGCGTGTTGCGGGCGGGGTCGGGTGAATACTTCATCGTCAGACAGCTGTCGGACGATCCGGGGTTTGCACTCAGCTTCACCGGGCAATCGGGCGCACCCCTGACGGACGTGGCGGCGCCGCGACTCAATATCATCAGGATCAAGTGACGTGACTCCGTTCCCCGCCTGGTGCGAGCACGACGTCGCCGGAGTGAGCTCGTCGCGTGTTCGTTTGGTGTTCACGGCGTTGGGGCTGGGCGGAACGATGCTCGCGGCTCCGGTGACTGCCCAGGAGTCGGCTGAGACGCGGTTGTTTTTGCTCGACACGCCCGCGTCAGTGCGATCCGCAGGTCTCAACGGCGCCGGCGCCGCGCTGGTGGGTTATGCCGGGGCCGTGTTTACCAATCCCGCCGGTCTCGCCACCATCAGGCACATCGGTCTCGAGGGAGGATATCGCACGGCAGCGCTGAACAGCTACATCGCGACCGGGGCGTTGGGGTGGCGGTTGCGGCAGTTCGATCTCGGCGTAGGCTTTCAATACTACGATCTGGAGGATTTCGGGCTTGCCGCGCCGGCACCCGCGACCAACCGGTACGAGTTTCTCGGAGTTGGCTCGCTCGTTTACCGCTTCGGTCTCATCGCCATTGGTGCTTCCGCCAAAACCGCGCGCCAATCACTCGAGGGCGAGCCGGTGCGGGGCATCAGCGGAGATATTGGCCTAGCGATCGCGGTTTTCGACATCATGGCGATCGGCTTTGCGGTTCAGAATGTATCGGGAAACTGGGAACGCAACTCGCCGCTTGTGATGCCGCGCCTGTCCCGGTTTGGCTTCACAATGAACTACGTGGATCCCCAGGAGACGTTCCGGCTACTGTCCACCCTGGAGGTGCAATGGCCCGCCGGGCAGGATTCGCGATTCGTGCTCGGGGGTGAGGGGGGGGTGGTCCTCGGCGGTGTTGGGGTCATTGGTCGCGTCGCCCACGGTTCCCAACCGGAAGGCAGCGATCGATCGCGCTTTTCCTTTGGGGCGACGTTTGAATTGGGTTTCGTCGATGTCGACGTGGCCTGGGAACCCGCGGATCAGACCGACGAATCGGTGCGCCGGATCGGACTACGGTTGGCGTTGTGAAATCAGAGAAGGCGCCGCGCCGCCGCTAGGTTCCCGATCGCGGTTTAGAAGCCGCCTCGCAACCGCTCTGCCTCGGCAACTCGCTGCATGGCGATGGCCAGTGCGGCCGTCCGCCACGACACACCCTTTTCGTTGACCATTTCCCGCACGGCGCGATACGCTCGAGTCATTTTAGAGTGCAGGGTGTGGTTGACCTCGTCGAGGGTCCAAGGGTGTTGTTGGAGGTTCTGCGTCCACTCGAAGTAGCTGACTACCACGCCGCCGGCATTCACGAGGAAATCCGGGAGCACCGGAATGCCGCGAGCTTCCAAGATTTTGTCGGCGACCGGCGTAGTGGGACTGTTGGCGGCCTCGACGACCACCTTGCACTGTATCGTCTCGGCATTCTGCTCCCGATTAATGACGCCTCCGATCGCCGCGGGGACCAGCCAATCACAGGGGATGTTCCAGATGCGATCCTGGTCCATGGCGTCGCCGCCCGGAAACTCCGCCACCGCCTTCCGGCGTTTGTAGGCGTGCACAAACAGTTCGGGGATGTTGAGTCCATCCTCGTTGTGGAGGCAGCCATCGACGTCGTTCACCGCGATGACCTTGGCGCCCTCCTCATACAGGAACTTGGCAAGGTGTGCACCGACGTTGCCGAAACCCTGTATGACCACGCGGCTTCCCTTCAACGGGATCTCGTAGTCGCGGGCGTACTCCTGCATTATGTACATGACCCCCAGCCCTGTCGCTTCCTCGCGGCCGAGGGAACCGCCGAGCGACAATGGTTTCCCGGTCACTGCCGCCGGAGTGTAGCCCCGCTTCGCCGAATACTCATCCAACATCCACGCCATGACTTGTTGATTCGTGTTCATGTCGGGCGCGGGGATGTCGCGGTAGGGCCCGAGGATAATAGCGATGCGACTCGTGAAGCGACGCGTCAGTGCCTCGAGCTCGCGGGAAGACAGTTGCCGCGCATCGACCTGCACTCCGCCCTTGGCGCCGCCGAACGGGATCTCGAGCAGGGCGGTCTTCCAGGTCATCGAAGTAGCCAGGCCAAGCACTTCTTCTTGGTCGGCGTCCGGGTGATAACGGACTCCGCCCTTGCACGGCCCGCGGGCGCCGTTGTGCTGGATGCGATAGCCATGGAAGACCTCAATGTGACCGTCATCCATCCGGATCGGCACCTCGACCGCCAGCATTCGGAAGGGAGAGACGAGGAGCTGCCGCATGGATTGATCGAGGCCGATCAAGTCAGCAGCAACATCAGTCTGATTGTGGACGATGAGTCCGATGCTGAGTCGCTCGGGGTCAGTCGGTGCGGTCATACGGGCGATCCTCAGCTGCTGTGGTTCGAGTTGCGAGCCCGGGTTGACGACTTAGTCGGTCCGTATGGTGTCCGGTGTGAGCCCGAGGTGGCGGTCCGCGAGGCGGGCGCCTGGATGTTGTGCCATGACCGCGGCCGCCGCCGTGTCTGGTACGAGTGGCACGGGGATTCCACCCTGCTCGAGCCCACCGACGAGATCGACGTCCACGGGCAGATCGTCTGCATGCCACACGGTGACCACTGCGCCCCGGCCTCGCGTGTGAATCCGACGGCACGCCTCAGCCCAAGGCGGAGAATCGACTGGTGGCCGGGTGGCGATGAGGAGCGGCACCCGATCCGGATCGGTCTCATAGGGGGATGCAGCCGGAACCCCGAAGTGTTGAGTGAGGGCGGTCCATGACGAGTCGTCGTCGCCCGCCAGAATTTGACCGAAGCCCCACTCCCGGTCCTCCGCCAAGCCGATGAACGCCTCCACCAGTTCCTCGCCGGTCGGAGCGGCGCTACCGCCGTGCGAAGCAACGACGATGGCACCGTGTTGCGCAAACCAGCGCTCGGCCGGCGTCAGATGCCGAAGGCGACGTGGGGCAAAGGCGCCGAGGCGCCGCGTGAAGTCGATCTCGCGGAGCACCTCCGCGCGCTGATCGTCATGGGCCGCCGCATCAGCCGCACCCTCGAACGCCACTTCAGCCGCATAGTACTCGCCCGCGTCGCGAAAGATGCGCCCGCGGAGGACGAGCGTTTCCGTGTGAGGCTCGAGGGCAAACGCTCGGTCGAGGGCGAGCAGGGCTCGGTCGCCGTTGCCGAGTCGGTACGCAGCGTAACCGAGCTCGTGCCAAGTCAGAGCGAGGTACGGGTCGCGCTCCACGGCCACCTCCAAAACCTCGATGGCATCCGGAATGCGGTCTTGCTCGATCAGGGCGGCCCCCTTGAGCGCAAGGGGGAATGCTTCAGTTGAGAACACCCCCTCGGCTTCCGTTGCCAGGGAGAGCGCTTTGGCGAGCTGTCCTGCGCTGCGGAGGAGGTCGAAGCACTCCGTCCAACTCGTTCGGAGGCCGGGTTGTTGCTCGATGACGCTGCGATAGGCGGCCTCGGCATCCTCGATCCGGCCTTCGCGTCGAAGCCAGCGAGCACGAGCGAGCTCTCGTTCGGACGGCTCGTTGGGAAAGATCTCAAACGACGATGTCGTACGCATGTTTCGGCGAATATACGCCGGGAACCCGACTTGACTAGTACAGCAAGATCGGCACTCACGATTCTGCGAACCGGTGGGCATATTGAGCGTCATGAAAACGATCGAACAGTTTCTTCAGAAGCGGCAAGCCGACGCGCTGGAGGAGCTCAAGGCATTCTTGAGGATTCCCAGCGTATCGACGTCCCCCGAACGCGCCGCAGATTGCAGGCGCGCGGCCGACTGGCTGGCGGCGCATTTTGGCGGCCTCGGTTGCCGGAACGTCGGACTACTCGCGAGCGACACGCACCCGGTCGTGTGGGCCGAAGGGCCCCAGGCACCGGGAAAACCCACGGTGCTAGTGTACGGGCACTACGACGTCCAGCCGGCCGATCCCTTGGACCTTTGGGAATCGCCTCCGTTCGAACCCACCGTTCGCAATGGAGATCTGGTGGCACGGGGGGCCACCGACGATAAGGGACAGGTGTTCTCCATAATCAAAGCGTTCGAGGCGGTCTCGGCGGGAGGGACGCCACCCCTCAACGTTCGGTTCCTCGTCGAAGGCCAGGAGGAAACGGGCAGCGACGTCATCACGGGGTTGCTGGCGCGAGAGCCCGAACGTGTTGCAGTCGATGCGGTGCTCGTAGCCGACACGCCGTATTTGGCGCCGAAGTGGCCCGCCGTCTACACGGGGCTTCGGGGCATCTGCTATTGCGAGATCACCGTGCGAACGCTCAAGGGCGATCTGCACTCCGGGCTGTACGGAGGAGTCGCGCCCAACGCCCATGAGACGCTGGTGCGGATTCTGACTCAGCTCAAAGCACCGAACGGCAGGATTCGCATTCCTGGCCTGTACGATGCCGTGGTGCGCCCCGGCAAGAGCGAACGCAAGGCTTGGGGAGAGCTTCCCTTCAACGAGCGGTCATATCTGCGTAAGGAAGTCGGAGCGAAGGCGCTAACGGGACTCTCTCGGTACTCGGTGTTCGAGCGGACGTGGGCGCTTCCCACGTTCGAAATCCACGGGATCACGGGTGGCTTCACGGGCGCAGGGGCGAAGACGGTCATCCCGGCCGTCGCCACGGCGAAAGTGAGTCTGCGTCTCGTTCCCCGACAGCGCGCGCGAACTGTTGAGCGGCAGCTACGAAAAACGGTCAAGGAGTTGGCACCTGATTACGCTACCGTGTCCGTCGAGTTCATCCATGGGGCGGATCCCGTGCTTGCCGACGTGACCACGCCACCCTTCGAGTTTCTGGCGCGCGCGTTTCGCGAAGTCGAGGGGCGGGCGGCGGTTCCCATTCGCATCGGCGGCTCGATTCCCATCGTGCCATCTCTGGCCGCCAAAGGGGCCCCGGTGGTGTTGGCCGGCATAGGTCTTCCAGACGATCGGCTGCATGCTCCAAATGAAAAGATCGCCTTGGACCAGTTGTGGAAAGGCGTGCGTGTCTTCGGTAGGTTTTTTCAGTTGATGGGTGAGGGGGCGTAGCGGCAAGGTGTAGGTTGTTGGTGTAGGGGCGAGGCATGCCTCGCCCCTACACCCTATCCCTCCGCTCCGACCGCCGCCTTGACGTCTTCGATCGACGCGGCTTGCGGGGATTGGTTAAACACCTCACAGAATCCCTGCACGACGCTGTCCAGGGTGCGCCCCCAGAGATCGCGCGGCGCCCGGTTCCCCAATTCCTGCCGCATGCTCGTCATGGTGACGCCGGCAATGCCGCAAGGGATAATGAGATCGAAGTAGGAGAGGTCTGTGGTCACGTTGAGTGCAAAGCCGTGCCACGTGACCCACTGCTTCACGTGAATCCCAATGCTGGCGATCTTGCGCTCCCCCACCCATACCCCGGTGAGTTCTGATCGGCGTCCGGCACTCAGGCCGAACCCTTCGAGGGCGAGGATGAGGCTCTCTTCCAGCTGACGCAGGAAGCGGTGCAAGTCTGGCTGGTGCTCTGTCAGATCGAAGATCGGATATCCCACGAGCTGGCCCGGACCGTGAAACGTCACGTCACCACCGCGTTCGATCTCGTAGAGTCCAAC
Organism: Gemmatimonadota bacterium; assembly: GCA_039590195.1. GTDB lineage: Bacteria > Gemmatimonadota > Gemmatimonadetes > Gemmatimonadales > GWC2-71-9 > JBDHDY01. The sequence continues at coordinate 6,150 of JBDHFY010000030.1, read as the reverse complement.
CCCCCTCGCCTCGAGTTGTTGTGATGATGCCGTGAGGTGTGCCGCGTGGGATCCCCTGCCGAGCGTGATCACCGGCGGGTGCTCCACGAGGAGCAAAAGGTCGCGGTCGATCACCTTGGCGATGCGCGCGTTGGCGAGGGTGCGTTGGAGATCCAGCACCTCCTCGTAAGCCATGCGACCAATCCCGACGACACTCAGCTCGCTGCTCATCGATCGGTTGTCCGCCGCGCCAGACGCAAGGAGAAAAAGGTGGCGAGTACCAGGAGGATCAGATACGCCACCAAACCCACACGCCCGGCCAGGACATCCATCGGTGCCGCGCCGGCGGCCAGGACGGTGGCGCCGAACACGGACAACGCCGAGGTAACGCCTCGTCGCCACAGGTCGGGGATGCCCCGCGAGAGCATCCATGCCGTTGCGATCCCCGTTGCGAGGCCCGCAAACAACATCGTGCCGAGCAGAGCGAGTTGGACATCAGTATCGCCACCACCCGAGCCGCCTCGCTGGAGCGAGCGGAGCGTAATGAGGCCAACGGTGATCACCGCGGCGCTTGCAGTGGAACCTGCGGCGATGCTTCCCAGCGCAACGAGGATGGGGTCTTGACTCGACACCGGTCAGGTATGAACAACCCGACCCAGAGAGTCCAGCGCCGCCTCGGCCACGGCCTCGGAAAGGGTGGGATGTGCGTGAACCGTGAGGTCGATTTCCTGCACAGTGTACTCGTTCTCGCGAGCCACAGCGAGTTCGTGAATTATCTCGCCCGCGGCAACGCCCACGATATGGGCGCCCAAAATCTCTCCGTACTTGTTGTCCCGGATGAGTTTGACCATGCCCTCGGTTTCGAGCGTTGCCCTCGCGCGCCCGTTAGCGCTGAACGGGAACCGGCCGACGCTGTAGTCGAGGTTTTGTTCCTTGCACTGCTCTTCGGTGAGGCCGATGCTCGCGACTTCAGGTTGGCAGTAGGTGACGCCCGGAATATTGTCGTACTTGATGGGGTGTGGTTGCCCGCCGGCAATCAGCTCTGCCACGAAGACGCCTTCGCGGCTGCCTTTGTGTGCCAACATCGGCGCTCCGGCAATGTCTCCGATGACGTAGTATCCCTCCGCCGTCGTCTGCAGGTTGTCATCCGATGCGATGAAGCCGCCGTCGTCGAGCCGGATGCCTACCTTCTCGAGACCAAGCCCGTCAGCATTGAGTGCCCGGCCGGCGGCCATCAGCACCGTGTCCACCGTGATCTTCTGTGATTTTCCACCGGAGTCGATCTCGAGGGCGACTGCGGTGTCTGTGACGTCGGCACCCTTGACCGTCACGCCTGCCAGAACGTCGATCTTGCGCTTCTTGAAGCTCTTGGCAACGACGGCGGCGCACTCGGCATCCTCCAGTGGCAGCATACGCGGCAGCATCTCGATGAGCGTCACCTTTGACCCAAACGCGTTGAGGATATAGGCGAATTCCGCGCCCAAGGGGCCGGCGCCAATGATGGCGACCGAGCCGGGGGCCTTTTGAAGAAAGAGCGCCTCGTCCGTTGAAATGACCGTTGTTTTGTTGATGTCGAGGCCGATCTGCGGAATACCTTTGACTCGTGTTCCAGTCGCGATGACAACAGCTTTTTGTGCGCTGTAGACGTCGTTGTCTACCTTGACCGTTTTCCCCGGCTGCAATGTTCCGGTGCCGGAGATCACCGTGACCTTGTTCTTCTTCAGCAGGAACCCCACGCCCTTGGAGTTCTGCTCGCTGACCTGTCGGGAGTGCTTGACAGCCGCTCCGAAGTCGAGAGTCACGTCACCGACGTTGATGCCGAGTCGCTTGGCGTCATGCGTGATGGTGTTGGCCAGGTGCGCGCTGTGTAGCAGGGCTTTGCTGGGAATGCAGCCGACGTTTACGCACACACCACCCAGCTTTTCGCGCTCGACGACTGCGGTCTTGAGTCCGAGTTGGGCACAACGGATCGCGCAGACGTAGCCGGCGGGCCCTCCGCCGAGAATGATCACATCGAAAGACTTAGCCACGAATATTTCCTCAAGCGTTGACGTCAGTTCGTGCCTCGGGCCGGCGGGCCCCGTGCCGTCGGCGGAGGCTACCAGATGATCGCCAGCGGGTTCTCCAGCATCCTGCGCGTGGTTTGCAGGAATCGAGCGCCCGTGGCGCCGTCGATGACGCGGTGATCGCAGCTCATCGTAACCCGCATGCGACGGCGGACGACCAGCTCATCGTCTACCACGACGGGCTTCGGCATGATCGCGCCGACCGCCAGGAGCCCGGCCTCCGGGGGATTGATGACACCAGTGAACTGATCAATGTCGTACATGCCGAGATTCGAAACCGAGAACGTTCCGCCGGTGTACTCCTCCGGCTTGAGCTTGCGCTCTCTGGCGCGCTCGGCAAGGGCGCGAATCTCAATGGCGATCTCACGAAGGGATTTTCGATTGGCGTTGCGGATCACCGGGGTGATCAGACCGTCCTCGACCGCCACTGCGACGGAAAGGTGTACGTCGCTGAAGTAGCGGATGTGATCGTTCTGCCACCAGGCGTTACAGTCGCCATGCTGGACGAGGGACGCGGCCACGACTTTCATAATGATATCGTTGAACGAGATCCTTGGGCCGACCTCTAGCGCGTTGAGCGAGGCGCGGGCCTCCGCCACCCGCTCCATATCGACTTCGGTTGTCAGGAAGAAATGCGGCACTGGCCCGATCGACTCCGCGAGGCGGCGTGCAATGGTCTTGCGGATTTGCGTGAGGGGCTCGTCCCGGAACTCCGCGCCGGGAGCCACCGGCGCGGTCGGCGTCGGCGTTGCGGCGATATGGTCGAGGTCTCGCTTGATGATTCGCCCGCCGGGGCCGGTGCCCTGGACCACGGCGAGATCGATGCCCCGCTCCTGTGCCATCCGGCGAGCGAGTGGCGAAGTCTTGATTTGACCGCCGACGCCGGCGGCCGCGACTGCGGCTGTTGCGCTCTCGGGCTCGGGAGCCACGGTGGCCGAGGGTCCTTCGGTGGGAGCCGGCGCCGGGGCCGCCGCGACGACAGCGGAAATGTCCTCTTCCGCCTGGCCGATGACGGCGACAAGTTTTCCCACCTCGACGGTCGCACCCTCAGGTGCGACGATCGCCCGCAGGATGCCTTCGCCTCTTGCTGCCAGTTCCATGACGGCCTTGTCCGTCTCCACCTCGGCCAGGATGTCGCCGACCGTGACGGTGTCTCCCTCCTGCTTCAGCCACTTGACGAGTTGCCCCTCCTCCATGGTGGGGGAGAGTGCCTCCATAACGACCTTGGTTGCCATGAGTCGCCTGGCCGGTGGTTAGGTCTTGTACGTGACCCGCTTGACCGCTTCGATGATCCGGTCAACGCTGGGTTTCGCCGCACGTTCGAGATGCTTGTTGTATGGCATTGGCACATCAGCTCCCGTGACCCTGAGTAACGGCGCGTCGAGATGGTCGAAAGCCTCGCGCTGGATCTCGTCGACCACCTGTGCCCCGATTCCACAGAACGGCCAGCCTTCTTCAACGATGACGCAACGGTTCGTCTTCGCCACGCTGTGGATCAACGCTTCGGTGTCGAGCGGCCGAAGCGTTCGGAGATCCACGACCTCAGCCGACACACCTTCGTCACCTTCGAGTCGCTCTGCCGCCTTGAGCGCCGGTGCTATGGTCTTCGAGTGGCAGACTACGGTCACATCCGATCCCTCTCGCTTCACGTCAGCGTTGCCGATGGGAACCAGGTGCTCCCCGTCGGGCACTTCCCCCTTGACGTTGTAGAGCATCTCTCCCTCGAGCACGATGACGGGGTCGTTGTCACGGATCGCCGACTTGAGGAGTCCCTTGGCATCCGCCGCCGTCCCGGGAGCGATCACCTTCAACCCCGGAACGTGCGCGTACCATGAATCGAACGCCTGTGAGTGCTGGGCAGCAAGCTGAAGCGCCGCGCCGCCGGGACCGCGAAAAACGATGGGCATGGCAATCTGGCCGCCGGACATGTAACGCATCTTGGCGGCGGAGTTCACGATCTGGTCGATGGCGAGAAGGGCGAAATTGAACGTCATGAACTCCACGACGGGCCGGAGGCCGACCATTGCCGCTCCGATGCCCACACCGGCGAAGCCGAGTTCGGTAATAGGAGTGTCAACGACCCGCTTCTCTCCGAAAGTCTCGAGCAACTCTCGACTCACCTTGTACGCTCCCTGATACACCCCAACCTCTTCACCCATGAGAAAGACGTTGGGGTCCCGATGCATTTCCTCGGCGAGCGCTTGGCCCAGTGCTTCGCGATAGGTCAGGATTGGCATGTCAATCGGCGTACACGTCGGTGTATAGCTGTTCGGCGTCCGGATCCGGGCTCGACTCGGCGAATGTGACCGCGTCTTGCACCTCCGCAGTCACCTCTCTGTCCAAGGAGTCGAAATCGTCCTGTGTCGCCAGGTCTTCCGCCTGGAGCCGCCGGAGCAGGTTGAAAATGGGATCCTTTTGCTTCTGCTCCTCGACTTCCTCCCGCGTCCGGTAGTGACCGTGAATGGGGTCCGACATCGAGTGCCCCATGAATCGGTAGGTCCGCATTTCTAAGAGCGTCGGCAACTGGCCTTCACGGGCGCGCATGACGGCACGTTGAGTGGCATCGTAAACAGCCAGTACATCCATCCCATCCACCGTTTCCGCCGCCATGTCGTACGAGCAGGCGCGCTCGGCGATGTCGTAGATCGCGGATGTGCGCTCCAGCGCCGTGCCCATGCCGTACCGATTGTTCTCGCACACGAAGATCGCCGGTAGCTTCCACAGAGCTGCCATGTTCAGCGATTCGTGAAACGCCCCGTTATTCACGGCCGCTTCTCCGAAGTATCCGAGGGCCACCCGACGTTCGCCACGGTACTTGATCGCAAAGGCCGCGCCCGTCGTCACGGGAATCTGCCCTCCGACGATGCCGTGCCCACCCAGGAAGTTCTTCGACACGTCGAAGAGATGCATCGAACCACCCTTGCCCTTGGAGCAGCCTGTGGCCTTCCCGAACAGTTCGGCCATCATGGAGCGGGCGGAGACTCCTCGCGCCAGCGCCTGCCCGTGCTCCCGGTAGCTGCTGAAGATGTAGTCGTCCTTCTCCAGCGCCGCGATCGAGCCGACCGCCACGGCCTCCTGGCCGATATACAGGTGGCAGAATCCTCCGATCAATCCCATCGCGTACGCCTCCGACGCCCGCTCCTCGAAGCGGCGAATCAGCAGCATCTGCCGGAGCAAATCGCGATAGAAGTCGATGCGCGCGGGATCGAGCCCCGCTTCGATTGAAACCACGCTCATTGTGAGTCCTAGGGAATGCGGATTACGCTGAGGCAACCTGCTGCGCTTGCTCCCACGCGTGGTAGGAGGAGCGCACTAGGGGACCGGCCTCGACGTGACGGAATCCCATGGCGAGTCCCGCGGCCCGAAGCTCGCTGAACTCACCGGGCGTGTAGTACCGGGCGACGGGCAAATGGCTCGTGGATGGGCGCAGGTACTGACCGAGCGTCAGCAGGTCCACGCCCTGCTCGCGGAGATCCTGCATGGCCCTGAGAAGCTCATCCCACTCTTCGCCCAATCCGCACATGATCCCGGATTTGGTGATCAGTCCGGGAGCCATCATCTTGGCTCGGCGGAGGAGCTCGAGGGCGCGAGCGTACCGGCCTCCCGGCCGCGCTATCCGGTACAGGCGCGGCACGGTCTCGAGATTGTGGTTGAGGATGTCGGGCCAGGCTTCAACCACCATGGCCAATGCCGCGTGGGATCCCTTGAAGTCTGGTATCAGCAACTCGACGGTCGTAGCGGGCGTCCGCCGGCGAATCTCGCTGACACATCCGGCAAATGTCTCCGCCCCGCCATTCGGAAGGTCGTCCCGGTCGACGGACGTGATCACCACGTGCTTGAGTCCCAGTTCCTGCACCGCCGCCGCCAAACGGGCTGGCTCCTCGGGATCGTGTGGAGCCGGCGTTCCGTGGGTAACCGCGCAGTAGGCGCAGTTTCGGGTGCAGACGTCGCCAAGCACCATGAATGTGGCCGCGCGGTGTTCCCAGCATTCACCGATGTTCGGACAGCGGGCTTCCTCGCACACCGTGTGAAGACCGAGGTCCCGCATGAGGTCCCGGACCTCGACGTAGGTCTGACCTCCCGGGGCCCGAACCCTGAGCCAGGG
>JBDHFY010000029.1:0-21049 GCA_039590195.1 Gemmatimonadota bacterium | reverse complement strand
CCGTGAGAATCTCGATATACTTGCTAGCCCCAACACGGCGGTGGAAGCCACACTGCGGGCATACCTGCAATGCCCGCTCGAATTTCTCGCGGAGATCCACCTGCCCGCATTTCGCGCACTTATCCCACGCATCCGCCGGAATTTCGTGTCGATCGCTCGCGGACCGACGCTGTTTGCGCTCTTTTCGAAACCAAGCCATGTCATCAGATGAAGAAAGGTGCCCCTGTCGCCACCATCACGGAGCAACAGCGCGTCAGGATCCTGCCCGGCTCTGGCCCAAGCACACTACCCCACACCGTATCCGGCACGTCGCGCGTCTCGGGCCACTCGCAGCGCCATACCCACACTGATCAAACAAATGATAAGGAAGGAGCCTCCATACGAGAAGAAGGGCAGCGGGATGCCAGCAACCGGGAGCAGCCCCACGGTCATTCCGATATTCTCCACAACGTGGGTGAGCACCATCCCGGCTATCCCGGCCACCGCCATACTGGAATACGGGTCGACGGCGGTGCGGGCGATGCGAATGAGGACGAGCAGAAAGGTCACGAAGAGGGCGAGAGAGAATAGCACGCCCACAAACCCGAACTCCTCGCCAACGATGGAGTAGATGAAATCCGTGTACTGGGCCGGAAGAAAGGCCAATCGCTTCTGTGTTCCCGCCGTGAACCCCTTCCCGAACACGCCGCCCGATCCTATGGCCACCTGTGACTGAATGATATTCCAACCCGCCGCCCGGGGGTCAACCTCCGGGTTGATGAACGAGAGGATCCGACTCCGCTGGTACGGAGCGAGGCCCTGCCAGATTCCCAATGCCACCACCCCCATGAAGGCGTTGGCACCCCACACCACCAATGCTTCGGCGACAAACGGGCGAAGCCAGAATAACAGCAACGTAATCGAGACAATCCACGCCCCCCAAAGGCCCGTGGAGAAAGCGAGTATCAAGCTCACCATCGGCGACACCAGCAGGACGAGCAGCCAAGGGTTGACGCCGTGCCAGAAGAGCATCGCGAACAGAATGCCCAGGAAAACGATGGCGCTGCCGAGATCCGGTTGGAGTCCAACGAGGACGAACGGAACAAGCACAATGAGTCCGGCCGGGACGGTCTCCACCAACGATTGATGTGGCTGGCGCCGGCCGGCGAGGTGACGCGCCAGCATCAGGATCGTGGCGAACTTCGCAAACTCGGCCGGCTGGCCCAAATGCACCCCCCCAATGTCAATCCACGAACGACTGCCAGCGGCCGTGCCCGCTCCCGACCCGAAGAACAGCGTGAGGACCAGCAGAACGACTGCGAAGCCGTAGATGAAGGGGGTTATCCAGTCCAAGAGATGCGGAGAAACCCGATAGATCACGACTGCTCCAACGATACCCGCAGCGAGCCAACCGGCCTGCCGGAGCCACATGTCCGACGCGATGGTGGGAAAATCCGTCTGACCCGCCGAGTACAGTGTGGACAGGCCCACCACCACCAACGCGGTGGTCAGGATGAGGAGCGGACTATCGAGGCTGTTGCGACGCATCGAGATCGCGGGGGGTGAAATCCTGCACGATCGTGTCCGGCAGGATCTGGATCGGCAACGGCGCCGAATCTGACGGGACCACGAGGCGGAAGTTACGGTCTCCGGCCGACTCCAGACCGAGCAGGTGGCGGGCAATGATGTTGGTCACCATCGGTGCAACGTCGGAACCGTGCTCGGCGAATTCAACGATGGCACCCACGACGATCCTCGGATCGTCGGCAGGTGCGAAGGCCATAAACCACCCATGGTCCGGACCGTGGCTGTTCTGAGCGGTACCCGTCTTCCCGGCAATGCGGAGGTCCGCGATGCGCGAGCGGGCAGCGGTGCCGCCCTCCACGACGGCGACCAACGCTTCCCGAAGGCCACTGAGCTCTTCCTCGCCGATACCGAGCCGCGGACCTCTAATCACTCGGTCGGAGGGAACTAGTCGCGGCAACGGAGAGGAACCATCTTCGTTGGCGAGCATGGAATAAAAACGGACCATGTTGATCAGCGTCTGGGAGTTCTCTCCCTGGCCGATGGCCAGGTTGAGGGCGACCGCGCTGGTCCAGCCACGCGGCCCATACCGGCGGTCGAAGTATTCCTTCGACTGTGGATACAACGGCGTGATCTCGTTCGGCAGGTCGACGCCCGTCTTGGACCCGAAACCCAACTCCACCCCACGCTGCAACAGGTGATCAACACCAAGCTGTTGCCCCAGTTGATAGAAATACACGTCACACGAGAAGCGAATCGCGTCCGCCAGCGTTAGTGTGCCGTGGCCGTCCGTCTTCCAGCATCGGAAAAACCGGTTGTAGAACTGTAAGCCGCCTCGACACCGCAGCGGCATCTTCATGTCCAGCGTGACGATGCCCTGCTCGAGTGCCATCGAGGCAATGACGAGCTTCCATGGAGACGCGGGGGGATAGATTCCCTGGATGGCGCGATTGTAGAGCGGTTTGGATTCCGCTTCACGAAGCTCGCGCCACAGGTCCGGGTCGATGCCACCGATGAATTCGTTGGGATCGTAGCTCGGAGCCGAATGCATGGCGAGGATGTCGCCGTTGCGCGGATCCATGGCCAACACGGCACCTCGCATCCCCTCCGGAAACACGTCCGCCACGTAGCGCTGCAGCTCGATATCGATGGCGGTCCGAATGTGCTCCCCCTGTTGCGGCTCGCCCTCCGGGAATACGCCGTGATCCCGGATGGTACGACCGCGAGCGTCCACCTCCACGAAGCGTACACCATCAATTCCCCGAAGACGGTCGTCGTACGCCCGCTCGAGACCGGATCTACCCACCAGCGTCGCGAGTTTGGCCCTCTCAAAGCGACGGGAGTCGAGTTCGCTCTCAGTGATCTCGGAGACATAGCCCAGGACGTGGGCCACCAACTCTCCCTGTGGGTACCGCCGCTTTGGCTCCGTTTGCACCACGAGTCCGGGAATAGCGACACGTCGTTCCTCCAGGGCCGACACGACCTCGAGGGACGCATCACGCATGACGACCACGGGATTATGCGGCGCCTCCTGGTAGGCCTGGATCCTGGCCTGCAGCTGCGCCGAATCGAGTCGGGCGAGAGGGGCGATACGTTCCAACGTGACCTGCAGTGACTCGGCTGAGGGCGCAATCAGCGAAACCGTAAACCCGGGCACGTTGTCGGCGAGCACGACCCCGTTGCGATCGGTGATCAACCCGCGCAGGCTCGCCAGATCCACCGGCCGCAGTCGGTTCTGCTCCGACTGGAATGCATACTGATCTTCCCCGAGAACCTGGAGTCGGAAGAACGCCGCCAGAAGCACGGCAAAAACCGCAACGATGACCCGCCCCGTGGCCTGAGCACGGCGAGCCAGCCGATGAGGATGGTGCCAGTTCATGTCGCGGTTCTCACCTCCAGCCAACGGCGAAACACCAATACGACGACAATGCCTGCCACCGCCGTGGTGACAGCCTTAACGAGGGACCACGAGACGAGCTGCCACGCCATGGCGGCGATTGACAGATGTCCGTCCGCGAGCAGAAACAGCAGATCGCGTACCCACGCACCAACCAGAAAGAACCCCGCATTGACGAGGAGGTTCTCCGGAAAGAACACGGCCTTGCCCCACGCCAGGACGTATCCGATGACCGTATGAGCGAGGATTCCAGCCCCAAACGCCTCCTGGGTCAGGGCGTCCCCGATCAACCCGACAACGAACCCGGCGATGGCGGCGCTCCCCGGACGAGCCCTGATTGCGTACCACATCAACGCCAGGAGCAGAAAATCAGGCGATCCGCGGCTGTCACCCAACCAGGGTCGGGCTACGAAATGCAGGAGCACCAGCAGCAGCAGAACGAGAGCGATCCTGTACCGCTCTGCCCCACCAGTCATGGGCCAGGCGATGCGAACACGTCGCTGAGGTCCGGCACCTCCGACAGCAGGATCAGCACATGAGAGACCGCTGTCAGAGGAACAGCCGGCTCAACGAGGTAGGTCCGGGACCACCCCTCTTGTTCTTCCACGACATCGAGCACGCGGCCAATGGGAATCCCCCGGGGATATACGCCCCCGAGACCCGACGTGTAGATCATCGTCCCAAACGGCACCTCAACAAGATATGGCACGTAACGGAGCGCGAGCGTCAAGTTGGGGCCCTCTCCGGTCCGGGGCTCCACAACTCCCGCCAGGGCACCGTCCAACCCCGTGGCGCTCGCTCGAAACTCGGGGTGGGCCCACGTCACAGCCACGGCCGTCTTTCCATCCACCGTCTGAATGTGCCCAACCAGGCCTCCCGGGCCGATGACGGGAGCCCAAGGGCGCACGCCGTTGTTGCCGCCGATGGTGATCAGGAGCGTGAACTCACCGGTGGGCCTGGCCTGGTGGAGCACCTCGCCGGCCACGTGGTGCACGGGAAGGCGGGATCGCAGGCCCACGATCGCCCGCAGACGCTCGTTCTCCCGTTGCAGCGTTTCGAGAAGGGCGGCCGCCAGCATGCTCGAATCCCGTTCGGCGACCACCGTGGCAAAATCAGCGCGGCTGCTCCGGATCTGCTCAGCCCGATGCTGCAGCTCGAGCAATGGTGCCAACAGGAACTGCCGGACGCCCGCCGCCAGCGGCATGCTCAATTCCGATGGAGCGGCCCGGGCACCAACGCCAAGCAGCAAGCAAACGAGAAAGACGATCGTGTCGCGGCGCGAAGCGAAACGTTCGGACGCGAAGCTCACAGAACCTAGGTTGCTAGAACAGCGCGGTATTTCTCAGGATCTTCGAGGATCCGTCCCGTCCCACGGACCACACACGTTAACGGGTCCTCATCCAGCCGGATGGGAAGCGAGGTCTCCTGCGAGAGCAGCACATCCAGCCCACGTATCATCGCTCCACCACCAGCCATGACGATCCCCCGGTCGACAATGTCGCTGGCCAACTCCGGGGGCGTGATCTCCAGGGCGCGCCTGACGGCGTCCACGATTTGCTGAATCGGTTCCTGGATCGCCTCCCGAATCTCACTCGAATGCACCCGCACAACTTTGGGAATGCCCGACACGAGATCACGTCCCTTCGCCTCCATTTCCTTCTCTTCACCCACGGGCGCGGCAGAGCCAATTTGGATCTTGATCGACTCAGCGGTAGGCTCGCCGATCAACAGGTTGTAATTCTTGCGCATGAACTGGACGATGGCCTGGTCCAACTCATCTCCGCCCGTCCGAATCGACGTGTCGCTCACGATACCGGACAGGGCGATCACGGCAATCTCGGTGGTACCCCCGCCGACGTCGATGACCATGTTGCCGGTGGGCGTCTCGACGGGAAGCCCTACACCGATGGCGGCCGCCATGGGCTCCGCCACCATGTAGACCTCCTTCGCCCCTGCCGATTGGGCACTGTCGCGGACAGCACGCTTCTCCACACCTGTGATGCCGCTGGGCACACATACGATGACCTTGGGCTTCACCCGGAAGACGTGCTTGTTGATGATCGAGGAAAGGAAGTAGCGCAACATCTTTTCGGTGATGTCGAAATCCGCGATCACGCCGTCCTTGAGTGGTCGAACGGCACTGATGCCGTCCGGAGTCCGGCCCAGCATGCGCTTGGCCTCGAGACCGATCCCGTGTGGCTTCCCAGTGGCCTTCTCCACAGCAACCACCGAGGGTTCGTTGAGCACGATCCCCTGGCCACGCACGTAGATGAGCGTGTTGGTCGTTCCAAGATCTACGGCGATCTCGTTGGCCGGCAGCAGGGCACCGAGCTTGGTTTTAGGCCAGCGCATGTTTAGTCGGTTGCGAGAAAGAAGGGAGGGTGCGGAGTGTGCAGACCCAGCACGCCCCAGGTGGCATCACGGCTAACCTAATAGGCGAGCTAAGTCCTGACAAGACGCAGAGTTACCAATCACGTGCCGCCCCCACGCTTTAGCCGCCGCCAACCACCGTGCAGGGATCGGACTGCTCCAGACCGAAGGCCTCTGCCACTCCCGGGTAGAGCACCTTGCCGGTAGCCACGTTCAAGCCAAGAAGGAGCGCGTGATCTGCCCTGCATGCGTTTTGCCACCCCTGGCGGCCTATCCGACGGGCATACGGAAACGTGGCGTTGGTGAGCGCGAGCGTGGATGTACGGGGCACACCGCCAGGCATATTCGCGACGGCATAGTGGATGACTCCCTCGACCACATAAGTGGGATCCGCATGCGTGGTGGGTTTCGCAGTCTCCACACATCCCCCCTGATCCACCGCGACGTCAACAATCACTGTTCCTTGCTTCATCCGCTTGAGGTCCTCTCGGCGAATGAGCTTCGGCGCCTTCGCCCCGGGCAACAGCACCGCGCCCACCACGAGATCGGCATGCTCCAGATACTCCAGAATATTGTGCCGATTGGAGTAGAGCAGCCTGACGTTGGCAGGCATGACATCATCGAGATAGCGGAGCCGTTCCAGTGACACATCCAGTACCGTCACATTGGCGCCGAAGCCGGCCGCCATCTTAGCCGCGTTGGTGCCCACGACGCCGCCGCCGACGATCAGCACCTCGCCGGGCGCCACGCCGGGCACACCCGCGAGCAGGATGCCCCGGCCCCCAGCCGCGCGCTCCAGATACTTGGCGCCCTCCTGTACCGCCATCCGCCCCGCCACCTCGCTCATCGGTGTCAGCAAGGGAAGCTCGCCCGAGGGAAGCTGTACAGTCTCGTACGCGATGGCCACACATCCCGAATCCATCACCGCACGGGTCAGCACTTCGCTCGCCGCGAAGTGGAAGTACGTGAAGATGACCTGTCCCGAGCGCATGAGCGGCCATTCGGACTCGATGGGCTCCTTGACCTTAATGATCATCTCCGACTGCGTCCAAACGCCTTCGGGTCCGGAAACGACCGTTGCGCCGACGCTCGTGTAAGCTTCGTCAGGAAAGCCGCTGCCGGTACCGGCTCCGCTCTCGACCAACACGGTATGGCCATCAGACACCAAAACCTCGGCGCCGGCCGGCACCAAGGACACTCGGTTTTCATTGGCCTTTATTTCCTTCGGAACTCCGATATTCATCGATCGCTCATATTGTGCACAGATGGATTACTTGGGACCGAGCCATGCCACGGTCTGACGATCAGGGTCGAAGAACTCGCCCGCGACCGCGGCTACCTTCTCCGCAGAAACCTGGTCGATCTCCGCCAGAACCTGATCAATCGTCTTGTACGGTTGCCCGTACAGAGCTACACTCGCAACCCGGTACATGCGAGCCGACGTACTCTCGAGCGAGAGTGTGACCTGCCCCTTGAGCTGTTGCTTCACTTCAGCCAGCGCCCGCCGAGACAATCCGTCCTGAGCCAGGACCTCCAGTTCGTGCCGGATCGCGTCGACCGCCTGATCGGCGGTGGTGGGATGGGTGCCCACATACACCCCGGTGACGCCTGAATGCTGGAAGAAAGAGTGGTAAGCGTACACGGCGTACGCCAGGCCGAGCTTCTCCCGAACCCGCTGAAAGAGCCTGCTGGACATCCCAGCGCCCAGAACGGTATTCAGGAGCAGAAGTGAGTAGCGACGCTCGTCGGCATAGGGGAACGTGTCGGTACCCAACACGATGTGCGTCTGTGCAAGATCTCGCTCGAGGTGCTTCTTGGTGCGTTGACCAGACGGCACCGGCTCGACGGGCACCGGCTCTGGGCCCGGTTCGAACGTGAACCACCCGCACTTGGCCAACAACTTGAGTAGCACCTCATGATTGAGGTTCCCAGCGGCGGCGATCACCACCTGCCGCGGATGATAGGCCAGCTGATGCAGCTCCTCCAGATCAGCTGCCTGAAGCTCAGCGACCGTTTCCCGCGTGCCGAGAATTGAGAAACCGTAGGGGTGCTCCGGCCAGAGGGTCCGTCCGTGAAGCTCGAACACCAGGTCATCGGGCGTATCCTGGACCGTGCTGATCTCCTCCAAGACGACCTTTCGCTCGAGCTCGAGATCATTCGAGCGCAGAGTCGGGTTCCGAACCAAATCAGTAAGCACATCGAGGGCACGGGCCAGATCCTCGTCTAGCACACGGGCCTGATACGATGTGTGGTCCCTCGAGGTAAACGCATCGAGGGAGCCCCCGCGTACCTCGAGTTCCAGGGCGATGTCCCGGGCGCTGCGTCGCTCCGTCCCCTTGAACACCATATGCTCAAGGAGATGCGACACACCCATCTTGGAGGAGTTTTCGTGGACAGATGCCCGGCGGACCCAGATACCCACCGCCACGGAGCGCACGCCGGACAGGGCTTCGGATATCACCACGACGCCGTTGTCGGCGTTAGTGCGGTGCAGTCCCTCGTCGAGCTTCGTGGTGAGCAGAGGCAAGTTGTTATATTACAATGGCTTATGAGACTCAAAAACCGAACTGGCCCGCCGCTTGGCGGCGGGCCAGAACACGCTTCCAACACACCCCAACTGGGCGGCGTAAATCTAGGTGGTTTTTATCTTTCCGTCTACTACGAGAGGTGCTCGACCACCCGATGGGTTCGCCAGCCGTGCCAGACCTCGAGTGACGGCGGGTGACGACGAGCCGAATGGATCCGGCGAATGCAAAAACACCCTCCGGGGTTTCCCTGGAAGGTGTTCGATCTTGTCGGATCTCCCAACCGGAAGCTGCGATGCGAATCGACGCCACACCGTCGGTGACCGCTCTCCGCTCATGCGCGGTGCAGGCTACTGTTCCAACAGTGCCTTTCGCGACAACCGCATCCTGCCCCGCTCGTCCACGCTCACTAGCTTCACCCTCACGACATCGCCTTTGTTGACGACATCCTCGGTCCGCTCTACCCGTGAGTGGTCGAGCTCTGATATGTGGAGAAGCCCTTCCGTCCCGGGGAGGATTTCGACGAACGCGCCAAACGCTGTGGTGTTCTTTACGGTTCCCTCGTAGATCTTTCCGACTTCAGGTTCCTCGACGATGGCAGCGATCATGGTCTTGGCCTGTTCACCGGCGGCTCCATCCACCGACGATATCGTCACCACTCCAGAGTCATCGATATTGATCTCGGCACCGGTCTCTTCCTGAATGCTCCGGATCACCTTCCCCTTGGGTCCAATGATGTCGCCGATCTTTTCCGGATTCACTTGGATGGTCAAGATTCGCGGTGCGTAGGGCGATAGCGTCTCTCGGTGCTTGGTCAGCGTCTCCCCCATCACGTCGAGGATGTGCAGCCTGGCTTGCCGCGCCTTCGCCAACGCATCCCGCAGTGTAGCGAGATCGAGCCCATGAATCTTGATGTCCATCTGGATCGACGTGATCCCTTCGCGGGTGCCGGCAACCTTGAAGTCCATGTCACCAAGGTGATCCTCGGCCCCGAGAATATCCGTGAGGACGGCTACCTGGTCGTCTTCCTTGATCAACCCCATCGCGACTCCTGCGCATGGAGCTTTGAGGGGCACACCGGCATCCATCAGGGACAGGGAGCCGCCACAGACGGTCGCCATCGAGGACGAACCGTTTGACTCCAGGATCTCCGATACGAGTCGGATGGTGTAGGGGAATTCGTCGTACGGGGGCAAGAGAGCTTGCAGCGCGCGCTCTGCGAGCGCGCCGTGCCCGATTTCCCGGCGCGATACCCCACGTATGGGGCGCGCTTCACCCACCGAGAACGGCGGGAAATTGTAGTGGAGCATGAAGCTCTTCGACGTTTCGGCCGCTAGGTCGATGTTGTCGATCCGCTGCTCGTCAGAAACGGTTCCGAGCGTTGCCGCCACCAGGGCCTGGGTCTGCCCCCGTGTGAACAACGCCGAGCCGTGAGCACGGGGCAGCAGCCCGACTTCACACTGGATCGGGCGAACGGTATCGACGTCACGTCCGTCGATCCGTTCTCCGGTCTCCAGCACCTGACCCCGCATCGTTTTGGACTCGATGTCGCCGATGACGGCAGCAATATCCCGGATGTTCTCGGGAAAGTCGTCGGAGAGTTGCTCCACCACGCTGGCCTTGAGCTCGGCGAGAGCCCCGGCGCGCCCGGCCTTGTCCGAGTTGGAGATCGCCGTTCGCACCCGCTCGCCGACGACCTCACGGACTCGTGTCTCGAGTTCTTCGGGGATCTCGCGCTTCTCCCATTTCATTTTCGGAACAGCGGAACTGGAAACGACCTCGCGTCCGATGTCAACCAATTCGGCGATCGCCCGCCCCGCCACCTCCAAGGCATCGGCGACGTCCTCCTCACCGAGTTCCAGAGCACCGCCCTCCACCATGGTGATGGAGTCCGCGTGTCCGGCCACAACCAGGTCGATGGTGGATTCTTCTAGTTGCTCGAACGTTGGGTTCACGATCCATTCGTCGTTCGCCCGCCCGACCCGCACGCCAGCGATCGGCCCTTCCCACGGCACCGTCGACACGCTGAGCGCGAGAGATGCTGCAGTGAGGCCGATGACATCGGCATCGTTCTCCTGATCGGCAGAGACGACGTAGACGAAGATCTGGACTTCGTTCTTGAAACCCTCCGGGAACAACGGTCGCACCGAGCGGTCAATCAGGCGCGCCGCCAGGATCTCTTCGTCGGAGGGGCGTCCTTCGCGTTTGATGAAACCCCCGGGAAACTTGCCGGCGGCGTAGGTCTTTTCTCGGAACTCGACCGTGAGAGGAAAGAAAGGCAGCGACGAGATGGAGTCTGCTACCGTGACCGCGGCCAGCACCATCGTGTCGCCGAACTGCACGAGGGCGCTGCCGGCGGCCTGCCTCGCCAGGCGTCCCATCTCGATGCGAATCTTCCGCCCGGCGAAGGTCCGTTCAACCTGTTGTACCATTGTAATTCCCAGAAAAACTCAGAGAGTAAAGAAACAAAGACGCCCGGAGCAACTGCCCGGACGCCTCAGATCGGTGTGCCGTGATCAGTGGCGGAGACCCAACTCGCTGATGAGCTTTCGATAACCAGCTACGTCAGTGCGCTTGAGATAACCCAACAACCGGCGCCGCTTGCTGACCATCGTCAGAAGGCCGCGCCGCCCGTGGAAATCTTTCTTGTGGTCGCGGAAATGCTGCGTCAGAGAGTTGATCCGCTCAGTGAGGAGTGCCACTTGCACCCGAACCGAACCGGTGTCATTCTCACTCTGCCCATAGCTTTCAATTACGCGCTGCTTGTCAAAGCTCATCAAAAGTGTATCCTCACAAACGCCCGGGCCCCATCGGCAATTGCCCGTAATTTATTTTAACATAACAATATAGCCCTCCGCCTGACTCGTGTAAACCCGACCATGTCTCTCAGCCCACAAGACTTGACCGGCCAGACGCTGGGCGCCTACCAGATCGGCGAGCTCATCGGTGAGGGAGGATTTGCCTGGGTTTTCGACGGCAGGAGGACCGACGACGGAACCCAAGTCGCCTTGAAGATCCTGCGGCCCCGCTATGCCGCTGACCCGCAGTTCGACAGTCGATTTCGAAACGAGTACGAGGTCGCCGCCAGTCTTCAGCATCCCAATATCATCCGGATCTTGGACGTGGGCCGCGTCGGCGGCGTGACCTTTTTTGCCATGGATCGGTACCACGAGCTGCTTTCGGACCGCATCGACCACAACGGGGCACTTTGCGAACAGGCCGTCGTGGAGATCGCCAAGGGGATCGCCCAGGGCCTCGCCTTCGCCCATAAGGCGGGGATCATCCACCGCGACATCAAGGCCGGAAACATCCTCCTCGGAGAGAATGACCGTCCGGTCATCACCGATTTCGGCATCGCCCGAGCCGCATCCGGGTACGCCTCAGCCACCGGCGTGAACATGACGATCGGCACGCCGCACTACATCGCCCCGGAGCAGGCGCAGGGACAACCCCTCGATGGACGGACCGATCTCTACGCCCTCGGTGTGACGCTGTACAAAGCCTCCACAGGAAGCCTCCCCTTCCGCTCGACGGACTGGTTCGAACTCGCCCGCATGCACGTGGAAGACCCACCAGAATCACCGCGAAAGAAAAGTCCGGATCTGTCGAGCCGCATAGAACGGGTCATCCTGAAGCTCCTCGCCAAGAACCCCGATGATCGGTACTTCTCGGCAGACGCGCTCGTCACCGAATTGGCGGAATTGGAGGATCCATCCAGACGAACGGAAACCTTTGGGCAATCCCTGGTCATGCGCGCCATCATGAAACGACGCGCTTGGTCCAAGTGGCGGATTCCGGTCGCCGCCGTGCTCGTCGTGGTAGCGGTGGCTCTCTTGGTGGTGCTCTTGATCAACAGGTGAGACCGCTAACACCCCGGTCCCGGTCGGACGGCACTTCTGGCCGGGCTACCTACCCAAAACGCGAAGGATGTCGTTGGTCACAGCCAAGGCCATGATGCCGAGCAGAATGACCAGGCCGAACTGTGTGAGGCGAAGACGCACGTTCAGAGACACCGGCTTGCCCCGGATCCCTTCGGCCAGGAGGAACACGAGATGGCCTCCGTCGAGGACCGGGATTGGCAGCAGATTGAGGATTGCCAGGTTGATTGAGAAGAGGGCCATGAAGCCCAGGAACGCCTCCAGACCGGCCCGAGCGAACTGCCCCGACAGCTGCCCGATCAAGACCGGCCCCCCAAGCTCCCGGGGTGAAAGCCTTCGCGTCGCCAGCCCGCGAAGCGCAAACCAGATGATGCCGGCGTCGGCCCGGACCCGTCGGCCTGCTTCCGCCAATGAGGCACCGAACCCGAGCCGGACCCGACGAGCGGCGATCTCCGGGCCTATTCCCAGCAGGCCAATCTCTTGCTCCTCGCCTGTACCTTCGTCGGTGACCACCTGTGGAGCTGGAACCGCGGACAGCGTGGTCAGGGAATCGCCCCGGAGAACCGAGAATGTGAGGCGCTCCCCAGGACTGCCTCTTATGAGATCCACCAGATCCGACCAGGCCCCGATAGTGTCCCCCGCAGCTCGGACCACGAGATCTCCCGCCTCGAACCCGCCTTTGTCGGCTGCCGAGCCCGGCTGGACCGACGCGATTCGTGCCTCCCAGAGCCGCACCAGGGATCGCAGGACGGCCACGCGATCTTCCATGGCGAAGCCATCGATCGGAAGAATCACGGGATCGTCGCGCCCGACAAAGTCGAAGCGGATTCGCTCCGCGGTGGGGTCCGTGAGCCCCTCCACGACATCGTTCCACGCCGTCACGGTATCCCCGTTGATACGGGCCACCTGAGTGCCAAAGGGCAGCCCCGCCAGCTCCTGGGCGGAGGGCGGTAATGCCGTCGTATCCACCCGGGCGATTCTCGTCGTGGGATCGACCCGAAGTCCGTAGCTGCCCACCAGGAAGACGTACACCACATACGCAAAGAGTGCGTTCATCAGCACGCCGGCCGAAATCACGAGTATGCGAGCCCACAGCGGTTTGTTCTCGAAGAGCTTCTCGGGTGGGAATT
Source organism: Gemmatimonadota bacterium (assembly GCA_039590195.1). Classification (GTDB taxonomy): domain Bacteria; phylum Gemmatimonadota; class Gemmatimonadetes; order Gemmatimonadales; family GWC2-71-9; genus JBDHDY01. The sequence continues at coordinate 7,746 of JBDHFY010000029.1, read as the reverse complement.
CTCGGCCGGTCGCTCCCCCTTCGAGGGTCTCCATCGCGTCCCCGTCTTGTTCTTCACGACTGGCCATCTTCACATACCCGCCGAATGGGATCCACGAGATCAGGTACTCGGTCTCACCGTGGCGGAAGGACAGTGGGGTGACGGGACCTAGTCCGATGGAGAATCTAGGGACGCCGATGCCGACGGCTTTGGCCGCCATGAAATGGCCCAGCTCGTGGACGAAGATCAGAACGCCCAGAACAACAACGGCCGCCGCCAGGGTCAGGAGCATGCGGCCCCCGCGGTTTGGCGCGCCCACTGATCGGCCCTGAGGACCGCATCGAGCCGATCGGCCGGCTCGCTGGTGTGCTGCTGGAGCACGTGCCCGATGACCTCGGGGATCCGGCCGAAGTTTATGCGCCGATCCAAGAACGCCTCCACGGCCACCTCGTTCGCCGCATTGAAAACCGCGGGGGCCGTACCGCCCTCACGGCCGGCGTTCACTCCCAGCGTGAACGTGTTGAACGCGTCGTGCCGGAGCGCTTCGAACGTCAGATCGCCCGAGGCCACGGGATCAAACCGTTTGACCCCCTGATCGGCAACTCGTTCGGGATGAGTCAGGGCGTAGAGAATCGGCAACTCCATGGACGGGTAACCCACCTGAGCCAGAATTGAGCCATCCACGAATTCGGCGAAGCCATGAACGATAGACTGCGGATGGACGACCACCTCGATCGAATCATACCCGAGCCCGAATAGAAAGTGCGCTTCCATGACCTCGAGCGCCTTGTTCGCCAGGGTGGCACTGTCAATCGTGATCTTGCGACCCATGTTCCAGGTGGGATGATTTAGGGCTTCGTCAACGTTGGCCTTCGCCAGACGCTCGGGCTCCCAGTCCCGGAACGGTCCACCCGAGGCCGTCAGGATGAGCCTGGAGATCTCCGCGGGTTTCTTGCCGGTGATGCACTGGAGGACGGCGCTGTGTTCCGAGTCGATGGGGACGATCTCGCCACCCCCGAGTCGCGCCGTCTCGGTCACGAGCTCGCCGGCCATGACCAGGGTCTCTTTGTTCGCCAGGGCCACGCGCTTGCCTCGCTCCAGCGCCGCCAGGGTGGCCTGGAGTCCTGCCGCACCGACCACCGCGTTCACCACGACGTCGACCTCGGGATGGATCGCCGCCTCCACGAGGGCCTCGGGACCCACAACCCGCTGCCGCGTTCCGTTCGTAGCGGCGCGCCACTGGCGGACGTCGGCAGCTTCGGGGTTTGCGACACCGAGAAAGCACGCTCCGTATCGGTCACCCTGTTGCTGCAGCTTCGCACTCGAGCCGTATGCCGTCAGCGCGACCACATGGAAGCGCTCACGCTGTCGGGACAGCACCCGAAGCGTGCAGGTGCCCACCGAGCCCGTCGAGCCGAGAATTGCAACGCCAGTACTCACAGCACTCCAAACCCGTAGAACAGCAAGGTCGAAACGGGAATCACCCAGTATAGGGAGTCGAGACGATCCATGACTCCGCCGTGTCCAGGAAAAAATGTCCCCGAATCCTTCACATCTGCAGACCGTTTGAGCAAGGACTCGGCGAGATCACCGACCTGGCCGAAGATCCCCACCGACAGCCCGAGCGCCACAAGCTGCCACGAGGCCAGGGAGAGACCGTTGCCGGCCAGCACCCACCGCCCGTACGCGAACGCGACCAAGACCGCTCCCAGAGTGCCAGCCACAGCACCCGCCCAAGTTTTCTTTGGGCTCACCACCGGTGCGAGCTTGGGTCCACCTATGGCCGCTCCCCCGGCCATCGCAAAAGTATCGCAGACCCAGGTCATGACGAGCGGAAAGAGGACCAAGAGCGTCGCCGTGCCCGCACTCGCCCCTGGCATGCCGTGTCGCTGCCACACGAGAAAGGCCGGAAGACCTGCCGTGTAAGCTGCGCCAAAAACGGTCACCGCAATAGAGGACAGTGGCGCCTGGTCCGGCGCTCGGAAAACGGTGGCGAGACCCATCGTGACCATGATCCATACGGCCCCACCCAGCAGAACCCAGGCCGGATGCAGTCCACCGCCTTCGGGAAGCAGCAGATAGGCTGTGACTGGGAGCAACAGCGCTCCCGCATATCCCATGGCGGAGAGGGGCTTCGCGTGATTGGCCTGGGCCAATCGATAAAACTCGCTGGCCCCCAGGACGCCCAGCAGGGCGAGACCCGCTACCAGCAACCAGCGGCCCATATACACCATCCCCACGGCGAGGGGGATGGCGATCGCCGCCACAATAATCCGCCTGAGCAGGGAACGGGATATCACGCGGTGACGCGACCGAACCGGCGCTCACGCCTCTGATAGTCCCGGATCGCCTCAAAGAGATCCGCCCGACCGAATTCGGGCCAGAGGACGGGAGTCACATACAGCTCGGTGTACGCAAGCTGCCAGAGAAGGAAATTGGATAATCGCTGCTCGCCCGAGGTCCGCACCAGCAGATCGGGATCCGGCCACGGCGCCGTGTACAGGTAGCTAGCGAGCACTTCTTCGTCGACCCCTTCTGGATCGAGGCGGCCGGACTGAACGTCGCTGGCGATGAGCCTTGCCGCTCGGGCAATTTCTTCGCGCGAGGAATAGGAGATACACAGGTTCAACTGGAGTTCCGTACCACCGGCGGTTGCACGCTCGATGGCCTCTACAGCCTTCTGGGCTGGGGGAGTGAGACGCTCCCGGTTACCAATGACATGAGCTTCCACACCACGCTCCCGCAGCTCCGCCATCTCCCTGGCGATGTATTCCTCGAGTAGTAGCATGAGCGCCGCAACTTCGAGGGCGGGTCGCGACCAATTCTCCTGTGAGAACGCGAAGAGGGTGAGTATCTCCACACCCGCCTCGACGGATCCTTCGACCACCTCCCGGACGGCCTTCATCCCAGCGCGGTGGCCCGCCGTTCGCGGCAGTCGCCGTTTCCGCGCCCAGCGTCCATTGCCGTCCATGATGATCGCCACGTGTCGGGGTACGTCCCCGTTGAGCTTGAGCAGGGCGAGCGATTCGCTGGTCATCCTCGATACGTTGGAAAAGCTGGAGGTCTTCCTCAGACCTCCATGATTTCCTCTTCCTTCGCTTTCACCAACGATTCGATCTTCGCGATCGCGTCGTCGTGGAGCTTCTGCATGTCCTTCTCACTGTGGAACTTGTCGTCGTCCGACACGTGCTCGACCTTCTTGACCTTGGCGATGGCATCCGTTCGGGCGTGCCGGATCGCAATGCGGCCCTCCTCAGCGAGCTTGCGGACAATCTTCACTAATTCCTTGCGCCGTTCTTCTGTGAGCGGTGGAAGAGGGACACGGATGATCGTCCCGTCACTCGAAGGATTCAGTCCGAGGTCGGACGACTGGATGGCTTTCTCGATGGCTCCCATCAGCCCCTTGTCCCAGGGTTGCACCGTCAGCAATCTGGGCTCCGGAGCGGCAACCGACGCCACCTGATTGAGCGGCAACTGCTGATCGTAGGCGTCAACCCGAATCGTGTCGAAAAGACTCGTGGTCGCCTTGCCGCTGCGAATCGTGGCAAATTCGCGCTTCGTGTTCTCCACGGCTTTCGCCATCGCCTCTTTGGCGTTCTTATTGACTTCCGGTAGCGTACTCATCGGACACGTTTTCCGGTCGGATGATGGTTCCCACACGTTCGCCCCTGATGACACGGGCAATTGCGCCTTGTTGATTGACGTTCATGACCACGATGGGCAGACCATTCTCTCTACAGAGAGCAAATGCGTTCGCATCCATGATCTTCAGACCCCGGATCAAAGCTTCGTCGAACGTCAGCTCAGGGAGAAACTCGGCGTCAGCGTTCCGGTTCGGATCGTCCGTATACACGCCATCCACGTTCGTGGCCTTGATAATCACATCGGCCTCGATCTCCAGCGCCCGAAGCACGGCGGCGGTGTCGGTGGAAAAATACGGATTGCCCGTGCCGCCGGCGAACAGGACGACCCGATCTTTTTCCAGATGTCGCAACGCCCGACGCCTGATGTACGGCTCGGCGAGCTCCTCCATCCGTATGGCCGTCTGCACTCGCGTGTTGACGTCTTTTCGCTCGAGGATATCTTGCACGGCCAGCGCATTGATGACGGTCGCCAGCATCCCCATGTAGTCGGCGGAGACTCGGTCCATTCCCTGCTGGCTCGCGACGGTACCCCTCACGATGTTTCCCCCACCGAGCACCAGGCCGAGATCCACGCCTAGCTTCTGCACATTGTGGATCTCGTCCGCCAACCGGTTGATGACACTGAAATCGAGTCCGAAGCCTCGCTCTCCCGCGAGCGCTTCGCCAGACAGCTTGACCAGTACCCGCCGGAAGGCGAGCTCGCTCACTCCTCTCCCAACCCGAACCGCACGAACCGGCGCACGATGACGTTCTCGCCAACCTTTGCGGACACGGCCTTGACCAGATCTCCCACGGTCTGTTTGTCGTCCTTCACGAACGGTTGATCGAGCAGGGCGCGCTCCTGACAGAACTTCTTGAGCTTCCCATCGACGATTTTTTGTCGCACGGCCTCCGGCTTACCCGACTCGGCCACCTGCTTCTCAGTGATGCGGCGCTCCGTTGCCAGCAACTCCTCAGGAAGATCCTCAGCGGAGACGGCCAGCGGACTCGCTGAGGCCACATGCATCGCTATGTCCTTCACCAGGTTCTGAAAGTCCTCGGTGCGGGCGACAAAATCGGTTTCGCAGTTCACCTCCACCAGCACACCCAGCTTGCCGTTGAAGTGAACGTAGGTACCGATCAGACCTTCCATGGTGCTCCGACCGGCTCGCTTCTCGGCCTTCGTGATACCCTGTTCCCGCAACCACTCGACGCCCTTCTGTATGTCGCCACTGGTCTCCTGGAGCGCCCTTTTGCACTCCATCATCCCGGCACCGGTCTTTTTTCTCAGTTCCCCGACGTCCTTCGCAGAGATCTTCGTCGTCATGATGTGTTCCGATTCCTCCCAGGCACGTACATAAAACCGCCGCTCCGAGGCTCAGACAGCCACAGCAAGCGGCGTTGATTCCCAGAGGGCCCTGCGTTGGTTGGGGCGCTAGCCCTTGGCTTTTTCCGGCGCTGGCACCTTGGCCGGCTCTGCCAACTCCTCGGCCTCCGCAGCGGGTGCCTCACCTGGGGGAGCAGCCTCGACTGTTTCGGGGGCACTGGATTCCCCGGCCGGCGTCTCGGCGTCTCCGCCCGCGTCGGCTCCCTCCGCGTGGCCCGCTTCCTCCGCGCGCAGTCTCGCCGCAATCGCCTCCGGTCTCGGTCGGCGCTTCCGGCGCGCCCGCCGGCGCATCCGATGCTCCTCCGTGTCTGCTTCGGAGGCTTCGTCGGTGCTGTACGTGTACGACTCACCGTCCTCCGCAGCTTCCCGCTCCGGAGCAAGCTTCTGAGCTTCGATGATCGCGTCGACGATGGCGTTGGTGATCACCGATACAGACCGTATCGCGTCATCGTTGCCGGGAATGGGCACCGTGGTAAGGTCGGGGTCAGCGTTCGTATCCACTATCGCCGCCACGGGGATCTTCAGTTTGTTGGCCTCGGCAACCGCGATCCGCTCTTTGTGCGCATCCACCACGAACAATACGGCGGGCAGTCTCGACATCTGCTTGATGCCCACTAAATTGCGGTTGAGCTTCTGTCGCTCCCGGTCCAACCGCAGTTGCTCTTTCTTCGTGAAAAAATCAAAGGCGCCATCTTCCTGTCCCTGCTCGATCTCCTTCAGGCGCCGAATCTGTTTCTTAATGGTGTTGAAGTTTGTGAGGGTACCGCCAAGCCAGCGCTCCGTCACGAAGAAAGCTCCGCCGCGCTCCGCCTCCGCACGCACAATCGCCTTCAGCTGCTTCTTCGTGCAGACGAACAGTACTCCCTCGCCCTGCGCCACAGCCCCCCGCACCAGCTCCTGGGCCGCACGAAGCTGCGCCAGGGTCTTCTGCAGATCGATGAGATAAATGCCCGAGCGTTCGGCAAAAATGAACCGGCGCATCTTCGGGTTCCAGCGCCTTGTCTGGTGCCCGAAATGGACGCCGGCTTCGAGTAGATCCTGAAGTTGGAGCTGCGTCATGAAGTCCTAATCCTGGGTTGATCCTCCACCGCCTTCGTCTCCCGCCTCGATCCGCCGGCTCGGCGAACACCCAAGACGAAATCCAGCAGTGTGCGTAATGGCCGCGAACTCGCGGCCATTCATTTCAAACGACCAGCCTACCGCTTGGAGAACTGGAATCTCTTCCGTGCGCCAGGTTGACCGGGTTTCTTACGTTCGACCGCGCGGGCATCACGGGTCAGCAACCCATGCTCTCGAAGCTTGCGACGGTGCGTTTCGTCCGCGCCGACCAGCGCCCGGGCGATCGCCAGCCGCAGCGCTCCGGCCTGTCCCGTCATTCCCCCGCCATTGACGCGGGCGCTCACATCGAATGCGCCCAACGTGTCGGTCGCGGTAAAAGACTGCTGTATGTGCTGGACCAGGGAACGACGCGGGAAGTACTCCCCGAGCGTGCGGCCGTTGATATGCCACTTACCCGAGCCAGGCGTCAGATAAACACGGGCCACACTGGTCTTGCGTCTTCCCACCGCATGCCAGCGAAGTTCTGGTTGCTCTAGCGTCATAGGCCCACCGGTCTCACTTCAGGTCAAGGGGATCGGGTTGCTGCGCCTGATGAGGGTGGTCCGGCCCGGCGTACACCTTCAGTTTCCGGCGCAGGGCCCGGCGGCCGAGCGTTCCCTTGGGAAGCATGCCATAGACGGCATGCTCAATCACGCGCTCGGGATGCTTCGCCAGCATGTCCCCAACGGCCGTGAACCGCTCATGTCCCATGTACCCGGTATGCCGAAAGTAGCGCTTTTGCTCGCGCTTCCGTCCGGTCAGACGCACCTTCTCCGCATTGACAACCACAACGAAATCACCGCAATCCATGTGCGGCGTAAACGTGGGCTTATGCTTGCCGCGGATAATCTGCGCTACTTCGCTCGCCAGTCGACCGAGCACTAGGCCATCGGCGTTTACCAGATGCCAGTTGTGTGTGACGTCGGCGCCCTTGAGCGTATAGGTCTTCATCAGCCTTCCATGACCGGCCGCAAGATCGCTGGCCGGTTGCTATTCTATACAGACCTTAAAACGTAGTGGTGACAATGGGTTCGGTCAACGGGGGGCTGGACCAATCTCCACGAGCGGTAGGCCTTTTTCCACCACCTCCCCCGGCTCGACGCAAATCTCGGTAATCTCTCCGGCGCTCGGCGCTCGAATCTCGTTCTCCATCTTCATCGCTTCCAAAACCACGAGGCCGGCTCCCTCATCGACGCTTTGCCCCACCTCCACATTCACCCGGAGGACGAGACCGGGCATGGGCGCTCGTACCACGCCACCGCGCCGGGCGCCGGCCCCCTGCCCCGTGAGCTCCCGGATGTGTCGGGCTCGTTCGTCGTGAACCTCGGCAGTCCAGGACTCTCCGGCGTGAGAAATCGCCCACCCGTCGCGCCCACGGACCATGGCAAAGGTGCCGGACGTGCCGTCCACCACCACCTGTCGAAGGGGAGTGTGAGGCACCGCCTGGAGTTGCGCACGAACCACCCTGCCATTCATCCGCACCCCCTCCCCTGTGATCTCCACGGTGAACGCCTGGCCGGCAATCGACACGGTGTACTTCATCCGGCTTTGAGAATGGCCAGGGTCTCCACGTGGCTCGTCTGAGGGAACAAATCGAACGCGGTCAGTCTGCTTAGGTGGAGTGATGGCATCCGCCCGAGGTCCCGGGCCACAGTCGCC
>JBDHFY010000028.1:0-27807 GCA_039590195.1 Gemmatimonadota bacterium | reverse complement strand
CCGAGCCGGATGCCCTTACAGTGCAGACAGCCGCGCTGCAAGGCAGTGGCGAGCCACTTCGCGACCGAGTGGAGTTCGTCTTTCCCCGTCGGCTCGTTTGCCAGCGAACGGTGGCAGTACTCCCTGCAGAGGCGGGGCAATCGCAGGGCCACGTGGTGATCTACCGAGATGTGACCAAGGAAGCCGAAGTAGAGGCTGCGAAGGACGAGTTCGTTTCGATGGTCAGCCACGAGCTTCGCACGCCGCTGACCTCGGTTATGACTTCCCTCAGCCTGCTGCGATTAGTGACTTGCTGGAGATCGCACTTCGAAACCTCCACCGTCTCATCCGCTTGGTGGATGACCTGTTGGACCTCTCGAGAATCGAGAGTGGACGCCTCGTGGCCAGGCTTATTCCGGTCCCTGTCGTGGATGCCACCGATCGTGCGGTGGAAGCTGTCCGCGGATTTGCTCTCGAGCGGGAGGTCATGCTCGAGTGTGATCGCCCGCCCGAACCATTGGCCATCCTAGGTGATGCCGATCGTCTGGAGCAGGTGATCGTGAATCTGCTCTCCAACGCAGTCAAGTTTTCCCCACGACACGGTGAGGTCATCCTTCGCTGGCGAAGGGAAAAGGGGTCTGCCGTGCTCGAGATCACGGATACTGGTCCGGGAATCCCCGCCTCTCAACTCGATGAAATATTCGACAAGTTCCGTCAACTCGAGATGTCTGCGTCTCGCAGGGAAGGCGGTGCAGGTTTGGGACTCCCCATCAGTCGAAGCATCGTCGAGCAGTTTGGTGGTGAGCTGTGGGTGGAGAGTGAAGAAGGTCGGGGCTCCAGTTTCTTTGTGCGGTTGCAGCTCGCTCAGGAACTGTCCGAGACCCGAGATGGTGGTGTGGAGACCGGTGGAGGGTGAGACAAGACTTGCCTTCAGAGAGACTAATGACCGCCAATCTTCTGCTCGTTGCCATCCTCCTGTCAGCTGTATCCCTCCGCGCCCAAGAACAGGATGAGGTCGTCATCCGGGGCGGCTACCTCTTTGACGGAGTCACCGACAGGGTTGTGTCCAACACCGGGATTGTGGTTCGTGCCGGCAAGTTATTGGAAGTCGGGGCAGATCTGACGGGCCGCGATCTCACATCGGCCCAGGTCATCGACCTCGAGGACAACGAATACGTTCTCCCCGGCATGTTCGATCTCCACGCCCACTACGCCATCGATCTCTTCGGCAAAGGGAGGGTTGACGAGCGTCGGGCGTATCCGAAGCTGTTCTTGGCCAATGGCGTCACCTCCACTTTTCCTGCGGGGGAGATGACCCCCGACGAGATGCGCGAGTTGCGGATGAGGATCGATCGAGGTGAACAGATCGGACCCCGGATATTCAATACCGGTCCCTATTTCGGGACGTGGCGGCCGGGGTGGGATACCGCCATGACCGTGGCGCAACTCAACCGGGAAGTCGATTACTGGGCATCGCGGGGAGTGCGGGGGTTCAAGGCGAAAGGCATCAGCCCCCGGCATCTGAGAGCGCTCGTCGAGCGGGCCCACATGCACGGCCTCACCGTGACGGGCCACCTGGGTTCGGGGTTCCGCAATACCGTGAATCCTCGGGACGCTATCCTCATGGGGATTGACCGGGTGGAGCACTTTCTGGGCGGCGACGCGTTCACAGCGGACAAGCCTGCCTACTCGTCTCTCGTCGACATCGATCCGGAAGGCGCGGCAGTCGACTCGGTTGCAGCCCTTTATATCCGGCACAACGTCTTCTTCGATGCGACGCTATCGGCGTATGGGTACTACGGTCGGCGTGACCCGGACGTGTACACGTACTTCGAGGAAGAAAAGAAATATCTGACGCCGTACATGCGTGAGCTGCTCGAGAGCCGGTCACCGCGGCCGGTGAACGAGCAGTTTGAGAGGATTTACTGGGTCAAACGGAGAACCCTCAAGGCGTTCTACGATGCGGGTGGCGGCCATCTCATCACCCTCGGCACGGACCATCCGAGTTGGGGTGAGTACTTCTCGGGCTTTTCAGTCCATCGGGAGCTGCTCTCTTTCGTGCTGTCCGGCATTCCACCTGCCCAGGCGATCAAGTTCGCGACCGTTAACGGTGCCCGTGCGCTCAACGTCGGAGATGCCCTTGGCACGATCGAGGCCGGGAAGCTTGCCGATCTGTTCGTGGTCACCGGAAACCCTCTCGCTGACATTCGCAATGCCCGGCATGTGCGCTTCGTGATGAAGGGTGGGCGTGTACATGACGTGAGAGCGCTGCTGGCTTCGGTTGAAGGGACGATCGGGCCGGCCGGGCCGGACGAGGTGGCTGCGTGGCAGCCGAGGAACAATTGACGATGGTGGCGTGTTTTGACCTTGACGAAGCGCGGTTTAGGAGAAGGTTATGCTTCGGTCGCCGTCTACGAGCCAATTTCTCATTGCTGGGAGGGACGCGATGAACACCTCACGACTTCCGCTTTTTCTGATCCTCGCCGGTCTCTCCTTGCCCGTTCTGGCCTGCGCGCCAGCAGAGGAGGGCCAAGAGGCGGCTACAACTGCGGAGGTACAGCTTCCTGACACGACGGGCGCGGCAATGTGGGCCTATCTGCAGGAGGTCAACTACCGCGAGAGCTGGACACTCTGGCCGGACAAGGGCGAGTTCTATGCTGGGACGCAGCCGCACGGGATGCTGCTCACGACATATCTGAATGACGCGGCCCTCGAGGCGTTGACGAGCGGAGTCGGTTCGATGTCCGCGGGCGCCATTGTAGTCAAAGAGAACTACATGCCAGACACCACTCTCGCTGCTATTACCACCATGTTCAAGGTGGACGGATACAATCCGGATCACAATGACTGGTTTTTCACGAAGCATCTTGCGAGTGGAGAGCTGGACACGGCACCGAACGGGATGGCGCTGGAGGGACGGGTGATGGGGTGCCAGAACTGTCACATGGCTAGGGCGGGCAACGACTACATCTACACGGCATCGCTTTCCCAAAACTAGAGGAGCGTGAGCAAAGCGATTCGGAGTGCTTTGACGGGAGCGTCCGCCGCTCCGCGCACTAGAGAGAGTGTCTGTTCCGCCGTTGAGCCAAGCAGACGGGAGTGGGGTGGCTGCTATGGGGCGGTGGTGATGGGCTACAGAGTGCGTTGAAGGTTGCGCCTAGGGAGACGCTAGGTCGCGGGCGCCTCGGGCGCCCTCCTACCACGATGCGTGTGCGACCACCGTGACACTCGGGGCCGGGGCGCCCGCGACCGGGGCGTCTCCACGGCGCAGCCTACCCCGCTGTATTGCCCATCACCACGGCTCCGTGTCTCCCTGGGCGCAACCTCCACCACATCTGCAAGCACAAGCACTCTCTCTTGCGCACTGCATTTCAAACGGTTCCACCGGCCACTGCGCGAGGTTGGCATGGGCACCCACCACAGCGCGCGAAAGGGACCTGTAAAAGTAACTCCCCGCGCCATCGGCGCGGGGAGTTGTGTTCAACGGGGAGTTCTAAGGAAGGGGATTACCGCTTGAACAGAACCTCGTAGGGGCCGATGCTTCCGCGATCGACGACCAGGTGCTGATAGCCGAGTTGGGGGCCGGCCGTCCGCACAAAATCTCCCAGGCCGCCGCTCTTCAGGTCGCTCCGGTACCGTTCGTGGATATACTGACTCAACTCGATGGCGTTGATCTGCCCGTCGCTGTCCGCATCTGCCAAATGGTCGCCGATCGCATCGGCGAGAAATACCGCCAGGTAGCCGCCGGCTCGGAACTTGGCCGCCACCGATGACGTCACGTCCTCCTCGGAGGAGAAGAGGCCCATGCGCCCGGGTACCGAGATCACGTCTTTGGAGAACCCGCCGCTGAAGCAGGCGTCCAACAGCAGGATGACTCTGTTTGCGCTGACCTGCGCCAGAAGCTCGCGCATGGAATCGTCTGTGATCTCAGCGTCGTAGAGTTCCAACGTCTCATCCAAAGCATCCGGGTCCGTCGGCTGTGGATCGGATCGGGGGATGCGGCTGCCGTGCCCAGAGTAAAAGAACACGAACGTGTCTTCGGGCCCGATCTGTCGCGCCAGCGACTGGACGGCGTTCCGGATGCCTGCCACCGTGGCTTGTTGGTCGGTGAGCACGATGCCGTTTCCGGAGCGCATGCCGGCGCCCCGGACCAGTGCGTCGCGGACGCGCACAGCGTCTTCGGCGGTGTAGGCCAGGTTGCTTGCCCGGCCGCCGTAGTCACTGATGCCGGCGAAAACCCCGTAAATCTGCCCCTGACCGTCGGATCCCGTCGTCGCACGGGCGATCCGCTCGACTTCCACTCTGTCATTCGGTTCCCGGAGCGAAATGTCATAGGCTCCCGTCTGGCCTGCCTCGTACGAAGTCGCAAGAATGCGATACCGGCCGGTCTCCTGTAGGGTAAGCTCGATGTGCGACTGCGAAGTCGATCCCTCGTGGTCGTCGTTTTCGATGCTCTCGCCGTCCGGAGTTACCAGACGCAGGTAGGTGTCGAAGTCGGACGAACTCATGTCCACGACGATGCTTTGACCGGCTGCGCCGTCAAACACGTACAGGTCGCGAAACTCACCGGATCCAATCTGTCCATCGCCCTGTGCCAGCGTTCCCGTCATCTCCCCACCAATCGGTAACGCAGCCACATCACGGCTTCGACTTGTCGGGGTGGCCGTGCCGCCAAGGTCGACTGAGAGCTCGTAATCACCCGTCTCTCCCACCTCGTACGACGTCACGAGCACCTGGTACGTGCCGGATTCAGTCAAGTCGGCTTCAATCGCACTGTGGCCCGGTCGGTCGGCGTCGTCGTTCTCCGATTGGTCTCCGGCCGGGTCTTTGAGGATCACGTAGGTGTCGAAGTCATCGGAGGTCAGGTCGAGCTGGAGGTGCTGTCCGGGACGGCCCTCGAAGTCGTGGGCATCCACGTACTCTCCGGTGCGCAGTGTTTCGTCGCCCTTAGCGAGGCTGCCGCGCTCACGGCGAACACCGGCGGCTACACCGCCCGTCTCCTCTTGATCGATCCGCAAGTCATACGCCCCCGTCTCACCCTCTCGGTAGCTCGTGACCGTGATGTCGTAACGGCCGTCCTCAGGAAGAGTCAGCGAGAGCAGTGACCGGCTTGCGTCACCCTCGTGGTCGTCGTTCTCCTGTTGCTCCTCGTTGGGCATTCGGAGGATCACGTAGGGGTCGAAGTCGGTCGAGCGAAGATCTATCACCACCTGCTCGCCACGGCGCCCCTGAAAGGAGTGCACGTCGGCGAGTTCCCCCGTCGACAGGGTCTGGTCGCCGCTTGCCAGGGTTCCGCTCTCGAAGCGCGACCGGCCTCCTCCCGCGGCCACCGCATCGGTCACCGAAAGGGTCAGCTGGTACGCGCCGGTCTCTCCCTCCTCGTACGAGGTGGCGAGGATCTCCCACTCCCCGGACGCATTTGCCACCTCTTCCACGTGTGAACGTCGCTGTGATCCCTCGTAATCGTCGTTCTCCGTTTGGTCGCCGTCCGGCCGTTTCAAAATGAGATAGGTGTCAAAATCCGAGGAGGACAGGTCAACGACGATGCGCTGTCCGGCCCGGACGTCAATGGTGTAAGGGTCGGCGTATTCGCCGCTCGAGAGCGTTGCGTCACTGCTCCGAAGCTCACCCCTGTAAGTATCCCCCTGGGGAGCCGCCCCGGCCACCGGCACCGCTGCCGTTCCCTTGCTGAAGATTCCCACCCCGTAGAAGCAGGGTTCGGTCTCGCAGGTGACCATCGCCGGCTCAATGCGGTATTCCGCCGTTCGGGATGGGGTGACCTCGACAATGGGGAAATCATCGACCTCGAGATCGACATCAACCTCATTGCCCATCTCGTCGTAAAGGCGAAGGTCGAGATCGGAGCAGTCGTTGTCGCAGACGCCCAGAATCATGTACTCGACCCCCGAGCGCAGTGTAACGGAGATAGACTCTTGGTCGCCTTCCTCGAGCGAGCCTGTGCTGGCTTCCCCGGAGAGGCGGTATCCGCTCTCGGCCATGCTCTCCTGGAACCGATCGATCTGACTAGCCACCTGCTGCTGCCACTGGGCCTGGGCGACGGTACCCGGCAACGCCAACAGCCAGATTAGGGTAAGGAAAATAGGAATGGCGCGGACCATTTTTCTCCCCCTTGTCCGTGGACGGACGCGCTGATGGAAACGAAAGTCGGTTGGAAGACGACGTGCAGCTCCGGTTGAACGTATTCCCGGGTGGCCGATAGGGATGTGTGCGGTGTCACACTATGCAACACCAGCCGGGTTACATATCCAGCTCCCGGATCTGACCGTCAGATCGACCTGAGCCCAGCTGCCATTGCGGGAGGAACGGGCGGGCCCGCAAATCTGTACGGTCGAGGGCGCATTAGGCCTGGCTCGGTCCCGTGACCACTCGTGCCACTTCCCCCGCTTTGCGGTTCAGCGTTACAATCCGCGGGACCCTGTCATCACCGACAGGTGTCCTCATATTCGCAGATCTGAATTCAGATTGATGTCCGGGTACCAGGGCGCGTTGGTCCTGGCGGATTGGAGGATACAGTGCCTGAATTGACCGGCGTGCTGGAGACGTCGCTATACGTAGAGGATCTCGAGCGATCCATGGCATTCTACACCAGGCTGTTCGAGTTCGAGGTCTTGGCATCGGACCACCGAATGTGTGCCCTGGACGTATCGGGTCGGCAGGTGTTGCTGCTTTTCAAAAAGGGGGCCTCCGAGAAGCCGTCGGAGACTGCCGGGGGGACGATTCCACCCCACGATGCCGACGGTGAGTTGCACGTGGCGTTCGCAGTTCCCACGTCTTCCCTACCGGAGTGGGAGCACCGCCTGTGTGATTTGCAGATCGCGGTTCAAAGCCGAGTCTGTTGGCCTCGAGGCGGCCGGAGCATCTACTTCAACGATCCGGACCGCCACGTCGTAGAACTGGCCAGCCCGGGTGTATGGGAGATCTATTAATGGAGAACGTGACGCAGGGCCTGGCCCGCCGGGACATTGCCATGTTCGGTATCAGTTTCTATATGCGGAAAGCGCAGGAGGGGCAAGAGGGGCAGGCGTCCGGGAGCCAATCGGCGTCGCTGATGAGCCAACCGCGTGAACCGTAGGGACAGCCCGCAAGGGGGAGTGCTTGCTTACTCGTGAGAGTCTTTTGAAGTCACCCGGTGCCATTCGCATGTATCGGCCAACATTCGGCTTACGGGCGGCCGTCCAGTTGACATGGGCTGTCGCCCTCGCGTCGGTGACCGCTGGATGCCTGGGCGCCGAACAACCCCCGGATTCCGGCGAGCCGACCATCGACCCATCGGGCTTGCTTGCCCACCTGACTTTTCTGGCGTCCGATTCTCTGGAGGGCCGGGCGACCGGATCCCGAGGCAACCGGATCGCGCGCGAGTACATCGCGCAGGCTTTCGACGACATCGGCCTCGCTAGATTCGAGGGCTCGTGGGTGCAGCCTTTTACGTTTGAGAGGGATGATGCCAGCTACGACGGCGCCAACGTCGTGGGTTTTGTCGAAGGGGCGGCCAGCCGGGACTCGTTCATCGTCGTGACCGCGCACTTCGATCACGTGGGCATCAGAGACGGCGAGGTCTACAACGGTGCCGACGACAATGCATCCGGCATTGCCGCTCTCCTGGCCCTAGGCGCCCACTTCGCCACTCATCCTCCCAGGCACTCGATAATCTTTGCCGCCTTGGATGCCGAGGAGCTGGGACACCATGGTGCTAAGGCGTTTGTTGCCGATCCCCCCCACCGCGTGCCCATCGAGGGGATCTTCCTAAACATCAACATGGACATGGTGAGCCACAGCGACAGCGTGCTCTATGTGGCCGGGACGTATCACTATCCCGAACTCAAGCGCTACATCGAGCGGGTTCGCGACGGTGCACGGGTCAATCTGCCGTTCGGACACGACAGCCCGGACCTTCCGCAGGATTGGACCACTTCGTCGGACCACAGTGCATTCCACGAGGTTGGTATTCCGTTCCTTTATTTTGGCGTCGAGGACCATCCCGACTACCACAAGCCCACTGATGACGTCGAGAGGATAAACCGGGAATTCTACCTCGGGGCCGTGGAGGCAATTCTGGACGTGCTCATCGAGATCGACGGAGGGCTGGGATCGCCATGACGAAGCGGTGCGGGTGGTCGGTGGGCAAGGACCTTTCCCTTGGGAATACGCTCATGCTGGCCTACCACGATGAGGAGTGGGGTGTTCCCGTCCATGACGACCGGAAGCTGTTCGAGTACATGGTACTCGACGCTTTTCAGGCGGGGCTCTCCTGGTCCACGATCTTGAACAAGCGAGAGAACTTCCGAAAGGCGTTTGACAACTTCGAGGTGGAGCGAATCGCCCGTTACACCAGTCGCAAGGTCGAGAGCTTGTTGAAGGACGCTGGCATCGTTCGCAACCGGTTGAAGGTTCAAGCGGCAGTCACCAATGCCAAGGCGTTCCTCGAGATTCGGGATGAGGCCGGGTCGTTCGATGGATTCATCTGGAAGTTTGTAGACGGCCGGCCGAAGCAGAACGCGTGGAAGACCATGCGGCAGCTACCCGCGCGCACCAAGGAATCTGACAGCATGAGTAAGGCGCTGAAGGAGAAGGGGTTCAAGTTCGTTGGGAGCACGATCTGCTATGCGTTCATGCAGGCCGCCGGCATGGTGAACGATCACGAGGTGGGCTGTTACCGGTATGGCGAGATCAAGCGCCTGGGAAGTGGGCGCCGGCGCGCAGGGAAAAAGAGGTGAGCGGGCTTTCCGGATTGCAAAGATCGACCCTGGAGGTTGAGGAGGCTGGGACGAGTGTTTCGGCCTTGCTGTTGACACCCGAGCGGCCGCGCTTGGTGTACGTGTTGGGCCACGGTGCGGGGGCAGGAATGCGGCATTCCTTTATGGAGAGTGTGGCGGGTGCGCTTGCGGACAGGGACATTGCCACGTTGCGTTACCAGTTTCCTTATATGGATGGGGCGGGAGGGGCGGAGGGGGCGGAGGGGGCAGCGCGAGGAGGGTGGGGGCGACGGCGTCCGGATCCACCGCGTGTACTGGAGGCCACGGTGCGGGCGGCCGTTGACGCCGCACGAGATGCGCTGCCGGACTTGCCGATGGTCGCAGGCGGTAAATCCATGGGTGGCCGGATGACCTCACAGGCCCAGTCAAAGGAGCAACTGCCCGGTGTACAGGGCCTTGTGTTCCTGGGGTTCCCGCTGCACGCGCCAAAGAAGCCGGACGACAAGCGGGCAGCGCATCTGTTCGACGTGAAGATTCCGATGCTCTTTCTTCAAGGGACCCGCGACACGCTGGCCGACCTCGAACTACTCACACCGATCTGCGACCGCCTCGGCGACCGCGCAACGCTGCATATCGTCGACGGTGGAGATCATTCCTTTAAAGTGCTCAAGCGTTCAGGGCGGACGGATCCAGAAGTTCTGGAGGAGTTGGCGCAGGCCATTAGTGACTGGGCTGACGGGATCCTTGGCGAACCTGGACAAAAAGGCGAAGTCAGAAGAGTTTAGCCACAGATTCACGCAGATTGACGCGAGAGTACCCCGCCCCGCCCACGGCGTGTCGAGCAGGTGTGTTTGAGAACACCACAATAAACACAACTATTCAATCTGTGTTCATCTGTGTTCATCTGTGGCTAAATAATCAAACGCTTATGCTTGTTTGGGGCTTTCCCACTCTTCGAGGGTCTTTGGCCAATCACGTTTGAGCAACCGGGACAGAGCTCGATCAGCCAGTAACTTTCCCCCGGTTTGGCATTTTGCGCAGTAGTTCATCTCGTTCGCGGCGTAGACAATTCGCTGGACGGGAGCGCCGCAGTCCGGACAAGGTTCGCGGAATCTGCCATGCACAGCCATCTGTTCTCGAAACGCCGTGACCTTCTCTGGAAAGCCGTCGCCCACCTCTTCCCGTAGTCGATCGATCCACAAGCGCAGCACGCTCTGGGTCTTCTCGTGAAGCGTGGCGATTCCGTCATCGCTCAGCTTTTGCGTGAGCTTGAGTGGCGAGAGGCGGGCGGCGTGGAGAATCTCGTCAGAGTACGCGTTGCCTATCCCGCTGAAGAGTCTGGGATCCGTCAACGCCCGTTTGAGTGTGTGGTTCTCGCGCGTGAGCGCGGCACGAAAGTCGGCGAGGCTTGCTTCTAAGACATCGATGCCTCGTGGGTCGTGTACTGAGAGGGCGTCCTCTCCCCGCACGACGTGGAGGGAAGCGCGTTTCTTGGTGCCGGCCTCGGTGAGGAGTAGGGTCCCGTCTGCGAAGTCGAAGGCCGCGAGCCCCAGTTTCTTTGGAATGGATTTTCCCCGTTCACGCCAGCGCAGGCGGCCCGCGATCATCAGGTGGAGCACCATGAACAGGTCGTCGTCGAGGGCTATTACGATCCGCTTGCCCAGACGGCGGAGCGAGCGCACCACCTTGCCTTCCACGTCGCCGATCGGCGGATCGACCGAACGAAGCACGAACGGGCTGGCCACCCGCACCCGCTCGAGCGTCGCACCAAGGATGCGTGGCTCGAGGCATTCGATGTAGATGGCGACATCTGGCAGCTCGGGCATTCCGCCGTCCGGATTCATCGAGTCTTGATCGCTCAGCGGTCTGGATGAGCCCACCAAGTATATGCGGTGTTTACCGGGCGGGGGCCAGGCTAGCGAGTCGCTCCGCTGAGCGTAGTATTGGACCTGTCCACTCCGCCGTGCTCCAGCGAATCGGGCGGTGGAGCTTCTCTGGAGGTCTCTCAAATGTTCATCGGACACTACGCAATGGCATTGGCCGCCAAGAAGGTGGCGCCGCGGTTGTCACTGGGGACGCTGTTTCTGTCCGTCCAGCTTCCCGACTTACTGTGGCCGGTCTTTCTGTTGTTTGGGCTGGAGCACGTCCGTATCGATCCAGGAAACACGGCGTTCACTCCGTTCGATTTCTACGATTATCCCTGGAGCCACTCTCTTGTCGGCGTTCTCGTGCTGGGTCTCGTGATGGGGATGGTGTACTTCGGTTTCCGTCGCTCACTCGCCGGCGCTGGCATCCTGGGTGCGGGGGTCGTGTCGCACTGGGTGCTTGACGCCATTACCCATCGTCCGGACTTGCCACTTTATCCAGGCGGCGCCGCCCGTATTGGGCTCGGCTTGTGGAACTCCCTGCTGGGAACCGTTGTGGTGGAGCTTGGGGTCTTCGTAATGGCCGCGGTGCTGTATGCCCGTTTGACCACGCCTCGGGACAAGGTGGGGCACTTTGGCTTTCTGGCGTTGATCTTCGTGCTAGGGTTGATCTGGATTGGCAACGTCACCGCGCCTCCACCGCCAAGCGAAGCTGCCGTCGCCTGGGCGACGCTTGGGCTCTGGCTGTTCGTGGCGTGGGGATATTGGCTTGACCGCCACCGGCAGGCCACCGAACCCACCGCAGGGGGTGGGTCGGGGGATTGACCTGTCGTGGCCGCATCGAAGAGGTGGCAGGATCCCGTCGCTCAAGAGGTCTTGAACCGGGTGCTCCAGGAGGTCAACCGGGTCCGAGCGTCGGCTCTCAAGGATGCTGTACGCGAGAAACCGCGGGATGTGGTGGGCCGGATTCTCTCATCCCTGCCTGACCTCGATCTGGGACAGCCCGACGGGTGGAGTGAGAGCGAGTTCTTCGAGCGCCTTCTGGATCGACCCGAAACCCGTCTTGCCGTCTACGGCTCGCTGGCTCCTGGAGAGAAAAACCACTGGGTGGTGGAGGACCTACGCGGAAGCTGGGAAGCAGGGTTTGTTCACGGCACGCTGGAGAACGTCGGTTGGGGTGGTGCCATGGGCTACCCCGGCATGACCTGGGATCCGGATGGTGATCTGATCCAGGTTAAACTCTTTAGTTCCAATGGCTTATCAGGTCACTGGGATCGGCTGGACGAGTTCGAGGGGCAAGACTATTGCAGGATTCTGGTACCCGTGTACGGCCTGGCCGGAGGGGTGTCGGTGGCCAACATCTATGAGGTCCGGCGCCAGCCCCCGGCCCGGAAATGATCGGACCGTCCCGCCAGCCGACGAACCGACTGTGTCTTGTTTTGGATCTTCTTCTGCATTCGGACGGTACGGGCTTCCGGTGAACTCATCCAGGCAGTGATTGCCTGGCCCGTTCTCGATCCACGTCCATTGGTTTGATCATCACCGTGGGTTCGCCTATACTGCCAGCAATGCCTACTCGATTGGGGTAGGGCCGACGCCGCAAGGGCCTTCTCCAGGAGGAAGAACCCGTCATGACGTCCAAGCCTCTGTCTTTGATCCTGGGCGGGCTCATGTTTACGGTGGCCGCTTGCGGAGGTGGATCGGCGTTTCCCCGTGATGAGGCCTCCCCCGACCCAGGGAGTTTTGCTGTCCGTGTGGAAAACAACCGCTTTGCCGATGCGCAGGTATTCATCCGGTTTCAAGGGGAGCCGCGTCGACGCCTCGGAACGGTGACGGGAAAGACCGCAAGCACGTTCACCGTTCGCCATCGGATCGCTGATTTCATCTTCGTGGTGGACTACACTGGGGGGGGGATCACTCAGACGACGCAGGGTATGGTGGCCACACCCGGGGACGCGTTCTTTCTTCGAGCGCAGGAGCGACAGCCGCTGATCCTAATTCGGCGGTAAGCGCTCGAGGTCAAGGCGTCGTCAATGTGGTCGTATGGCAGGTGTGGTCGCGGCCTACCTTTGCACGGCCCGCAAAGCCTCCAACAGGGTCCGGGCTTGCTGATCGTCCGGCAGGATCTCCACCAGTCGGTTCGCGTACGGGATCGCGGCGGCGATGTTGCCTTGGTCGCGGTTCAGCATGACGAGGGCGGTCAAGAGATCTACGTCGTACGGCTGCCGGGCGGACGCCTGCTCGAGAACCGTGAGGGCCTCGTTTGGGCGTCCAGCCGAGTTCAGGGCGATCCCGTAAACGTAGGCGAACCTGGCGTTGTCGGGACTCAGCTCGGCCGCGCGGCGCAGAGCGTCGAGAGCATCGGATGGCTGCTGAGCACGTACGAGGTACAACGCGAGGGCGTGATGTACCGTCGCGTTGTCCGGCGCAATTTTTAGGGCCGTACGCAGCAGGGCATCACCTTCCGCATCGCGGCCCTGCTGCCGCCGGAGATCCGCGAGGTTCACGTACGCCGGTACGAAGACAGAATCCAGCCGGATCGCGTTGCGGAAGGCGGCTTCGGCATCATCGAATCCACCTCGAGCGAAGAGCAGCGTGCCGATGTTCATGTGTGCCTCGGGCCGGTCGGCATTGGCCAGCTGCGACCAGATGTATCCCGCGAGGGCACTGTCGATGGCGTTGCGTTGCCGGCCTGGCATCACCGTTGGCGGCACGGACGCGACGGCCCGGGCGGCCTCTGTGCGCACGGCGAGGGTAGAGTCATTCAACATTGGATACGCCACTCCGTATCGCTCGCTCGGCTCCATGGTCTCGCTCGCCCTGGCGGAACTCATGCGAACGAGAGGATCGGCGTCTGTTGCTAGGTCCGCTATCGCTTGGAACGCCATGTTGTTGGCGTAGCCTCCCAGCAGCGCCAAGGCCGATGCCCGGACGATTCCCGCCTTGGTCGAGTCCCGGGCCAGGCTAGCGAGTGCCGCTTCAGCAGTTGGAACGCGACGCCGGCCGCGCTCTATGGTCTCCCCGAAGTGCGGCTCGCTCCGCCGATCGGCTCCGTGCCACCGTGCCACGTTCCGTGCAGCCCATTCCGCCGACCGCTCGGTGTGGCATTGGGTGCAGGCGTTGGGCGTGCCAAGCGCCGCCGAAAGGTCAGGCCGCGGGACCCGAAGGCTGTGGTCCCGGCGGGGATCGACAATCATATAATCGGTAGCCGGCATGTGGCACTCGACGCAGCGGGATCCTGATGATTCGCGTTGATGGAAGTGGTGGTCTGGGGTATCGTAGGTCGTCGGCACGTGGCAGCGGGCACATAGTACGTTGCTCGAGTCGTACACTCGCAAGCTGTGCGGATCGTGGCAATCGCTGCAGGTGACCCCGTGCGCGTACATCGTGCTCTGGATGAACGATCCATAGACGTACACCTCGTCGAGGATCTGTCCGTCGGGGTGATACAGTCTCTCGTCTAGCAGTGCCGGACGAAAGCCGTTCAGCAGCGGGTCGCCTGGCAAATGGTGCCGCGTGATCTCCTCTCGGCGAGAGTGGCACGGCGCGCAGGTTTCGATCTGTTGTCGCGTCGGGCGAGAGGTTGTGCGGCGAGCGGTGGTTGCCTCCTCATCGAACACCCACATCCCACCGGTCGGATCCCTGAGTTGGGCAAGGAGCCCGTTGTTCCCCTCTTCCGTTTCGTCGTCGGGTGCGCCGCGCCGAGCCCATTCCACGTGCACCGACCCGGGGCCGTGGCAGGCTTCACACGACACGTCGATCTCAGACCAGGTGGTAGTATACGTGTTGCTCTCGAGATCATAGTTCTTTTGCAGGTTCGTCGAGTGACAGTAGGCGCACTGGTAATTCCACGTCTGGCCTGGCCTCGTCCAGTGAAGCGGGTTGCCGTGCGCGATGTTCTGGTCCGGGTACAGGTGGAACCATCGCTGCCCGCCCTGCTCCGGGGGGCGGCTATCCCACGCGATGCCCAGCGCCTGGAGCCGGCCACCAGGAAACTCGATCAGGTACTGTTGCAGCGGTGACACACCGAACGTGTAGGCGATCTCGTACTCGTGCGGTGCGCCGTCCCGTCCCTCCGTTTGGACGAGGAATTTTTCGTTTTCCTTATAAAAGGAGGATGTGCGGCCGAAATAGGTGAAGCTGACGCCGGAGAAATCGCCGAGCACGGTTACGTCGTTGGCAGGCTGCATTGCCAGATCGTGATGGGAGCCGGCCCAACGCGTGGATTGCTCTTGATGACATTCGCTGCAGACTGATCTTCCCAAGTAAGTGAGAGGTGCGTCGCTCTCTCCTCTACACCCAAGGCAAGTCAAGGCGAGGATTCCCCAGGTAGCGTGGATTCTGCTGGTGAGCTGGATTCGCCGGGATCGCCGCTTCATGGAAGAAAGACCAAAAAGAGGATGCGTGGCAATCTCACGCTCGATCGAGCTTCAGATGGTGCTCCAGTATCCGGTGCCCAGCGGACCGTTACAGGTTCGCTGATTACTGTGATCACTGGTCACTGGCTCCTATCGCGGCAGGGCCCGTCACTTCCGGCAACAAGTCCTTGAAGGCCGCACCGTAGATTTCCCAGATGGTCACGAACAGGGCAGCAACGATGGGCCCGAGGATGAAGCCGACTGCACCAAAAAGGAGAATGCCTCCCAAGGTGCTGACCAGGATGAGGAGATCGGAAATCTTTGCGTCCCTCCCGACCAGGCGTGGCCGCAGGACGTTATCCACCGTCCCCACCACCAACCCGCACCACACGGCAAGGGCAATGGCGGTAAGGAGCTTTCCGGTCGCCACGAGGTAGACGACCGCAGGAATCCACACGAGGGCGGCGCCGATACCAGGGATGATCGACAACACGGCCATGACCGTCCCCCAGAAGGCGGGGCCATTGATCCCCGCTACCCAGAACGCGAAGCCGGCGAGACTTCCCTGCACGATCCCGATCACGAGCGTTCCCTTCAAGGTAGCACGGGTCACTGACACAAACTTCTCCACCATGCGGTTTTCGTCATCCGATGTGAGCGGCAGGTAGTACAGAATACGAGTCAAGATCGTGCGGCCGTCGGAGAGGAAGAAGAACATCGCGTAAAGCATGACAAAGAGGTTAAGCAGAAAGGTCACGGTTCCCCGAGTCGCTGATGCTGCCTTGCTCACGAGAAACCTGCCGGTGCTAGCTGCCAACTCGCCGATCTTGGTCACGATTTGATCCTCATACGGCAGCAGTCGCTCGACGTATGGAATGCGACTCAGCAAGCGATCTAGCTCATCGGGTTGGCTCACTTGCCGGTCCACCCAGGGTCCCACCGACTGACTGACCTGCACTGCCTGGGACACGACCACCGTGAGGAAACCCATCAGCGGCATGACGATCAATAGCAGCACAACGGCGATGGTTGTAAGGGATGAAAGAGTGCGACGGCCCTTTAACAACTTCAGCGCACGCCGATAGAGGGGGTACGCCATAGCGCTGAAGATGCCAGCGAGGAGGATGGCCACGAGAAAGCTTCGGACCATCAGAAGAAAGACGATGGAAATGCTCACTGCCAGCAGGAGGATGACGCTCTTGCCAAACTTCTGTTGAATTGGATCTGACTGAGCCATAGTGTGTTAACTCCAATTCAGTTGAAATCCGCTTCGTCCTTGCGGGCGCACAATTGCGATAAGGTCGAGTTTCGATAGTCGTGCGAAGGACTTATGTCGTACCCTTAGACAACTCTGCCTTCTCCGCCATCCGCACCAGATCCGCTAGGGAATCCGCCTTCATCTTCTCCATGACGCGCGCCCGGTGGGCCTTGACCGTTCTTTCGGTGACCGCCAACCGGCCGGCAATCTGCTTGTTCAACATCCCAGTGACGACAAGGGCGAACACTTCGCGCTCGCGCGGCGTTAGCGAGTCCATGCGGCGCCGAACAGCAGACGTTTCAACCAGCTTCCGGTGTGCCCTTTTTGCCCTCTCACACGCCTGGCGAACTGCAGCCAGCAGTTCCCGCTCGTCGAACGGCTTCTGCAGAAAATCCACGGCTCCACCCTTCATTGCCCGTACACTCATGGGTACGTCGCCATGCCCAGTGATGAAGACGATTGGGAGGGTAGGATCCGAAGCCAGTCTTTCCTGCAGATCGAGGCCGCTCATCCCAGGCATGCGGATGTCGAGGACCAAGCAGCTGGGGTGCGTCCTTCTGTGCGAGTTCAGAAAATCGTCGGCGGAAGCGAACGTCTGGACATCAAGGCCTGCTGATCGCACCAGCCGCGCGAGGGATTTTCGGATCGAGGGATCGTCATCGACGACAACCACCGTGGGTGTGCTGTCAGTCACGCCTGGTCCTCCGCATGGTCCAGAGCCGACGCATCATGCACGGTGAGCGGGTCCTTCGAAACGCTTCGGTGAGTTTGTGTGTTTGGGAGTAGTAGTGCAATCGATGACG
This sequence comes from Gemmatimonadota bacterium, assembly GCA_039590195.1. GTDB lineage: Bacteria > Gemmatimonadota > Gemmatimonadetes > Gemmatimonadales > GWC2-71-9 > JBDHDY01. The sequence continues at coordinate 10,830 of JBDHFY010000028.1, read as the reverse complement.
TGCATTGGCGGCGAATAGGGCGACGTAGAAAACGCTTAGGGCATCGGTGGCTAGCGGTTCCCGGGAGGCTTTCCACGTGTGACGTCATGCGAAGAGCAGTTGGCCCAGATCACCCCTGATCAACGCCGCTCTCTCTCTGTGACAAAACCCTACACCAGCTGCTCCACGGCCGGTGGGACCCGCAGCGAAGGCCGGCTGGTACGTCCCTTCTCGGCGTATCGCAGGTTCCACTCTCCCCTGAGGCAGAATGGATCGAGCCCTGTCGCACGGTCGACAGCCAGCACGCCGTCAAGGTGGTCGATCTCGTGCTGGAGCAGTTCCGCCAGGGAATCTGAGGCCTCGACAACCTGCTCTTTGCCGGCGCTGTCGAGATACTTGACCTTGATGTCATGGGCGCGCTGGACCCGGACAAGGAGGTCGGGAAACGAGAAGCAGTCATCCCAGACAAAGAAGTCTTCCGTGCCTACGTCTACGATCTCGGGATTGATCAGGAGCCAAGGCTCCTCGATCTCGATGTAGATCAGCCTGAGGGGTGCCCCAACCTGCGGTGCCGAAAGGCCCCGACCAAATCCGTGCCTGACCTTGAGATTCCGGAGAGTCTCCTGCAGATCGTCGGCCACCAACCGGACCGCCGGGGATTTGGGGTTGGTGACCGGCTCGCAGCGGGATCGCAGCATGGGGTCACCCAGGAGTCGAATCCGATGTATAGTCATCCTGGAGCTCGTCTTGAGTCCCACAAGATAGGACGGGAAGATGATTGCGGCCACCATTCTTGCCGCGGGTGCCTCGAGCCGGATGGGTCAGCCGAAGGCTCTGCTAACGTTCCGCGGCCGGACGTTTCTGGAAAGTGTGCTTGACGCCGCGCACGCTGTTGGTGTGAAGCATCCCATCGTGGTCTTGGGTGACGATGCCGATAAGATAGTGTCAGAACATGACTTACATGGTATCGCGGTCCTCCGGAACGAGGAGATTGCCGCGGGGCCGATTGGGTCTATTAGAGCGGCCGTTCGACATGTGATGAGCCACCCAGTGGACGCGATGCTGGTTTGGCCGGTGGATATGCCCCACGTGGCGATCTCGACCGTCGAGCTTCTGATCGATCGCTTCAGATCGACTCAACGGCCCGTCGTGGTGCCTGTCTTTGACGGCCGGCGAGGTCATCCGGTGCTGTTCGGGAGAGCGGTGTTCGAGGAGCTCTTGGAGGCCCCAGATGGAGAGGGGGCTCGCACTGTGGTGCGCGCCGATCCCAGCAGGGTCGAGGAGGTGCCGGTGGAGGACTCCGCGGTGGTCGAAGATCTCAACACTCCGGAGGACTACCAGGCGCTGGTGCGGCGGGAGGACGAGAGTCGGAGCTAAGGGGCAGGGGGGGCAGACGTAGGGGCGGCAGCATGCTGCGCCCTACAAATCTGCCCCCTCTGCCCCTTCTCCCCCTTCTGCCGCCGTTTCTCTGCAAGATCTTGCAGTAGGGGTCGCAGCATGCTGCGACCCTACGAGTCTATTCAATTATCATACTTATATGCCTCCAGCTTGAGCCCTTCGGAGCTTCAGCGACTCCCACCGCCTGACCCGTGAGCTGGCCCCTCGCCGTTCGCAAACAAAATTGTTAAATTACTTCTCGAAACTGACGAATCCGCATGCAATCGAGGGATCATGGATGCGATTTCACCGGGCTTGGCGGCCCACCGGGGACTCAGGGGCGAGATCCTGGTCACGCTCAAGAAGGCCCAACCTGTTACGGCAAAAGAGCTTGGGGAGCAGTTTGGGGTGTCTGCCAACGCCATCCGGCGACACCTCAAGGAGCTCGAAGCCGAGGGGCTGGTGGTTTACGGCCGGGAGCAACGGGGAACCGGTGCCCCCACCTATTGCTACCGCCTGAGTCCCAACGGCGAGGCCCTCTTTCCCAACCAGTACGAGGAAGCCCTGACCCGCGTCCTCGAGTACGTGATGCAAAAGGACGGCCGGGGTGGCGCCATCGCCGTTTTCGAGCAGCAGTACGCCGAGCTGAGGCAGAAGCTCGGGACGGAGCTTGATAGCCTGACACCGTTGGACCGGGTGAAGGCGGTGGCCGGTGTTTTGGAGGAGGTCGGCTTCATGCCGGAGCCTCGGGAGTCGGCCGGCGAGATTAGCCTGCATGTCCAGAATTGCTCGATCCGGGCAGTCGCCAACTGCCTGCCCGAGATCTGTGAGACGGAGTTGAGATTCCTCGAGGACGTTCTGGCGGCGAACATCGAACGCCGCTCGCACATCGTGGACGGGTGCAACGCATGCGAATACGCCATCACGTTCGATGGCGCAGCAGACAGCGCCCCGGGTGGACTGCAATAGGAGCAACAAATGACTGCGATAGAGTCGCACGTCGACCAACCATATAAGTACGGGTGGGTGACGGACATTGAGTCCGAGACCGTTCCCCCTGGACTCAACGAGGACGTCATCCGACTCATTTCCGCGAAGAAGGACGAGCCGGACTTCATGCTCGAGTGGCGCCTCAAGGCGTATCGCCACTGGATGACGATGAAGGAGCCGACGTGGCCGAACGTGACCTACCCGCCCATCGATTACCAGGCGATCACCTACTACTCGGCGCCAAAGCCGAAGAAGGAGCTGCAGAGCCTCGACGAGGTTGATCCGGCTCTCCTCGAGACCTTCGCAAAGCTCGGGATCCCCATCCAGGAGCAAAAGCGGTTGGCGGGCGTCGCCGTCGATGCCGTTTTCGACAGTGTGTCGGTTGCGACGACCTTCCGAGAGGAGCTGGAGAAGCACGGAGTCATCTTTTGCCCGTTCTCGGAGGCCGTCAGGAACCATTCTGACCTGGTGCAGAAGTACCTGGGATCCGTGGTTCCCTTCAACGACAACTATTTCGCGGCGTTGAACTCTGCCGTCTTCTCGGATGGGTCGTTCTGTTTCATTCCCCGCGGGGTGCGGTGTCCCCTGGAGTTGTCCACCTACTTCCGGATCAACACGGCAGGGTCCGGACAGTTCGAGCGGACATTGATTGTCGCGGAAGACGCTTCCTACGTGAGCTATCTCGAGGGCTGCTCGGCGCCCATGCGCGATGAGAACCAGCTCCACGCGGCGGTCGTCGAGCTCGTTGCGCTGGAGGACGCCCAGATCAAGTACTCCACCGTCCAGAACTGGTACCCCGGTGACAAGGACGGTAAGGGCGGCATTTACAACTTCGTGACGAAGCGCGGCAAGTGCGCCGGGAGAAATTCGAAAATCTCCTGGACGCAGGTCGAGACCGGGTCAGCCATCACGTGGAAGTATCCGAGCTGCATCCTTCAGGGAGACAACTCGATCGGTGAGTTTTATTCGGTGGCGGTCACCAACAATCATCAACAAGCCGACACCGGTACCAAGATGATTCACATTGGGAAGAACACGAGAAGCACGATTGTCTCCAAGGGAATCTCCGCCGGGTTGAGCCAGAACACGTACCGGGGTCAGGTGAAGATCATGAAGGGCGCGACGAATTCACGGAACTACTCCCAGTGCGATTCCATGCTCCTCGGTGATAAGTGTGGCGCTCACACATTCCCGTACATCGACGTGCGCAACAGCACGGCGACCATGGAGCACGAAGCCACGACGTCCAAGGTGGGAGAGGACCAGATCTTCTACTGCCAGCAACGGGGTCTTTCGGCGGAGGATGCCGTGTCGATGATCGTGAATGGGTTCTGCAAGGAAGTGTTCCGAGAATTGCCGATGGAGTTTGCCGTGGAGGCGCAGAAACTCCTTGGCGTTAGCCTCGAAGGCAGTGTGGGGTAATAGCCAATTCTTGAGTCAACAATTCAGTAGTGATATGGAGCGGGAGAGTAACAGATGCTTGAAATAAAGAACCTCCACGCAGGTGCTGAGGGACAGGAGATACTCCGGGGGATCGACCTGACGGTCAATGCCGGGGAGGTACATGCCATCATGGGGCCCAACGGCTCGGGCAAGAGCACATTGGCTCAAGTGTTGGCCGGCCATCCCGCCTATGAGGTGACCGAGGGCACGGTCCACTACGAGGGGAAAGATCTGCTGGACAAGGCGCCGGAGGAGCGTGCCTGCGAAGGGGTCTTCATGGCCTTCCAGTACCCGGTCGCGGTTCGCGGTATCACGAATGCGTACTTCCTGCGGTCGGCGGTAAACGCCGTGCGGAAGCACCGGGGTGAGGAGGAGTTCGACACGCTCGACTTCATGGAGGTGCTCGAGGAGAAGCTCCTGGTGATCGGCTGGGACGACAGTCTGATGCATCGATTCTGCAGATGGCGGTCTTGGAGCCGAAGCTTGCGATCCTGGATGAGACTGACTCGGGCCTCGATATCGACGCCCTCAAGATCGTGGCCGATGCCGTGAACAAGCTCCGGAGGCCGGACAATGCGACGGTGGTTGTCACGCACTATCAACGCCTGTTGGACTACATCACACCTGACTTCGTACATGTGCTGGCGGACGGTCGAATCGTGAAGTCCGGGGGAAAGGATCTGGCGTTGGAACTCGAGGAAAAGGGCTACGACTGGCTGAAGCCGGACGTGGTCGCGGCCTAGGAGGGGGGCGGCGATGGACAAGGTCGAAACGATGGACCGGTATCTCTCGGCGTTCAAGGCGTTTGCCGGAAACGGTGCGGCGGCGGCACCAGCGTGGCTCCAAGAGTTGAGGGAAGTGGGAATCAGCCAGTTCGCAGCGCTTGGGTTTCCGTCGACTCGGCAGGAGCGGTGGCGATTCACGAGCGTCAAGCCGATCATCGAAGGGGCATTTGCGTTTCCCGGGTCGGCTCCCCGAGTGGTACCAGAGCAAGTCGCCGGATATGTGCCGGAGGAGGATGCGCTTCGCATCGTCTTCGTGAACGGCAGCTATGACGAGGGCTTGTCCTCCGTTCCAGAGTTGCCCGCCGGTGTTGCCATAGAGCCACTGGCCCGGGCCCTCGAGCGCGATGATGAGCGCGTCAGGACGCACCTTGGTCGGCTCGCGTCCATGAAGAACCCGTTCACGGCACTGAACACGGCATTCGCCGTGGACGGCGCGTTCGTCTTTGTGCCCACCGGCGTCGAGCTGAAGCAGACGGCGAACTTCATCTTTCTTTCTGATTCCGTGGCCGGCCCTCAGGTGTCTCACCCCCGGAACTTGATCGTCGTGGAAGACGGTGCTCGTGTCCGGGTGATCGAGACATACGCTGGATTGGACGGAGGTTCGTATCTAACGAATGCTGTGACGGAGGTCCTGGTGGGCGACAACGCGCGCGTAGACTGCTATCGCGTTCAGCGGGAAAGCCCCCAAGCCTATCACATCGCTTCTACTCACTCGAAACAGCGGAGGGATAGCTGGTATTCGTGCAACCCTGTGGTCTTGGGAGCGGAGCTGTCGAGGCACGATGTCTGGATGGTGTTGGACGGCGAGGGGGGTGAGGGTCTGCTCAACGGGCTGTATGTCATGGGTGACAATCAGCACGTGGATCACAACACCGTGATCGAACATGCGAAGCCCCGTTGCGAAAGCCACGAGTATTTCAATGGCATCCTGGACGATAGGTCGCGGGCGGTTTTCAATGGTCGTATCGTCGTTCGACCGGGAGCTCAAAAGACCGATTCGAAACAGACCAACAACAATCTGCTCCTCTCAGAGCACGCGCGGGCGGACAGCCAACCCCAGCTCGAGATCTATGCTGACGACGTGAAGTGCACGCACGGTGCGACACTGGGTCCGTTGGATGACAACACCTTGTTTTATCTCCAAAGCCGTGGCATGAGCGCGAAGGCCGCGCAGTCGATGTTGACCTACGGTTTCTGTGTCGAAATCCTCGATCGCATCGAGATCCCGCAGTTGCGGGACCACCTGGAGGAGCTGGTCAAGAATCGGCTCGAGGCTAGTCATTCCCTCGAGGGGGCGGGGTGAGCATGACCAGCGTGCTGCGCGCCAAGGACCGTCAATCAGAGTCGCGCCAGGCGTTCGATGTCGAGCGCGTACGTAGCGACTTCCCGATCCTGAGCCGCACAGCGCACGGTAAGCCCCTCGTGTACCTGGACAATGCGGCGACCAGCCAGAAGCCCCGTGCGGTGATCGATGCGTTGAGGAGCTACTACGAGACAGAGAACGCCAATGTGCATCGCGGTGTGCACTATCTGAGTGAGCAGGCAACGGTGGCGTACGAAGGGTGTAGGGAAAAGGTCCGGCGGTTTCTCAATGCCGGAGAGGCCCGCGAGGTCATCTTTGTGCGGGGAACGACAGAGGCGATCAACCTGGTGGCACACGCGTACGGCAGGCTGCATCTCCAGCCCGGAGATGACGTCGTGATCACTGCCATGGAGCATCACTCGAACATCGTGCCGTGGCAGATCGTGTGCCAGGAGCGGGGTGCGAGGCTTCGCGTGGCGCCAATCACGGACGCGGGCGAGTTGGATTTGCAGGAATATGAAAGGGTACTGTCCGGCCGAACGAAGCTCGTTGCGGCGGCCCACGTCTCCAACGCCCTGGGGACGGTCAACCCCGTCAAGGACATGATCAGCGTCGCCCACGACCGCGGCATCCCCGTGCTGTTGGATGGTGCTCAGGGGGCTCCGCACCTGCCTTTGGACGTTCAGGACCTTGGCTGTGATTTCTATACCCTGTCGAGTCACAAGATGTTCGGACCCACCGGCATTGGTGCGCTCTACGGAAGGGCTGAGCTCCTCGAAGCCATGGGTCCCTACCAGGGCGGCGGAGACATGATCCGATCCGTTAGCTTCGAGAAGACCGTGTACGCGCCGATCCCGTCGAAGTTCGAGGCCGGCACGCCCAACATCGCGGGGGTGGTGGGTTTTGGCGCCGCGATCGACTATTTGGAGTCACTGGATTGGGGTGGCATTGGGGCGCATGAGGCGGGTCTTTTGCAGTATGCGTTGGAGACATTGGCCGAGCTGAGCGGTGTGCGATTTGTCGGTACGGCGAGGCAGAGGGCAGGCGTAATATCATTCACATTAGATGGTGTGCACGCGCACGACATCGGTACGATCGTCGACCAGCAGGGCATCGCCATTCGTGCCGGCCACCATTGCGCTCAACCAGTTATGGACTTTTTCGGCGTGTCGGCCACGGCCAGGGCGTCGTTTGCTCTGTATAACACGAAGGATGAAGTGGACAAGCTTGCGGCGGCGCTGGTAAGAGTCGGACAGGTATTCCGTTAATGACCGATCTGCGGGATCTATACCAACAGGTCATCCTCGATCACAATCGCTCACCGAAAAACTTCAAGACGCTGGAAAACGCGAACCGTCGTGCAGATGGTGACAATCCCATCTGCGGCGACAAGTTCACGCTATACCTGCGCGTCGAAGGCGACGTTATTGAGGATGTGGGTTTCCAGGGAACCGGCTGTGCAATCTCCAAGGCCTCTGCCTCGCTCCTGACCCTGGCGGTCAAGGGCAAGACGAGAGAAGAGGCAGACGAGTTGTTCGATCGATTCCACAACATGGTGACGGGCAAGGGCGAAGCGGATCGGCAAACCTTGGGGAAGTTGGCGGCATTCGGGGGAGTGCGTGAGTTCCCAGCGAGAGTCAAATGTGCCGTCCTCGCATGGCACGCGTTGCGCGCAGCCCTCGAGAGTGAAGAAGCGCGGGCGTCCGTGTCCACAGAAGAGTAAGAGAGGCAGTGCGGGGGGAGGGAGGCGTTGGAGTCGACAACGCGTTCTGCAAGTTACAGGAACGACAAGCACACGAGGCTGTTCGTGCGCTTTCTTCTTGTTTCCGCCGACGGTTTCTAGGAAGCGACCGCGGGTTCCAGAGGCCGTGCCTGCAGGGTGATCCGCTTCATGCGACAGTGCACAGCAATGGCCTGTAGTTCGTCACGGGGGAGGGACGCCACCAGTACCCTCGCCGATCCATCTTCACCCCAGACGACCACCTCGTAGTCTCCCGAGGTCAGGGTGACCATCTCGTTGTCCTCGACCGTCATTCGTGCGATTGTCTTTCCGGCAGGCAACGCAAAATAGGTCAGTTCTTTCCCGCGAACCCGGTATCGCACCGCGGCGCTGGGCATGCCGTCCACCGACGCGAGTTCTCCCGCTACCAACTCGGCGTCCGGAATGATGGGTACGTGAATGCTCTCACCCATCTGTGATGCGAGCCATTGCTCGAGTGGAGCCGCTTCGGCGGTGACCATGGACTGCGAAGCTGGCTCCTCCTCGATGGCCTGTGCCACAAAGGAACTCACCACGTCTAGGGGGTCGACCGGTCCGGGGATCAACAAAACCAGGGCGGCTGCTGCGGCGACCATGGCTGCTCCCCCCGAAAAGGCGAAATGCAAACGAGCGCGCCGGCGCTGAATCCTACCCTGCTCGAGATTGATTGCGGCCACGACGCGATCACGGAGTGCGACGGGCGCTCGCTGGTTCTGTGCCAGGTGTTGCAGACGATTAGCAACGCGACGCTGATTTGCGAACAACGTCTGGCAGTGCTCGCATGCGGAGTAGTGGGCAAACGCCTCGTCAACCTCCGGGGAGGTAGCGGAGGGCCCCGGCTCCGGGGCGAGTAATGTCTGTGCTCGGATGCAATCCATATGCTGTCCAATTCTCCGACGGGGCGCGAACTGTCTGCACTCCCGCACACCGTGTGAGCCGGGATCCCGGACGACGACCTCCCGGAGAGCCGCTCCGACCGGCCATCTGGTGCGCGGCCACTTCGGATACGCCGGCATCAGGGCCTGATGTTCGCGCCTCAGCTCGTCAAGAAGACAACTGTGGAACGGTGGGAAAGGTTCCCCCCCCTTGCCCCCCTGCCACGCGGGAGGGGGCTTGACTAGGATTGGAGACCTCAAAAGGGAGAACCGTGGCCCACTCGTATGACGTGATCGTGGTCGGTGGAGGCCACGCCGGAGCGGAGGCGGCCTGTGCTGCAGCACGCATCGGTGTGGGCGTGGTCCTCGTCACGTCCAGCATAGAGACCATCGGGCAGATGTCCTGCAACCCTGCCGTTGGTGGGGTGGCGAAGGGGACCGTCGTTCGGGAGGTGGATGCGTTTGGCGGAATCATGGGGCGGGCAGCCGATGGGGCGACTATCCAGTTCCGCATGCTCAATCGGTCAAAGGGCCCGGCCGTCTGGTCGCCGAGGGCTCAGTGCGATCGGGGACTTTACCGGCGCGCGGTGCGCAAGCTCCTGGAGGAGCAAAGGACGCTTGACATCCTACAGGGAACGGTCTCCGCCCTTTTGCTGGAGGGAAACAGCGTCCTTGGGATCAAAACCCAGGACGGAAGGTCGCTGCTCGCTAGCAGTGTGGTGTTCACGGCCGGCACGTTCTTGCGGGGCCGAATCCATGTGGGGTTGGAGACGCGGGTTAGTGCTGGCCGGGCTGGTGACCCGGCGGTGGTGGAGGTCGCCGAACAGCTTGAAGGGCTTGGCCTGGCCGTGGAGCGGTTCAAGACGGGCACCCCGCCGCGGATCGATGGGCGTTCGGTGGATTTCTCCAAGCTGGAGCGGCAGGATGGGGAACGGCCGTCTTTCCGTTTCTCCCACTACGAGCGCGTGCGGCGTCCGAAGCAGATGCCATGCTGGATAACGTGGACTGGCCCTGAACTTCGAGACGTTATCCAGCGTCACCTGAAGGAGTCGGCTCTCTACGGAGGCGCTTTGTCCGGGCGGGGACCCAGATACTGCCCCTCCATCGAAGACAAGATCGTGAAGTTCCCGGACGCCGAGCGACATCAGGTTTTTCTCGAGCCGGAGGGGCTGGACACCAAGGAGCTTTACGTCAATGGTCTGTCCACGTCCCTGCCCGGCGAAGTCCAACGTCAGTTTCTGGCAAAGGTCCCGGGGCTCGAACAGGCGAGGATGACGCGAGCCGGCTACGCCATCGAGTATGACTACTATCCCCCGGAGCAGCTCACCCCTTGGCTCGAGCTAAAGGCCATCCGAGGGCTCTTCTTCGCAGGTCAGATCAACGGCACAACGGGATACGAGGAAGCCGGTGCCCAGGGGCTGATGGCGGGAATCAATGCGGCGCGGATGTCGCGGGATGCCGAACCCGTGATTCTGCCCCGGGATTCCAGCTATGTAGGGGTTCTCGTGGACGACCTGGTAACACGCGGGGTCGATGAGCCGTACCGGCTTTTCACATCACGGTCGGAGTATCGGTTACTACTCCGCCAGGACAATGCGATGAAACGACTGGGACCGCTGGCGTGCGAGCTTGGGATGCTTGGCTCCGGGGAGCGGGCAATCCTCGAGCGACGGTTAGTGGAGGAGGACATGCTCACCTCCGGGGCAAGGGGTCTTGTGTTGGCACCGGCGGCGGTGAATGAGTATCTCCGGGAGTGTAAAGAGAGTCAACTTATTGAGCCACAATTGGTTAGCGAACTTGTGAAGCGTCCGGCCGTGGGTCTGCGAGAGCTGTTCGAATGTGGTCCGGAGCCGATTCCGGATGTCGCTCCGGAGGCCTGGCTGTCGGCGCAGATCGAGTTCAAGTATGCTGGCTACCTGGCTCGGGAGCGGGACGCCGCCAGGAGACTTGCAGACTTGGCCGAGTTTCATTTGCCCGGTGACCTTCCCTACGGCGAAATGAGGAGCCTCAGCACGGAGGCGCGGCAAAAGCTCGAGCGGATTCGGCCCGAGTCGCTGGCTCAGGCCGGGAGAGTGCCTGGGGTTTCACCCAGTGATTTGCAGAATCTCGTCTTGGAGGTGATGCGGCGTGGGAGAGCGGTGGCATAACCCGTGAGCGCAGCCGATTCCTCGAGTGCCAATCCCTGAAGTGCGCGTCCTTTCAAGAGCCTGAACGTTTCACGTGAAACATCCGTCCCCGGCCACGGTGGTTGGCCCCCGCACCGGCTGAAGAGGGGACTTCTTGGCAACAAACGTCCCTGGCAGTTGGGGAAAGACCTAT
>JBDHFY010000027.1:0-34718 GCA_039590195.1 Gemmatimonadota bacterium | reverse complement strand
GGCCCACACCGCTAGCTCTGGATTGTCCTTGGCCTCCTTTTGGTACTCGAAGAGAAGCTTGGGATCGGGGTCTCGCGACAGCAGCCGGTACAATGGCCGAGCGGCCAGGCGGATTGCGCGCGCGTCCTTCGGTCCGCCTAGTTGGACCAGCCTCCGATATTGGGCCACCGTGCCGACACCCTTGATCCCTTGGGATTTGGACGGCTCAATGCCGAGGATATTGCCACTCCAAATGCCGGTTGGGCGTTGCTTCTTGACGGCTTCGGTCACGGCCTTGTACCGCAGGGTTTCCTCTCTCGCCGTTTCCAACGCGCCGTCGGCGGGTGTCTCCGAGGGCAGGATTTCGGTAAACGTTCGCCAACGAATCGGAGGGGAGGCCGTAGCGTGAAGCCAGCTCACGGGGACCCGGTGGGAGGTCGGGAGTTCCAGATCGCCTCCTCACGAGAGTTGCGGATTTGGACAAAGGGTGGGGGAAAGTAAGGCGCCCGCCGTGAAAGGGCCACCCTTCCGCGTGCCCTGTCTTCGGCCTTTCTTCGCTTATTCGGGACAGTGAACCCTAAAGATGGTGCCCGGGCGGCCCCCCAGAGTCTCGCTCAGGAGGACGAGGTTTTCTTCATCCAGGAAATCCACTGCCTCACCTTGGGGTTCGACTGCTCCGAGAAAACAGGGTGGTCCGTCAGCCGTCAGACGGCCGTTCTCATCGCGGTCGTAGAAGAACAGCTCCCAATGGGTTCTTATCACCGCCCGCCGGCCGCTGGGAGAGATTGCCGCCCCGGTCACGAGTCGTCCGAGCTGCCGGGTAGAGGGCATGGATAGGGTGCCGGCGAAGCGGGCCAAGACGGAGTCCCGGTGCAATCCCTCTTCGGGAATGTGGTAAAGGGTGATCGGTGCGCGCCGGCCCTTGGACACGAGCAGGACGTGTCCCTCCGGTCCGACAGCCATGGCCTCAACGTCTGGGTGGCCCCGCGGGTAGCGCACCGTCACGCGCCTTGAGCGTCGGGTATCTCGTCGGCGCTTGCGCCGCTTCTCCGGTGGGATCGGTTCTGGAACGATGTAGAGGTTGACGGAGGCCCGCCGGCCCTCGTTGTCTCCGGTATCGGCAATGTACAGGCAGTCAGGGGTCTGTTCCTCATTGGGACACGGCCCGAGCGCGATGTCCTCCCAGTCGCCGGCTCTGGCTCCGCGGACCCTGAACTTGCCCAGCTCGTCCCCCTCGAGATTCGTGGCGTAGATGTCGGGGTCGTCGCCGGAGTCGTTGTGGGACCAGAGGATATTCTCGTGTGTTCGGCTAACTGCCACACCGGAGCTTTCTTTCAAGTCCTTTGGTAGCATTCCGGTGAGCACCAGGATGCTGGGCACTCGTTCTTGATACGAGGTGCTCGCCGGTGCCGGCTGGGATGCGTTCGGATCCGCCGTTGCGCCGCGCAGCAGAAGCCCGGCGGCGAACACGCCCCCGATCCACAACGGAATCTGTCTAAGTCGGTCTTTCTTCATCTCACCTTACAAGCTAGTCGACTCCTTGTCCGACGGCGAGCCGTCTACGATGTTTCGAGCCATGCCTGAGAGCCGTAAGGACCGGTCGGTGGGGAAGCGGCCAACCACGGTTAGGTTAGATGGTCGCTTGCTGTTTCTGGTCGACGATGCTGATGCGATTCGGCGGCAATTGCAGGGAGACGATCTGTCGTGGCCCTCCGATCTGTCGCTTCGAGACGACATTTCCACCGACGAGATCACGCCGGCGTACATCTGTTACTACTACGACGAAACCCTGGGCGATTTTCCTTACCTCGGTCTCAAATGTGGATCTGAGTTACCGATAAGCCGCGGTAGTGTGAAGGCGGGAGGGTTCGTCTGTTCGGTGAGTGGGAAGCGAAGGGGCAAGGGTTCCTCCCGGGAGCAATCCCCCTACGCGGAGATGTGTGCGGGAATCAGCTTGGTGATTGCCGAAAATATCGAACGCATCTATCGCGAGAATTGCCAGAACCTCGGGATACTGACCAGCACGGACTTCTCTCTAATCGAGCGCGTGAGGCGGGGTGAGGAGATCCCTCTGAGGGAATTCACCCAGCGGGAAGGTGCCATCACCCGGGGGATCATTGAACACGGTGGTTTGTTCAACTACAACATCGCGCGCCTGCATGGCGAACTGCGGGTGCCTGAAGTGGTCACCCCAAAGCGTCCCATGACGTTGGGTGAGAAGATCATCGCCCGGCATTGGGTGTCGGACCTGAAGCGGAACGAGGTCGGCGTTCCGTACGTAAAGGCTGGTGACGAGGGTTTCGTGCGAACGGACATCCGGTTCAGCCACGAATACGTCACACCGATGGCGGCAATTTTCTGGTGCGACGGCGTGGGTGAGAGCGAAAAGGTCGTCGACCCGGAATCGGTCTTTTTCTTCCGCGATCACCTGACGTTTCTCGACCTCGCGATGACCGACGAGCGCAAGGCCCAGGGCCTTCTCGACGTGGCACTCGAGCTCAAGAAGAAGCAGGAGGAGTTTGCCGAGCAACAAGGAATCAAGCTGTACGGTGAGTTACCCCGGCTTGGCAGAAATACTGTCGCCCGCGGATCGGAGGCGATCTGTCACAGCAAGATCCTCGAACAACATGCCCTGCCGGGTCACCTGATAATCGGGACCGATTCGCACACGCCTCATGCGGGAGCCATCGGTGCCGTAGCGTTTGGCGTGGGCACGACGGCGATCTTCAACTCCTGGCTCACGAAAGATGTGCGGCTTACTGTACCACCCTCGGTGTTGATTCGAGTCAACGGCCACAAGCCAAAGCACGTTACGGCCAAGGACTTCATGTTGCAGATCCTGAGGCAACCTTACGTCAAGAGTGGAGAGGCGATCGGTAAGATTGTGGAGTACGCGGGCGATGCTGTGGAGGCTCTTTCGATCGACGAGCGCGCCACCATGACAAACATGGCTGCCGAAGTTGGTGCCTTCACAGGAATCATACGACCGGACGAGAGATCGGTGGAGTTCCTCGTTCGGGAGCGCGGAATGAAACCGGAGGACGTCCGGCCGTTGATGGAGGGCTTGTTCTCCGACCCCGATGCCGGTCATGAGACGATCATCGAGCTCGAAGCCGCCGAACTTCAACCGATGGTGGCACTACCTGGGGATCCCGGCAACGGACTGTTTCTCGAGGAGCTCGGCCATCAGGTGAAGATCGATATTGCCTACGCCGGCTCCTGCACCGGTGGGAAGAAGTCCGACATGGACATGTACGCGAGCGTCTTTAGGGAAGCGTTGGAGCGCGGCGCCCGCATCCCTCCGGATGTGAAGTGCCTCGTCCAGTGCGGCTCGCAGCAGGTCAGGCGCTATTGCGAAGAGCGAGGTTACCTGGAGGTTTTTCGCGAAGTGGGAGCGGAGTTCATCGAGCCGTCGTGCGGCGCGTGCATCAATGCCGGGCCTGGCGTCTCCTACGATCAGGAAACGGTGACGATCAGCGCGATCAACCGCAACTTTCCCGGGCGGTCGGGCCCTGGCAGGCTGTATCTTGCGAGCCCGTATACGACGGCGGCGAGCGCCGTGGCCGGGTATATCACGGCCTGGGAGCCGCAAAAGACAGCGCAGCCTGAACCTGTTTAGGGACTATACCAGTTCCCTAGTACAACTCGCCCTCAGGTTTTCGCGAGCCACGCTCCGCGACTGGCGATTCAGAACGCCGACCGCTTGATCTGAACGCGCCGGCTGGATACCGACCACTTGCATTCCAAAGCACCCACTCCGCCAGCCCGAGGTCGTGGACCGCTTCGATCTGCGCGCGAATCTCGCTGGCGGTGTACCGAGGTCGGCCCAGCGTGAAGGACTGCAGGTACGGACGGATAGTCCCGGCCCCAGGTACCTTCCTGGACCGCCTGATGCCGTCCGCCAACGCCCTTCGCACGATGGCGTACGGCTCGGCGTTTGGGCGCCGGTACCCGTACGCTCCTCGGTAGTAATGGCTTGGATACACCATCGGCAGTACCACGTCCGCGATCGTGATGACGTCTTCCCAAACCTGACCGATCCCCATGTCGCTCCGAGCACTGGTGGTTAGCCCAAACACATCGATGGTGAAGGGTACGCCCAATGGTCTAATGCGGCTCCGGACGAGCTCTAGATTCCGGCGCACCGCCCCGCGTCGGCTTTCACCGTTTACTCTGGCGGGGAAGACGGCGCGGTCGAGCAGCTCTTGTGGCTCGTCGGGGAAACGGACGTAGTCGAATTGCACCTCGCTGAAACCGAGCAGAACGGCCTCTTCGGCAATCTCGGCGGCGTACAGCCAGACGGAGTCCCGATACGCGTCGACCCATTCGAAGCCCTGTCGATCGTGCCACAGACCTCCCTCGGTGTCGTGTATTGCCCAGTTGGATTTCCCCTTCGCCAACAACGGATCTTTGGCCACGACGATGCGTGCGACCGGGTGAATCCCGTGCTCCCGCAGCACTGCGAGTCGCTCCCTCACGTTCCGCGCGCGGATCATGTTGTTCGCGCCGATCTCAATAGCGGTGGAAACGCTGGACCGATAGGTGAGGTACCCCGTGTCGTCCTTCACGTCGATCACGAACGTGTTGATCTCGGTGCTATCCGCGAGTCGCACGAGACCGTGGAAGCGCGAACCCCCGAACACCCAAGCATTCAGGTAAATCCCCCGAACGACGGCGGGTGGCTGGCCCACGGGTGGCGGCGGGAGCCGAATAGGTTCCACGTTGGGAAATCCCACCTGCCGCACGTAGTCCGGGCGCAGCGCGTCGTGGTGCACGTGAGTCCCGTGACGCGCCGTGTCGGCCTGTTGAGCCTGCAACACACCGGCGGTCATGGTCCACAAAAGACCAACACGCGCGAAAACATGGAGCGACGTCATCTTCGACCCAGTTACCTCCGACTTACTCTGCTGTTTGCAAGGAGCGCGTTGAAGAACAGCGGGTACGTCACAATGCTCTGGCCGCGATACTGGGGGCGGAACCCGAAGAGAACTATGCGGCCTCGACCGACGCTCACTTCAACCAAGGCGGCCTTGCCCGCAACCCGTTCGGGATGCAACACCCAGCCCGATAGGAGTAGTTGATCGGGATCCGTTGAGTAGTATCCCACAACGCTCACGCCCTCTGAGTCCGTCACGTCAAACGCAGGACTTCTCTGGAACCACGCTGCCACTTCCTCCGGCATGTTGTGCGCGAGCGGATGCGTCGTGTCCAGCTCCATGCGGAAGAGAGTTCCCGGCGCATAGAATTCCTGCGCGTCGAAATCCTCAACCGCGTTGCGGATGGGAAGATCGAATGTCTCGATCGCGAAGCGAGACGCTCCGTTGAACACGACGAGGGTGCCGCCCTCCTCCACAAACTCGCGCATGGCTCGGATGCCGTCCGACCCGAGCCCGCCAGCGAATTGCGCGGGGTAGTCGCCTGCGGGCAGTCCGGCCGTAATGGCTCGCGGTGACATGTCGGGAATGATGACGGCGTCGTAGCGGTCCTGGAGGTTCCCCACGCGCGCCACAGAATCGACGAGAGATTCGTAGGGTATCTGCCACGTGTCGAAGATCCAGCGCGTCCATCCTTCGTCCATCGAGGCAGCGTACGACTTATACAAGGCGATCCGGGCTCGACCGCCCCGGCCGCTCAGTCCTTCATAACTGTACACGGGAGCGGGAGGTGTCACCGGCGCCGACAACGAAACCCTGATACTGTCCTCCACTGCAGCGACGTCTACACCCATGAGCAGTGGAAGCGTATGCGCCGTCACGTCGTATGGCGGTCTCGGAGGACCACCCGGATAGAGGCGGAGATCAGGATATTCCTGCCGTTCGAGCAGCGCCTTCGCAAACGAAGCGTACGGCTGTCGAAGTACCACGACGTATGTTCCGGCTGGGTACTCTCGGCCGTTTTCGGAAAAAGCCCCGTCGGCAGTGCGGATCTCCACCATTCCACGGCGCAGGATGCCGAGCATCGTGCTGAGCCCGATATCACTACGCTGCTTTTGTGGGATCACATAAGCGTAGGGCCACCTTTGCCATCCCTCGACGGCACGTTCACCGATGGTCGCGAAATTTGAAAGCCAAACTCGGCGTCCTGCCGCGGCGTGCCCAAGCAGCGCCATGGCCCCGGAACTCTGGTAGTCCACGATGTTGGCGAGACTCCACCGCCCGCCGGGCCAGGGATCGCTGAAATTCCAACTCGATACTCGCGCGTCGAAGTTGCGCCCGGGCGTCAGTTCATCAAACGACAACTCGATGGGCGTGGCGATTCGGGCGCTTGCAGTCTCAGACAGGACTCGCACGCCGGCGTGATGATGTTGATATGCCCTGGCCGGTGTCCACGCGTCATACGTCGCGTTCACCACGATTCCCTTCTTGCCCTGTCCTGCCAGCTCCCAGGCCATGTACGTGCCAAGTGTGTTGAATCCTTGGACGATCAGGGGATCCACGTTCGGTTCTACGGGATCCAGAAACGGCGGGAGAAAATAACGGGCGCCTCGCTGTCCCATCTGATGAATGTCGTGAATGATCTGCGGGTGCCAGTAGTTGTGCAGGCTGTCAATGGTCAGCTGCGTTTCCACCTGCGTGAAGGCATACCAATCACGGTTGTTGTCGTGCCCCACGTAATGATGGTAAAGCTCGGGCGGACCGTTTCCTTCGGTGGGCGTCCCCAACGTTTGGTTGTACCACCGACTGACAATGCTGACGCCGTCGGGATTGAGCGTTGGCACTAGGAGCAACACGGTGTTTTCGAGAATCTGTCGGATCTCGGGCGTCGATTCGCTGGCGAGACGATGTGCGACGATGGCGGGGGTGAGGTGGCCCCCGACCTCGGTCGAATGTATGCTGGAGGTGATCAAGACGATCGTCTTGCCCTCACGGAGGATACGTTCCTTCTCCGCCTCAGATGTAAGGGTTCGCGGGTCCGCGAGCTTGGCATTCATGGCTCGGATCTCGTCGAGACGAGCCATGTTGGCGGCATCCGAGATCACGAGCGCCACAAATGGAGCGCCGAGAGTCGTCTTACCGAGTTCTCGGAACTGAACTCGGTCGCTGGCCGCGGCGAGTTGTTGGTAGTAGTCGACGAGAACCGGCCACTCCACCAGTTCGCGGTCGGTTCCGGGTACAAACCCGAGAACAGATTCCGGGGTTGGAATCGTCTGTCCCGCGAGTGGCGACGTAACCACCGCAAGACTGAGTACCAGAGCAATGAGAAATCCGGTGCGACGCAACATGGGAGAATCCTCGGAAAGACGATCGATAGATGAAAACGGGCGGGGAAGCACGGCACACACCCAATAGGGAATCTACCGCTTCTGCCGCCCGTTCCACTATTGCCCTGTTTGTGTATCCTAGGGCTCGATCCTCCGGAGCTCTACGCGCCGGTTCTGCGCCCGTCCGGATCGCGTGCTGTTCGTGGCTATGGGCTGGTCGGGCCCGTACCCTCGGGCCACCATGCGGTCCAGCGCCACGCCTTGCTGCGCCAGATATTGCCGCACGGACTCCGCCCGCCTTAGTGACAACTCAACGTTGGTCCGCCGCCGGCCCGTGATGTCGGTGTGGCCCGCGACCTCGATTCGTACATCGGAATTGGCAACCAGCGAGGCCGCCACCTCATTCAGGACGCTGTGTGACGTCGGAGTGAGCCGGGCGCTTCCCGTGGCGAAGTTGACGCCCTGGAGCACCAGTGCCCGTGTCACCCCTTCCTCGACCGCGAACAACACCGGGCAACCCACGGCGTCGACCTGACGGCCCGGCGTTGTGTTCGGACACCGATCCGCACTGTCGTTGACGCCGTCGTTGTCCGTATCCTGCGGCGGGCAGCCCGCTTCGTCGACGGTCACATTGGGTGGCGTGTTCGGACACTGGTCAATCTCATTGCGCACGCCGTCCATGTCGTCGTCCGACGGGCACCCGAACTCGTCGACCACGACGCCGGCGGGAGTCCCAGGACATTGGTCTATGCCATCAAACACACCGTCCTGATCCTCGTCGGACGGACACCCGGTCTCGTCCACTGTAGCGGCAGCAGGTGTGTTGGGACACTGGTCGATGCCGTCCAGAACACCGTCTGAGTCCTCGTCACCAGCGCACCCGGTCTCATTGACCTGGGCACCAGGCAAGGAATTGGGGCACTGGTCAATCCCGTTGAACACACCGTCTGCGTCGTCGTCTGACGGACAGCCGACCGCGTCGACGCTGGCACCCTGAGGAGTGGCGGGGCACTGATCGAGCCCGTCCAGGACCCCGTCGGTGTCGCTGTCGCTCGGGCAGCCAACGCTGTTCACAAGGGCTCCGCTCGGCGTGTCCGGACACTCGTCACGATCGTTCCGGACGCCATCCCCGTCCGAGTCCCTGGACTCCCCACCGAATGTGAGGATCGAGAGGCCTGCGTTGGCACTCAGGTTAATCACCTGGCTACCGGCGAGCTTTCGTTCAGACCCAAGAATGTACGAGAACCGTCCCTCCATGCGGAAAACAGCCCGGCCACCCAGCGGAAACCGGTCTCCCACAATAAGATGGAGGCCGTTGTCGTCGAAGTCGTCGCCGCCACGGTACAAGAGCCGTTCGTACCCGCCCCCGAGATACACGCCCATCCTCGTCTGTGCGACGACGCTGCCTGCCAGCCGGGCCACCGTCACGCGCGTCCCGCCCAGGTCGGCGTTGGCTTCGGTGAAATCGCCGGACGCCTCGATGGAGAAGATCGGCGTCACGAAATAGCCCAGACGTCCGCCGGCACCGAACTCATTGCCGAGCCCCAAGGAGCTGCCGGTGAATCTGGTGAATGTGCCATAGGCGCCGAGCTCGAATTGAGTCACGTCGCCGGTCTGTGCTGCGAGCGGCGGGGCGGCACCCAAAATGAGCGCGGCAACGACGGCAGCATGAATGGTTTCACGGCATGTCGAGGCGCGCATCTTAACCCAACTCCTTTAACGAGAATCACTTAAACTACCCAACGAGCTCCGGATACGACCCTGGCACGCTGCCGAATCCAGATTCCCAGCCGAGCCAGCCGTTCGGCGGTCTGCCGCAGCGTTAGTCCTGGGTGGGTTCTGACGGTCGATCCGCTAGAGGGTTCTCTCTGCAAGTATACGAACCCCAGGAGTTTGCACGGCTAGCCAGCCCCGCTCAGTGACCGGCGTCACCTGTGCTCCAGCGAGTGCCTGAGCTAGTTCTCACCCTCTTCTCGACCGGATCCTCCGTTTCCGGTGATTAATCCCGTGGCTTGCTCGAGATGCGCAGCCAGCTGGGCGAGACGCGACGCCGTCTGAAAGAGGGCCTGAAGGGCGCGGGCCTGCTCGCCCGCAGATGTGGCCAGGCGGGCCGCTACGTCAGCGGACGTCGCGGCGGCTGATTGGGCGTCGGTCAAGATTGACTTTGCCTGCGTGGAGAGCGTCAGATTGCTCCGCGGCAGGTCTCGCATGCGCTCACCCTCATGCCGAGTCTCGGCAGCGGCGGCGACGATTTCTGACAGTTCCGAGCGCCAGCGCTCTGACGTTTGTGACAGTTCGCTCAGGCGCTCGCCGATTTCCTCGAGAAGAATGGAGGAGCTGTCGATGACCTGCCGTGTTCGCTGGGTGCTCCTGTGGATGTTCCGGGCCGTCCGCGCACTTTCTTCGGCGAGTTTGCGCACCTCATCCGCAACGACCCCGAATCCCTTGCCGTGAATGCCGGCTCGAGCTGCCTCGATCGTCGCGTTCAGTGAAAGGAGGTTCGTCTGGTTCGCAATGCCGGAGATGGCTTCCGAGAATCCCTCGACCTTGTCTGCGGCGTCTCGCAACAGTCCCATCTCGGCCCCCCCCCGTTCGATTGTGGCGCTGAGGCGGCGTAGTTGGTCAACGGCCCGGGAGTTGGATTCCTGCAGCTCGGTCGCAGTTCGGGCCACCGTGCCTGCGGTGTCCTGGGCACGCTTGCCGGCCTGAACCGTGTTCTCCAATCCCTCGATCAACTCGGTGACACGTAGAGCGGCAACCGCAATGCGCTCTCGGATTTGTTCGGCTTCCTCACGGACCCGTTGAGCGTTGGCAGCCGCTTCCTCCAGTGCCTGGCCAACCGTGCGGCAGGCGCTCTCGAACTGATGAATCGACTCGACGGCCCGGCCGAGTGACTCAGCCACGGGCGCCACCAGGCTGTGTGTCGCCACCGCCATCGCAACCTGTGATGCAGCAAGATTGAGAAGGTCGGCTTCAACTTGCCCGTAAGTGGTCATGGCCGAGTGACGCAAGCTCCAGGCTCCGACGAGATTGTCCCCTTGGTAAAGAGGGATCAGGATTTCTGACGCCGCTTGCTCCCCCTCTGGCAGAAAGACCTCCCGCACCATGAGGCTGCTGGACACAACCGGCCTGCGGGTTCGAATTGCCTCCCCGGTGAGCCCCGTCGTTGCCCGGAATCGAAGGCGTTCACTGGTGGAAGTATCGACCACGATGTGGATCTCGTTGCGGGCTTGGTCGTAGGACCCGATGCCCATCTCATCCCAGGGCAAGATCTGCCGAGTCGCCTCCTGAATGCGGCCGAAACTTTGGTGGAGGCTGGCGCCAGTTGCCGCCGCCGTGGCCAATCCCTGGACAAGGCGGTGCTCATCCGCTTTGACGCCCAGTGAAACGAGGCGGTGCAGCAAGACCAGAGTAACGAGAAGTCCGCCGGATAGAGCGAGTGCCGCTGTGGCAGACGAGTCGGATACGATGAGTGCGACCCAACCCAGCGCCAGACCGGCTGCGCAAGCCGAAGTGACTCCCTCCCAGTGCAGAGCCATGCGAGCAGTGGCTGGCACGAACCCGCCGGAGACGCTCGGTCCGAGGAGCTGTACCGCCCTGCTCAGGACGGGCATGAGTACAATCGCGAGTAGGAGTGGACCGAGATTGTCCACGGCCAGGGCGTCGGCGCGGATTGCCCCGCCGGCTCTTGCGTAGGCGAGTCCGGCAATCCCGATTCCTATGACTTGGTAGCTCGAGTCCAGAAGAACCGTCCGCAAGCGGCCCCGGCGAAGCACCAGATCGCCGGCAAGAAGTGTAAAGGCGGCGACCAGTACGGCGAACGGCCAACTCCGCAGCAACAGGGCCGTCAGCACTGGTGCGAAGGCGAAGGAGGCAAAGCCCTTGCTGGGGAGCTCGACACCAAAACGCCGGATGATCGCCCCGGCCGCAACCAGCAAAGTGAGCTCGAGGGCGAAGTCTCCTCCTTGTGGGTCCGTCCTGTCCACCAACTGCGTGACGGCGGCGAGAAAGAACACGAGGGCGGCTGCCTGAACCACCCAGTGCATCCGGAGGCCGCTCGTCAATCTGGAAGTTTCGGTCACGGTGTCCTCAACATCTCACCGGCACGACAAAGGTCATCGGGCGGCCAACTGTATGAGCATTTCATATAGTAAAACTAAGGCAAATTAGCCAGCCGATTCTTCCCGCTGTGTGCCCCGGGCCACAGTCGATGCAGGGTGTTTGGTGGCGGACGCGAGCTTCACCCAATTACTTTGCAGACCGAGACAGCCGCTGTGGGTGGAATTCAGATCTGACGAGGTTCAAATGAAGGTTGCCATCCAATACTGCGTAGTCTGAAACTACGAACCGAGGGCTGCCGGTCTGGCGGCCGAAATCAAAGAGAACTACCCGGATGCCCAGGTGGAGCTGGTCGAAGCTTCCGGAGGCCTTTTCGAGGTCACCGTTGATGGTGACCTCGTCTTCTCCAAGAAGAGTCTGGGGAGACACGCCGACCCCGGCGAGGTACTCGGTTTGATCCGTGAGCGGTCGACCCGGTCATAGCGGGAGGCGATCCCCGGCGCGTGGCCATCTCTACCGGCAACCCCTTTCCCTTGCGGACTGACCTCGACTTCCGAGCCGACGGTGTTTGGACCGAGGTATCTTCCGCGCGGTGATCTCCCACCACGGAATCCGCGACCATTATCTGCCTCCGGACAAAGAGGCGTTCCGAGCCGCCGAACCTCCGACGGGCAGGATCATTGTCATCGCTCCGACGCGGGCGGCGTGCGAGACCATCGAGCTCGCCATGGATCTGCGCATTGACACCGTGCTGGAACGCGAGCACGGCGAGGAGATCCGACAGCTTGCTCGAGGCGCTCACGGGTTCGGCATTGTCGCCGGGACCGGAACCGGAAAGACCCTCGCCATACGTCCCATTGCCGAAGAAATCGTCTCGACCGCGCTCAAGATCGGCGTGGTAAACCGAGAACGAGAGGCGACGCCTGACACTCCATCGTGGAACGTGGTAATCGTGACCACCGGGATTGCACGCCGCTGGTTTCAGAGTGACTTGATTCAGCCGCAAGACACCCTGGTGGTCGACGAAAT
This sequence comes from Gemmatimonadota bacterium, assembly GCA_039590195.1. Lineage (GTDB taxonomy): Bacteria > Gemmatimonadota > Gemmatimonadetes > Gemmatimonadales > GWC2-71-9 > JBDHDY01. The sequence continues at coordinate 22,450 of JBDHFY010000027.1, read as the reverse complement.
CCATCAAACCTCGGCAGAGCTCGAGCTGTGCCTGGCACTGGGCAAGCGCATTGGCTGCCGCTTCGTCTGGCTCTCCGCGACGGTCGATCCGGCCTTTTATGCCCGCTATTTGAACTCTGACACGCTTTTGACGACGACGGCTTTTGATCCCACGCTGTCGGCGCGCGTCACGACACTCCATGACGAGCCTTTGGAATTTCTCGATGACCGTTTCATCAGGCGGGTCATTCGGGAGAAGCGGGGGGTAGCGGTGTTCGTCCCGACGCGTGCGCAGGTGGAAGCGGTAGCGTCGGAACTGGCGGGGCGGTGGCCGAACTTGACCGCGGTTTTCTATCATGGCGGCGAGCCAATTCGTGTCATTCGTCCGTTCCTGGAGGGCACGGCGGAGAAACCCTATGCGCTCGCCATGACGGCTGCCGGTCAGTCGGCCCTCAACGTTCGGGGCTTGGACACCGTCGTGATTTACGACGCCAGATTCAGCAACGTCATCGCGCGCGGCCGGAACGTGCTCACGCGACTGTATCTCGGCGCCAATGAGATTCTCCAGATGGCAGGGCGTGTTCACGGTCGTGTGGCGAACGGGGAGGTGTACATCCTCACTGAGCGGGATGTCGATTTCGAAATACTGAAGCCGGAGCCCCCGGAGTTTCAGCTTGCAGGGGATTCGGAGCGCGTCGCGCTCACCGCAGCCGCGATGGGCGTGGATCTGACGGAGCTCGAGCTCCCGGTTCCCCTGGACCGCACGGCGTATCGCGCGGCTGTAGAACGGCTCACCGCGCGCGGCGTGATTGCTGAAGACCGCCTCACACGGTACGGGCGAGATGTTGAGGCCATGCCCGTAGACCGACCATGGGGTGAGCTCCTGGTTCAGATGGACGACGAGCTAACACCCCTCATCACAGTGATGGCAAACGTGGAATCCCTCCACCGTATGACTCGGGACGAGCGTGATCTGCGCGGACTCGCCGTCGAGGGAAGCGATCACCTGACGTCGTACCAGCTGTACGCGGAAGCGGTGAACACCCATGGCTATCTCGGGCAGGTGTACGGTTTGCCGCGGCACCTGTTCGAGGATGAGCTGGCGGATTGGGCGGACTCCCGTGGAGTCCTGGTCAAAGCCGTGGAGGACGTCGCACTCGGCATGGCATCGGTGTACCGGACTCTGGAGATTCCGCTGCCGGAGCGGCTCCCCCGACTCACGCCTTCCTTGCGACGCCGGGTCACGGAGCTCGTGGCCCGCGTGATGCCGTTCGACCTCGTGATCGATGAGAAGACGGCGGACGACGAGCCCGTTGCGGTCGCCCGAGGCTCGCTGTGCAAGTCGTGGGGGGCGGTGGCTGGGACGATTCGCTACTTCGCCGGCCGGTTCGGTGAGGTGCGTGGGGCCATCGAAGGCAACAATCTCCCACTCTCCCTCATTCGACGTCACGCCCGGCAGTCCCCTCCATTTGTGCAATATCGCAACATCCGCAGGCGTGGGACGTTGTGCGTGGTGCAGACCCTCGACTATTTCGGCTTCGAGCTCGACCGGACGTGGGAGCCGCTCAGCGGGAGATTCCCCGCCGATCTCGCAGAGAGTGCCAGGGCCGCCTTGGCCGCCGCCCTCGTGGCCGGGGAGACACCGCATCCCCATCAGGCGGAGATTCGGCGGGATTTGGATCACTTTGGGAAGTATTGGCGACGATCCGGAGGCAAACTCAGCGAGGCCAATCCGAAACGCGTTCACAGCCTGCTGCAGCGTCAGCTCGGTTCGACGCAGAGCTGGGACGACTTCCTGGAGACCCCCCTCGGCCTGGATCTCGACGGTATCATCCCCTTGGAGGAGCAGTCGCGGCTAGACGGGTTGCCGTCGTCTGTCCCGGTTCGGGGCGACCGACTGCCCTTGGACTACGAGATCGAAGATGGAGTTGGGGTCGTTCGGCTTCGCCTGCGGGAGGGGAAGGCCAGAAAGCTGAGACGCCGGGACGTCCCCACCCTTGACAGACCTCTCCGGTTCACGGTCCTGCGGGGCCGGCAAACCGCTGCCCGGGCAAGCAGTTACGAGGAGCTCCGGAAGGCCCTCGCCGCGCTGCCCGAGCGTCCGAAGCACCGGCACGCATTCCGGCCACGCCGCCGCCGCTAGCCTGAAGGGCCGGCCAGGGAGAGCACGCCGAGCCAGGCCGCGGCGTAGGCGTTCTCCAGAATCTCGGGCTCTGCACCGGCCACCAGGTGCTGGGAGGTGCCCTGCACCACGGCGGCAATCATCCATCCGATCTGCTCGGCGGGAATCGTCGGCGTGAGTTCCGCTCGATCCAGCATGGCCGCCAAGGCGTGCGTCAGCCCCTCGCCGAACTCACGAATTCCCGCCCTGACCACACGGTCAATTACAGGATCGTTCGTGATCGCGAGAGATGCGAGTGCCCGGAGAGTGCCGTTTCGGGCTTCCTCGATGATCAGACTCCAGGTCTCGTCGATTGCATCCTCTGGTGTGGTAGCGCTCATGGCGGCGATCCATCTCGCCTCGCGAGCTCCAGACAGGCTGAGAAGAGCCTGCTTCAGCAGATTGGCCTTGGTGCCGAAGTGGTAGTGAACCAGACCCTTGGCACATCCCGCGGCCCGAGCTACCGAGTCGACCGTGATGGCGCCGGCTCCCTGCCGCCGCAGGAGTGACTCCGTGGCCTCGAGGATGGAGCTTCTGGCTGCTTCAGGAGATGGGGGCAAGGTAGTACCTCTGTTATTGACTGATCGTTCAGTCAATATATGATCTTGGGCCTGGGCGGCAAGAGTTCGTGAGTGAGGATCTGCCGTTTGGGGGCAAAGTGATTGCTAAATGAAACCTTGACCACCCTGCGGCGTATCCATCAAGTACAATGGAGACCGCCGAACTTCGACAGCTGGGGACCGCCGTCTTTTCGCCGCTGGCGCGAGCGGTGTTGGACTCGTTCAAGGAGGGCGTTGTGGTCTTCGATCCTCAGGGGCGGGTGGCGTATGCCAATCAACGCGCGCGCGAGGTCTTTGATGGACTGGCACTGAACTCACTCGGCGCCGACCAGTTGCTGCCCCAGCTTGCTCAGTTGGGGGGGCGGATCGCGCCGCTTAGAGTCGGTCAGCTCACAGTTGGCGAAGCCGTGTACCTTCCCGAGGGCGATGAACCTCAGACCCTGGCGGACAGGGAGCGGGATGCCATCGTGAAGATGCTCGAGCAGACGGGCTGGCGTCTCGCAGAGACCGCTCGCGAATTGGGGATCTCACGGACCACGCTCTGGCGGCGTTTGAGGGCCTATGGGCTCGAGCGCGACAGGCGCGCGCAGTGGCCCCGGCAGGCGTGAAGCCCTGCCGCTGAGACCGCGGTAACGACCCCACCGGTTCAGCTCTCCGACCCCGGCCAAGCGCAGGACAGGGAGGGAAAAGGGTGCTGGGTCGTGCCTCCGGCGCGCGGAGCGACCGGCCCTTGAGCTTCCGGATACTCCTCTCACCGTCTACGTTCCCCGGCGTGACACCCAAAGCCTTTGTTATTGACGAGCACGTCCGATGGTCGGACGTGGACTTCGCCGGCATCATCTTCTATGGCGCATATCTGCGCTTTTTTGAGATCGCCGAAACCGAGCTCTTTCGGGAGGCAGGCATTCCGTACGCGGAGGTGTTCGACCGGTTCGGCATCTGGCTTCCGCGAGTTCACTTGGATTGCGACTTCAAGTATCCGGCTCGCCTCGATGATCGGCTTCGCGTGGCGGCGTGTTTCACCGAGTTTGGTGGTAGTTCCATGAGGCTTGCCTTCAACGTCCTACACGTCGGGGCGACCCGCCTCGCAGCCGTGGGTCACGAAGTGCTGGTCTGTACGGATCGTGCGACCCTCAGACCGCTTCCCGTGCCCTCCGACCTCCGTACTTTTCTGCAGCCGTTCACTATTTCGGAGGAGCAAGCGAGAGCGCAGCTTGGACTCGAGGAGGAGGAGTGATGATGAAGCGTTGGGTTTGGGCTCTCGTGATGCTTCTCGGCTGTGGTGACGGTGCAGAGTTGGAAGAGGGCGCTGACGAGGCGGCGGGTACGGTGGTGGTGGTTGAGAGCGCACTCGAGGCACAGGAAGAGGTCGACACCCTTCCTCTTCCTATGCCAGACCTTCCGGAACCGAGGGACGGTCGTCTCACGACGGCGATCGCCGGGGACTTCGAGTACGGCTTGACGGGCAGTTGGAAGGCGTGGGCCGGCCGCTGCGGTGCGAGCCCGCTCGTTCAACTCATTGCCCAGGGAACGGGGTTTGGGACAGTGGTTCTGATTGCCACCCCTGACAGCGGGAATCCTGCGGGCTCATATGAGGTGACAGCCGGAGCGAGCGGACTGCCGGAACCTTTTCAAGCTCGTGTTGGCGTGCAGGAGTATCCGGAGCGTCAGTCCTTTGTGTTCCACGCCGTGGGTGGCGAGGTGATCGTCGACAGCCTGAACAGCCGGATGTACGGCCGGCTCACCGCACGGCTTCGAGAGCGAACGCATCGCGACACGGTCCCGTTTGCAGCGGTGTTTCATGACATCGAAGTGAGGGCGCTGGAGGATGAGTGGTGTCGGATACCGGAGGATCAACGAGACAGCGTGGTTGGGGACACGCCTTCCTGACCGTCGAACGTGAATGATCGATCGAGGTTAGATTAAAAGCATGGAGCAGACGTACTTTCGCAAGGGCCTCGGTTTGAAGACAGAGGTGGCGGGCGCCCTCTCGGCCGACTATCACAGCCGTCTCGTGGAAATGGTTCGCGAGCGGAACTATTCGCTGTCGGCGGGAGGGTTGACGTTTCATCTTGCCCGCGAATTCGGTTTCTGCTACGGCGTCGATCGGGCGGTGGACTACGCGTACCAGACACGTAGCAAGTTTCCCGACCGGCGCGTCTTTCTGGTCGGCGAGATCATTCACAATCCGCACGTGAACGACCGGCTCGAAACGATGGACATCGCTTTGCTCCGTCCGGAATCCGACGGCCGATTTGATTTTTCCGCCGTTACGGCGGAGGATGTCGTCATTATCCCTGCTTTCGGTGTGACGGTAGGAGACATGGAGCGGTTGCGTGATGTCGGCTGTGTGTTAGTGGACACGACGTGTGGCTCCGTGCTCAACGTGTGGAAACGTGTGCAGCAGTACGCCCGTGAGGGCTTCACTGCGCTCATTCACGGTAAGTACTTCCACGAGGAGTCGAAGGCCACCGCCAGTCAAGTTTCCTGCCGAGACGACGGCAAGTACATCATCGTGCGGGACATGAGCGAAACCGAGGTCGTCTGCCGTTTTGTCGAAGGTGGCGACGACCCGGAGGAAATCGAACGGCGTTTTCGTTCCAGCACATCCCCCGACTTCTCGGCCGTGCAGGACCTCGTGCGTATCGGGGTGGCCAACCAGACGACCATGCTGGCCAACGAATCGCTGGCGATTGCCGCGCGCGTTCGAGATGCGATGGTCAAACGCTACGGGGATGCGGGGTTGCCGGAGCACTTCCGCAGCTTCGACACGATTTGCTCTGCCACGCAGGAGCGCCAGGACGCGGTCAAGGAGTTGATCAGCCAGCCGCTCGACGGCATGATCGTCATCGGGGGCTACAATTCCAGCAACACCAACAACCTGGCCAAGATCTGCAGCGAGCGTACGACGACCTACCACATTGAAGATGCCTCGTGCATCGACCCGAGTGCCGGCACGATCCGGCACAAACCCGTGGGATCAGACGCGGAGGTCGAGGTGTCCGGCTGGCTTCACGCGGGAGTGCGGGAGATCGGCATCACCGCGGGCGCTTCCACGCCCAACAACAAGATTGGCGAGGCGATGGAGCGGACCTTCAAGACGAGGGGAGCCGAGGTCCCGCTGTAGGAGGCGCCAATAGCCGGGGGTCACGGCGCAGCCGTGCCTAAACGACCGGCGACGTAGGGAACCAGGAAGGGACATCGGTTCAAACGCGAAGCGGCACCTGCCCAGACGGTATTTGACCGTCGCCTGCTTATTGTCACCTCCAACAGCGTCGAGAACGCTCCAACTCCGGTGCGATCACCAAGGCCGGCATTCGTCGTGCGCCGAGATTACACGCCTTTGAAGCCTGTGGATGACGATGCGTTGCTCGGAATCGAGTTACCGGCGCCCGCGTGAAGTCTTCAGCCACCTAATCGAGCCCGCTCGCCACCACCTCAACGGGCGGGCCGGCGGGCAGTGACCACCCCCCCTTCCCCGGTGGGGTCGGGAAGGGACGGTCCGCCTGTCCGCCTTGTCCTGAGGAGGACGCCGCCCTTCGAGACGCCCTGCTTCGCAGGGCTCCTCAGGGAGGCGGCGTCCGTCTCGAAGGGCCTGCCCGCCTGTCCGCCCGGTGGTGTGGTGGGGAGTGGGGCGGTGGAGCTGGGGTGGGCTCGGGGTTGTTTTACTGCGACTTACCCCTCGCATAGACCGGCCAGATCACCTCTACCCGATCATTGCGTGTCCCATACAAGTGGTCGTAGAGGTTCACCACAGGATCGCAGTGCGGGATGATGAGCTCGAGCTTGTCCCCTACACGGTACGTACGGCTTGGATTCTCATAGCGGATTACGCCGAACTCGTCGGACCGGGCTCGGTATGAGATGCCAGTCTCGCCAACCACGATCGGATCCGGCTCATTGATCGTGAGCGCCTTGGCGCCCGCATCGGCCGTCGCGCGGCCCTCGAAGTTGGCGTTTAGGACGGTTGTCACCAGCGTCAGGGATGGCGTGAAATCGGCATACACCTCGTCGTTGCCCGCGCTCCCAATGGCGAGGTATTGGGCATCCATGAATATGTAACTGCCACACTGCACATCGGTGAATCCGGGAGTCTCGTGATCGATATTGTAACTGCCGGTGCCACCGCCACTGAAAATCTCTGTGTTGAGTCCCGCCTGCCCGAGCATGTCAAACGTCTCTGCGGGCCCTTCCATTTTAGCCATGGTCCGGGCTCGTCGAGCCTCGAAGCCTGCGACGTGCTGAGAGCTTCCGTCATAGGCCTGCATGCCCCGCAACTTCAGGCCCGGTAACCGATCCACCAACTGCGCCAGGGCCAGCGCCGAGTCGCCGGGGGGTACTCCAGTTCGGTGAATGTCGGGATCCACATCGATGATGACGTCGGCAACCACGCCGGCTTCCACGGCAGCGTCCGAGAGGTCCCGGGCATTCTGGAGATTGTCCGTGGACTGAATGAACCCTGGGCACCACCTGCGTAGATTCATGGCCCGGCGGATCTTGTTCGCCGTGACGTTACTGGTCGTCATCATGATCTGTTCGATCCCATGATCGAACATCACCTCCGCCTCACTGATCTTTGCGGTGCAGATGCCCACCGATCCGGTCGCCATCTGCTGTCGCCCGATGGCAGGACACTTGTGGGTCTTCGCGTGGGGACGGCTAGCTATGCCAGTGCGGGCCAAGGCGGCCTGCATCTTTCTCAGGTTTTGGTCGAGCGCATCCAGGTCCAGGCAGAGTGCTGGGGTGTCCAGCTCCCACTTCGAGACACCGATTTCGACCGAGTCACCCTCCGCCAACGTTCGCATCTCGCTGGCCGTGTAGCCCTTTGCGTTCTTCGGCACCCATACGGTGGCAGCTCCTGCTCCGGCAGTCAGCAGGAAATGGCGACGTGAAAGGGATCGCGTCTTCATGGTCAGCACTCCGTGGTCAGAACGTCGATCGATACGGGCCCGGCTCGAGTACTGGGCTCGCACCCCCTGGCAGCTTAACATGCGACCTGCTCGGCTGTATTCACAAGATCCCCCCCAACGGCTGTCGGCCCCCAGATTGAGCAAGGCCCCCTCGACCCACTCATTGAACGCCGCCAGGCCCTTGCTGAACTCGCGTCCAAGGCGCTAAATCCCAAGATGCCAGCTACCCTTCTCCCGCGACTGGAGTCACTCATGCGCGCGCAGTGCACCATACGAATCGCCGTGCTTGCCGGCACCGTTTTGACCCTGGGGCCGCTGAATCTGGCCGCCCAGAGGCCCGATCAGAGGCTCGACAGGCTGAAGTCTGAGGCCCTGACGGCGGTCGAGGGCCGGGCAAAGCAGGTGCAAGAGATCGTTGACATGGTCTTTTCCTTCGGCGAGCTCGGCTTCCAGGAGTTCGAGACGTCCAAGTATCTCACCGGCATCCTCGAGGAGAACGGTTTCACGGTAGAACGCGGCGTCGCCGGCATGCCCACGGCGTGGGTAGCCACGTGGGGATCCGGAAAGCCGGTCATCGCTCTTGGATCCGACATTGACGGGATCCCACAGTCGAATCAGAAGCCGGGCGTCGGGTACCGCGAGCCCATCCTGTCCATGGCTCCCGGTCACGGTGAGGGGCATAATTCCGGGCAGGCGGTCAACATCGCCGCGGCGCTCGCGGTCAAGGAGATCATGGAGCGCGAGAACATCCAGGGGACGCTCAAGCTCTGGCCCGGCGTCGCTGAAGAACAGCTCGGTTCCAAGGCATTTCTCGTGCGCGAAGGCGTGTTCGACGACGTGGACGTGACGCTCTTCACGCACGTCAGCAACAACTTCGGTATGTCGTGGGGCCAGGGTGGGGGCAACTCCATGGTCTCGGCGCAGTTTCGCTTCACGGGAGAGACGGCGCATTCGGCGGGAGCCCCCTGGCGCGGGCGCTCGGCGCTCGACGCAGTGATGCTCATGGCACAGGGCTGGGAGTACAAGCGCGAGCACCTGCAACCGGCAGCGCGCTCACACTACGTCATCGTGGAAGGCGGCGACCAGCCCAACGTCGTTCCCCAAACGGGTTCTACTTCCGCGAGCGCGATTACGAGCTGGTGTCCGGTATGTACGAGGACGCCAAGAAGATGGCTCGGGGCGCGGCGCTCATGACCAACACCGAGATCGACACGATCATGACCGTCGGGTCGGCGTGGCCCCGCTACTTCAGCAAACCTGTCGCCGAGGCGACCTACGAAAACATTCAACGGGTCGGACTGCCGGAGTGGTCAGAGGACGACATCACCCTGGCCAAGGCCATCCAACGTGAGCTGGGCTCCGAGGAGCGGGGGCTCGCCACCGAGATCGGCGAGTTGCGTGGCCCGGTCGACCAGTCGCGCTCGCTGGGCGGCGGCTCGGACGACATCGGCGACATCGCGTGGACCGTTCCGACCGTGACCCTCCGTTTCCCGTCCAACGTCTCCGGTACACCGGGGCACAACTGGTCGAACGGGATCGCGATGGCCACACCGATCGCGCACAAGGGTGCGGTCGCGGGCGCCAAGGTACAGGCGTTGACCCTGCTCGACCTGCTGCTCAAACCGCAGATCGTTGCCGACGCGTGGGAGTACTTCAATGAGGTGCAGACCAAAGACATGAAGTACACCCCGTACATCCTGCCGACCGACCAGCCGGCGATCTTCATAAATGCGGAGATCATGGGGAAGTGGAGGGAGAAAATGCGCGAGTTCTACTACGATCCGTCGAGGTTCGCCACGTACCTGGAACAGCTCGGGATCACGTACCCCACCGTGAGGCCGAGACCCATCAGTGACGGGGCCCGGTAGAGCCGCGTGAGATAGAAAAGAGCCCCGATCCGACAACCTTGTGTCGGATCGGGGCTTACCCCCCCCCCGATCCCCCCCCTCAACGCCGCCGCTGAGAGAGCGGATAGATATTCTCCGGGATGTTCTCGTACTCGAGCGGCGTAAGATCCGCCGGTCCCAATCCAGGTGCGTCGATCTCGAAGATCGCCCCGGCAATACCCGTCTCGTGGTAGCCTCTCCGAAAGTGAACACGGGATTTCAGAGACACGATGTCGAGGCTCTCGAAGTCGATGCCGAGCGCTGCGAAAATGTCCGTATCCGTCACCTGGTGCAGCGCCGGGGTGAGGATGACCCGATTGTTGTTGCCGAACCGCACTACTGCCACTGTCTCGAACTGCTGGTAGCCGCCTAGGTACTCCACCTCGCCGCTTATGCGCACGGGGTTTCCCGCGTATTCGTCGGCGTACCCGCCCACGTCGACGGCCACCTGCTCTCCGACCCCCGCGGTCGATTTGATCTGCTCGATTGCCTGCTCGTCGGCGATGGTGGTGATGACGAAATTGCGCGCTCCCTGGGCGATGAGTTCGGCAAGAATGTGGGTGGCGTTGCCGGTCCGATCCGAGTGATCCGCGATCACCACCGGTGTGTTCCCTGCTCGTGCGGCTCGAACGGCAAGGGTGACTCCTTCTTTGGTCTTGGGCAGTCTTCTCCCAGCGAACTGCTCCCTGACGCGCCAGATGTAGTCCGACATGTCCTGGGCGATCTCATCGGCGAGCTGCTGGTTGTCGTCGGTGATCACCATGACCGTCGCGCCCACATCCGGGACGTCAGCGTACGCGAATCCGAAGGCCACTGAGACGAAAACGTCGGCAACCCGGTTTTCCCAGCGCCGCGCCCGTTCCATGATATCCCGGGCGGGTGAAACACCGGTGCCCTGGAACACGCTGGGCGTGATGACCCCCGGCTTCCGGGTGGCCATCGCGGGTGTGTATGTGCCACGAATAGTGCGGATCATCAGTCGCGCTGCCCGCTCGCCCTGCAACTGCGCATCGTAGTGGGGGTAGCGCTTGACGATGAAAACCGCATCGGCGGCGTCGGACAGCTCGTGATCCTCGTTGGCGTGGAGATCCAAGGTGACAAATATCGGGACATCGCCGACGGCCTCACGGACTCGCCGCACGATCTCGGCTTCCGGTTTCGGGATGCCTGTGACGGCCATGGCTCCGTGAAGCGCCAGGAAGACGCCGTCCACCGCGCCGGCCTGTCGCAGGTCCTCGGCGATACCATAGGAGTATTTGTCAAATGCCTCCTGGGTGATCCAGCTTCCTGAGGATCCGCCACGGGCGCCGCGCGGGGACTGGATCCCGACGAGCTCAACCCCGGTGTATTCGGATGCGCCGCGTACAAATCCTCCTATGTAACCTCCGGCCTGGAGTACGCTGTCACCGCGCCTAGGTGGGCCGTAATACTCCCACTCTGCGATACCGGTGGGCCGCGGGCAAAACGTACACGTTTCGTGAGAAAACGTGGCCACGCCGATCCGAATCTCTTCCTGGCCACACGCGCTCAGTAGGAGCGGCAGGGCCAGGAGGAGGATTCCACGGATTCCATTAATAAGGGCTTTCATGATGCGCTTCCTGTAAACTGGTTCAATTGGAGCGCTGTGACTTCGCAGTTCACAACTGCCAATGTCCGTCCTTATGGCGTCATGCCCGCCTCGCGCTTCACGTATTCGGCCGTCTCGCGATGCGTGGCAAACCACACGTCGCCCTTCGAGCGGATGTGATCGATCAAGCCCTCCAAAATGACGATTCTCGAACGATGCCCGATGTAGTGGGGATGCATCGTGAGGAGAAACATCGTTCCCTCTTCGTAGGCCATGTCGAACTCGTCGATGTAGACCTGCAAGACATCCCGCGGTGAGCTGTAGCGGGTGCCGCTGGGATTCAACAGCGGCGCGTCGTCCAGAATCCACTCGACCGGTAGCTCGACCATTCCCGTCGGCTCGCCTGCTGCCAGGAGTTCGTAGGGGCGGTCGTCTGCCATGAGTGAGCTTTCGTAGATAAAGCCCAGCTCGCGGATGATGCTCAGCGTGTTGGGGCTGAAGTTCCATGAAGGTGCGCGGTAACCGACGGGCCGCTCCCCGGTCGCCTCGGTCAAGTAGTCGATCGCCCTTATAAGCAGCTCCCGCTCTTCATCGGCGGGCAGACGCGAGTTCAGCTCGTGGATCCATCCGTGCACCGCAATTTCGTGTCTCCCGGAACGCTTGATGACGTCGGCCATACCGGGATTCAGCTTGAGGCTCATGCTCGGGATGAAGAAAGATGCCGGAATCTGGTGGCGGTCGAGGAGGTCGACCACGCGCCCGAGACCTACACGGGCACCGTACTGGCCCTGAGACAGGGTGCCAATCGTGGGCTCGCCGTAGCGCAGCGCGATCGTCTCGTTGTCCACATCGAACGAGAGGAGGACCGCAACCCGGGCTGTGTTGGGCCAGCCGTCAGGCTGGAGGCTGCGTCCGGCGCGGACCTCATTGACGGTCTGGAAGATTCGCTCCTCAGACCACTTCCAGCCGGGTTCGGGCTCGGCTTCGGTGCCGCAGGAGGTGCCGATCAGCAAAGCCGATGCGAGCAAGGCCAGGGAAATTGAGTTGTGGCGGAGCATCATGCCGTTTCCTGTGAAAGGGGTAGGGGTTGGCCCGTAATCTTCCAGGGATTACCGGCTGCCGCCAGAGGCTCTACCGATCGGCATGAGGGCCAGTGGCTGTTGGTCGCGTGGCGTCTGCACGATCTTCCTCACGGCGTCGTCGTCGAACGATCCCACGACAACGGTTCCCAGATCGAGGGCCACAGCCTGCAGACACACGTTTTCGACGGCATGGCCCACTTCGATGTGCACGTAGGGCACACCTCGCGGTCCGTACTTCTGCGTCGTTCTGTCGAACACCGCTGAGAAGATTATGACTGCCGCGCCCTCCACTACGCAGTCTTGCTTCGCTGCAGCCCGGCCGAGGGCACGCCTCTCGTCTCCGACTGAAACCTCGAGGAGTTCATGCTGCTTGGCTGTGTATTTGTAAACGCCGGCGGCGAGGTCTGTCACATTGCCGGTGACAACGTGAATCTCGAGTGGATAGAGTGCGCCGGCCGAGGGGGCGGTTCTCCGGCCTTCGCGATCGGTGATGCCTTGGGCAGCCCAGAGGAGCTGCGAGATCTGGCTGAGTGTGAGTGGCTCACCGGAGAACTCTCTCACCGATCTCCGGTTCAGCAACGCCTCCTCAACCGATGTATTACTGACGGTCCTCCGCGCCGGAAGTCCAATGGACTCCGTGGCCGGGTTGTTCTGCGCGCTTGCTGGCGGACACATTATCGCGACTCCCATCGACAGGAGTGTCGGCCAGGCACAGTGATGGTGCATTCGGCCTAGCCGTTGTCATTTCCAAGAAGTTGTATCGCTTTACCTTTTGATTGACGGCACTCAGGCTCTCATGCAACACAGGCAATTTACCAGGTATCGGTCATCCTCGCCGAGCTCGGACACCTTTACTTCTCCCTTCTCACTTCTCCCTACGATCATCCCCAACTCTTTGCCCCAGGTGGTGTCCGCCGCAGCGTGTTGAGAAACTTGTAAGGGGAATACGACGATGATTTCTCGAATGACGGTAGCTGTCGCACCTTGAGTGGTTTGATTCCCTCTGCAATGATGTTGAATGTACCGTCATCCTTGGCGAGCTTGCCTGCCACCCAAAGGAAAGGCTCGCCGCGGATTGCCGTCCGGTCGCGCTCGAAGACGTCCGGTCGGATGATCACGTTGATCATTCCATGTTCGTCCTCGAGAAGAACGAACACGGTGCCTTTGGCTGTCTCGGGCCGCTGGCGAGCAACGACGAGCCCGGCCACCTCTACGGAGGTGTCATGCTCCAGTTCGGGAAGCTGATTGCTTCTGATGAGACTGGGCGGGAGGGCATCTTGGATCAGCGTGAACGGGTGTCCACTGGCGGCAAAGCCGAGGACCTGATACTCCGCGATGAGACGATCCTCGGCTTGGACGTCGCCAAATCGGATCTGTTCATAGGGATGATTGAGCGGTAGCTCGAGTTGGCGACGGACACGGTTGGTGTTGGTCCGGTCGTTCTTGGGTGGTAGCCACAGTCCCACTTGCCAGAGGAGCTCCCGTCGAGTCAACCCAAATGTGTCGCAGCCTCCCACCCACACCAAATTTTCGATGGCGTCACGGGAAAGGTTGGGTGGCGCACGCCGTATCACCTCGCTCAAGGTCTTATATGGGCCGTTTCGTTCCCGCTCCATTACCACTTCCTCGGCGATGTCGGTTCCCCAGTTCCGCACAAAGCCAAGTCCGACGCGGATCTTTTGGCCTTCCACAATCGAATGGACGTCGCTCGAGTTGATGTCGGGTAGAAGCACATCGACGTTGTGACGGTTTGCGTCCCGGGTGAGAGCGTCTAGAGAGTAAAACCCCATGGGCTGGTTGTTGAACAGGGCCGCGTAGTACTCCACCGGGTGGTAGTAACGCAGCCACGCGGATTGGTAAGCCAGGAGGCCGAAGGCGGCAGCGTGCGATTTTGGAAACCCAAATTCGGAAAAAGCGACGACCTGTGTGAAGACTCGTTTGGCGGTCGCCTCGGAGACACCCCGTGCCATCGATCCTTTCCGGAAGGCATCCCAGAAGTCCCCCATCAACTCACGTGACCGCCGTCGAGTCATCGCCCGTCGGAGGGCTTCGGCCTGGCCCGCGGTGAACCCCGCCAGCCCCTGGCAGACCTGCAGGACCTGGTCCTGGTAGATGATGACGCCCAGCGTTTCGTCCAGCGCCTCCTTGAGTAGTGGATGATCGAGCGGCGGGCTGTACGGCAGATTCCTCGCGCGCGCTCTACGTTGATCCTCCCGCCGCCGGACGAAAGGATTGACCGCGCCGCCCACGATGGGGCCCGGTCGCACGATGGCGACTTCCACTGCCAGATCTTCGAGGTTGCGAGGACGCGTGCGACGGAGCATTTGGATCTGGGCACGACTCTCGATCTGAAACAGCCCGACCGTGTCGCCTGCACAGATAGAGTCGTAAACGGTTTCATTCTCGAAATCGATGCGGCTCAAGTCGGGCGGCTTGCCCTCTTTCTTAGCAACGAGCTCGACGCATTCTTCCACCAGCGAGAGCATGCCGAGCGCCAGAAAATCGATCTTGACGAAGCGAGCGTCGTCGCAGGAATCTTTGTCCCACTGGCAGACAACCCGGTCCGGCATCGCGGAACGTTCGAGCGGGACGATTTCCACCAAGGGTTTGCTGGAGATGATCATGCCACCCACATGTTGGGAAACGTGACGCGGCAGGCCGGCGATTTCTTCGGCAAGATCGCAGAGATCGCGCCAGAGGGGTGCGTTCGATCGGCCGGCGAAACCGGGAAGCTTCTCGAGTTCCTCATGCAGCGCGCGAACGGCACCGTGGTCCGCCAATTTGGCCACCACCTCCAACTCCCCCGGTGGGAGATCGAGAGCCTTGCCGATCTCGCGCACGGCGGACCGCAGTCGATATGTCGGGAATGTGCAAACCAAGCCCGTGTGTTCGGAGCCGTATCTGTCGTAGACACGTCGGATCAACTCCTCGCGGATCTCCCGGGGGAAATCGAGGTCGATGTCCGGCACGGAAGCGAGGGTTTCGTTCAAGAACCTGCCAATGAAGAGCCGACTGGTGATCGGATCGATGTGAGAGAGACCCAAGAAATAGCAGATGATCGACGAGACGGATGAACCGCGACCGCGACCGGGAAGGAGGTTACCGGTGGCGCGCCGTGACCCCTTGCGAACATCGATTGCCACTTCCTGCGCCAGATCCATGAGATCCCGGTAGACCAGGAAGAAACCACACAGGTCGTGGTGATAAACCAGACGCAATTCCTCTTCGAGCCTGCTCTCTGCCTCCTGTCGATGCCCCGAGCCTGGCGGGTAGTATTCGTCGAGCTTCGCCCGACACATCTCAGCGAGGGCGCGCGGAGCAGTTTGCTTTTCTTGTCGTCGAAAGTCGGGAAAGCTGTAACCGAGATCTCTTGTGAGATCGAACGCCGCACAACGTTCAGCAATGGCGAAGGTGTTGGCGATCGCATCTGGTCGGTCGCGAAAAAGTGTGGCCATCTCCCCAGGTGGGCGGAGATAGAACTGGCTGTTGGGTCGCCGCACGGTGTGAGAACCGTCGAGGGTGGTACGGTGGCGTATGGCTACGAGGATGTCGTGCAACCGATGGCGTTGCTGGCTGTGATAGTGGACGTCGCCGGTTGCCACGAGCGAGAGGCCAACGGCGTCGGCGATGTCTGCAAGAGCACGTGTACGCTCGCGGTCACCGCGAACGACGTTGCGTTGAAGCTCAATGAAAAACCGATCGCGACCGAACACCTGCCGGCATCGTTCGGCGAAGCGCCGCGCGGCCGTGAAACCCTCGTTTTCGAGCACGCGTGGTAGCAGGCCACTTCGGCAGCCGGAGAGTATGATCAAGCCTTCGTGGCGCGCTTCCAGAGCGGCAAAGTCGAGTCTGGGATCTCGGCGGTCTTCCCTGCCCAGATGAGCCTCGGTGATGAGCCTGCAGAGATTGGCGTAGCCTGCGGGTGTCTCCGCCAACAATGTGACGTGAGAACCATCCAGTAGTGTGACGTCAGCGCCGGTGATGGGCTGGATCCCCGAGTGCTTGGCAGCCTGTGCAAATGCCATGGAGCCGTATAGTCCATGGTGATCCGTGAGTGCGAGAGCGGGATATTCGAGTGCCGCCGCTTCCAGAACGAGATGCTCCGGCAGCGACGTACCGTCGAGAAAGGAAAAGGCGGAGTGACAGTGGAGCTCGATGTACATGACAAAAGTGAGAAGTGAGAAGGGAGAAGTGAGAGGGAGCAGGAGCGGTGTTTACCCACCATCCGGAATGGTGGCATCCTTCCGCTTCGCTAATCGCTCGCTGCTCCCTACTTTCCCTGGAATCCTCAGTCGCTTATGTGGCCGCCGACGACGCACCTACCATGCTGTGGGGGTGGGAGGTGGTCGGCCCGCCTGTCCGCCTGTCCGCCCGCCCGCCCGGTGGGGTGGGGAGAGGTGGCGGTTAAGGATCCTGCATAAACCACTTGCCCGTTATCTGATCTTCGTACAACACCACGTGACCACCTCCCTCGAGCATCACCTCGATATAACGCCGTGCGATACGCTCTCTCCACCACTCATCATCTACCTGCCAGATCTCTCCCACCGACTCGACGGCCTTACGTTTGTTGTCGCTCGTCACTGCGGTTGGTAGCGCGTGGTGATCGAGTTCGATATTGACGGGTCGCGGCAGGTTCAGGGGTCGAAGTCGATCAACGCGTATCGACGTTCGGGAATTCGCGACCATGGGTGAACCTCGATGATGTGGTGAAGCATGGGACGCTTAACGCGCGTCTTGATCTCCCGGGCTGCCCAGCGAAGAGCACGTCGGCATCCAGCCCGGGCGGCAGCCTGTGCATCCCGTGCAAACAACTGCAACTCCGTAGTTCCGCGAATGAACGCAGTGAACTCCACAGTGAGGTGCTCGACGGCTCCGTTGGGCGGTGCTTGCTCGAGTTTGGCCCGAATCGGTGAGGCAATACGCTCGCGGTTCGCCGAGGGATCTTTGAGTGTGATCTCGATCATCCAGGACGAGCCGTGCTCGAGCACAGCGCGGACACGCACTTCATGTACCCGCCAACCAACGCGTCGTGGGTGATGAAGTGCGTGATCGATGAGTTTGCCGAGGGCTTGGATGAGTATCGGCCGATCCGCGATGGGATTGGGAAAATCGATGGAGGCCGTGATTGGTTCTGGCACCTCATGTCCCATGACCGGCTCAGTGATTTTCCCGGCTGCTAGTCGCCACGCCGTACGACCCTCTCGTCCGAACTGAGAAACGAGAGCGTCTTCAGAAAGAGCTGCGAGGTCACCTAACGTTTTGAGCTCCAGTTGCCAAAGACGGCGATGGGTGTCGGGATCGAGCGGCAGTGCGGCAACGGGTTGCGTGCGGAGGAACTCCGCCTGCTCGTCGTCGGAAACGATCAGCGGTTCACCGGGTTTTGCTCGCGATGCCGCCACCCAGGCGGCGAATTTGCCGCGGGCGCACCCCAACCGCAGACCACTCCACTCCCCACCCTTCCCCACCCCGCCGGGCGGTAGGGCGGTAGGCCGGTAAGGCGGTAGGAGCTCCCCAAGACCACTTACCGCCTGTCCGCCTGTCCGCCTGTCCGCCCGGTGGGGTGGCGGGGAGTGGGGCCCCACCACTCTCTCTATCACCTCCACCTGCTTCTCCGGCCCCCCGTACATCCGCTCCAATCCATCCACTCCTACAAACACTCGTCCCAATTCCACGGGCTCGATCACCGGACTCACGTTGCTGAGCGCCGAAAGGAGGCTCGAAAACTGTTCGTCGTAGTAAACGGGATCGGCCTCCAACAGGGTAAGCGCGGGGCACAGTCCGATGGCTCGACTCACCGTCAATCCCGGTCGTACTCCACTGTGCCGCGCTCGAGAGGAAACCTGCCAGAGTCTGCGAGTGTCCTCGGCGGCGAGCAGCGCAGTTGGCTTGCCGATGAGATCGGGACGTCGTCGTTCCTCGGCACGCAGCGCAAAGAGGGGAATCCAGACGCACACGGCGCGGTCGCTAGTTAGCCACCTCGCCGCCCCACCCTGCCGGGCGGGCCCACCCCGCCTCTCCTCGCCTCCCGGCGGGCCCCCGCCCCACCCGTCACCACCCGGGCGGGTAGGCGGACCGACCTCCACCACCTCCCCCCTGGGGGAAGGGTGGGGCCACTGCCCGCCGGCCCGCCCGGTGGGGGGGGAGGCTGGAGGGGGAACGGCGGGGCTCATCCCCACAACTCGAACTGGTTGAGATCCACTGCGCGTGCATCCCCGTGCTGGGGAGATCGATCGAGCGCCGGATCGTTTACCGAAACGCCGAACCTACTCACCACTCGGCGAAATCTGCTCACGACGGCTTTGGTATAGCTCTTGGGTGCCGACCCCGTGCCGCGATACGCCCGGCGGTATTTCGCGGCGAGCTCGGGAAAATGTTCTTCGACGATCGGCAGGAAGCCCTGGTGCAGTGCGGGGTAGAGCCTGAGCGGAGAGGGATGGGCGAATCGCCCACCGGCGTCACGTACGGCCTTGGCCAGCTTGCGAATCTGCGGGACCGTGTCGGTGATGCCAGGAAGAATCGGTGCGACGATGAGACCAGCGTTGATGCCGGCGGTCGTGAGACGCTCGAGAGCCTTGAGCCGGGCATGAGGCATGGGTGAGCGCGCCTCGAACAGTTTGATGAGCCGTACTTCTGTCGTAATGAGGGAGATGTAGACGCTCAGCCGGTGGCGCCGCTGCAACTCCACGAGCAACTCGATGTCCCTGCAAACCAGCGGACTCTTTGTGATGAGTCCGATGGGCAACCCCCACTCGCGTTGCAGGCGTTTCAGGATGGTGCGGGTGATCCCGAACTGTCGCTCTGCCGGTTGATAGGGATCGGTGGCCGTTCCGATCACAACGGGGTACACATCCCCTGTGCTGTTTCTGCGGCGCATCCGCATGAGATCTCGTTCGAGGGCCGCCAGCACCGCCTTCTTGCGCTTGACAAAGATTTGGCGTTCGAAGCTCTCCCAACGTTCTGATTTTTCAAACTGTGCGAGTTCATCCGCAGTTACCCGTCCGGCGTCGTGGGCACGCTGGATCACATAACGGTGAGCGTATCGAGCGTAACAGTACGTGCATCCGAACTCGCACCCCACGTACGGGTTGATCGACCAGAAACCCATCCCGGTGCTTTCGGGCGAGTTCACGATGGATTTGACCGAATGCTCCACGAAGGTGGCACCGCGGAGACGCGTGTCGAGGACAGTCAAGCCCCGGGCGCTGGGAGCATTCGGGGCTTGGAGAAGCTCAGTTTGGCTCGTCATGTGCAACGACTCGTATCAGCGGTCAGTCACAGAGCCCCCAACCACACGTGGGACAGAGGAAACACCCCGAAGCCGGGACCACGACCCCGCCGCATTCCGGGCAACGGTACGCCGGGGATTGTCGAGAGTCGTCGCCTGCCCCCGCTCCCGCCCCCTGCCCCTTTGGAGCTTTGCGCCTGGGAAGCCGGGGCACGAATCGCGTCAGCCGGAGTTTCGGGGTTTCTTCGGTCATCGTATCCCGAATATAACCCGAAGACACGTCAGGGCAAGTCCTTCTATATTGTTTGTTGACAATAGTTTACGATTCACCGGCCTGGGAACTGAGCAATGACCACGGAGTGACAAAAAAATGCCCTCTTTGGGGTCACGAGGGCGTCTGCATAACAGCAAATCAGAGAAGCTCTCAAACAAGGCACGACATCCTCGTCACAATTCGTCTCCGCTTTCCCCGTTTCATCTTTGCGGCATTCCTTCTACCTTTTCACCCCGATGCCAGCCCATCGCGCACCGTCGCCCGTCGCACCTTCTCTGCCAACCTCGGCAAAGCGATCCTTGCGGTTCCCGTTCGCGACCACCCAACGTCGAGCGCGTATATGACCGCTGCCTCCGCAACAGCCCCACAGCCCGCGCCGTCGTGGACCTCGCACCCACTGCTGCGCGCGGCTCTGGTTCTGTTTCTCCTCTACGTCTTTCTCGTTGGGGTCAACGGGTTGGGTGCCGGATTCAAATCGCTCGGTCAGGGACTGCTCGATTCGTTCTTCGCGGCCACCGAGAACCCCTTCATGGGCCTGATGGTCGGGATTCTGGCCACCACTCTCGTTCAAAGCTCATCCGTCACGACGTCCTTGATCGTCGGCCTCGTGGCTGCTCCCGAGAACCCACTGCCCGTGATCAACGCCGTGCCCATGATCATGGGAGCCAACATTGGCACGACGGTGACCAACACCATCGCATCTATGGCGCACATGGGCCGCAAGGAAGAATTCCGACGCGCTTTCTCGGTGGCCACGTGTCACGATTTCTTCAACTACATCTCGGTGGCTATTCTGCTGCCACTCGAGTTGCTCACGGGTATTCTGCAGAAGAGCGCCAGCGCGCTCGCGTCGCTGGTCACCGGCGTCGGGGGAGCGGACTACGACAGCCCGATCAAGGGAGCGATCAAGGCGGGCGGAGCACCCATCACGACGGTGGTCGAAGCGGTCATTAGCTTACCGCAAGCGGCCGCGGTTATTCTGATAATTCTGAACGCCATTTTGATATTCGTGGCCTTGCTGATGTTGGTGAAGGTCATGCGGTCGGCGACCCAGACCAGGGTAGAGGTGATCGTCTCACGGGTGCTCGATCGTAGCGTGCTGCTGGCCATGCTGGTGGGTGTGGTGATGACCGTGATGGTGCAATCCAGCTCGATCACCACCTCTCTGCTGGTGCCGCTCGCGGGGGCGGGCATCCTGACGCTGCAGCGGGCGTTCCCCATCACCATCGGCGCCAACATCGGTACCACCGTCACGGCCCTGCTGGCGGCTCTGGCTGCGACCGATGAGAATGCCGTCCATGGCATCACCATCGCGTTGGTGCATTTGCTCTTCAATCTGAGCGGTACACTGTTGATCTTTCCTGTAAAGCGCATGAGGGAGCTTCCCTTGGCGGCAGCCAGGTGGCTGGCGGATACGGCGGTGGAGTCCCGCAAGTTGGCAATAGGGTACGTCGTGATGCTGTTTTATGGCATCCCGGCCTTGTTTGCGTTCTTGGCTAGATTTCTCAGGTAGTCTCGGGGGCACTTATGCTTCGTGAGTTGCTCAGCATTTTCCGGTCGGGTAATCCCCTCAGCGCGATGGGTGAGAATTTCGCGCGCATGCTGAAACTGGCGTACGAGCTGACCGACAAAGCCGGCGAGATCTACTTTGGGAAACCGGCGACGCCGGAGGAGCGGACGTACATCTATAAGCAGGACGTCAGGGTCAACAAGCTCGAGCGCAAGATCCGCAAGCAGGTTGTCGCCCATCTTTCCATTTCCGGGAATACCGCAAGCGTTCCGTACTGCTTGTTTCTCATGAGTCTGGTGAAGGATGTCGAGCGCATTGGGGACTACGCCAAGAACCTGGCGGAAGTCGTAGATATCCGGCCCGACCCCCTACCGGACGACGAGATTGTGGCCGAGCTGAGGGAGATTCGCGCTGGGGTGGAGAGCACGTTCGAAGCGGCTTCCGAAGTTTTCGCGAAGTCGGATCACGAGCGTGCCGTGGAGCTGATGAGTCAGGGAAAGGATCTCGCGCACCGCAGTGATGCGCTCATCGGGATTATCGCCCGGAAGGACTACGACGCGAGCACCACGACCGCTGTTGTTCTGGGCACGAGGTACTACAAGCGCATCGGTGGCCACGTCATGAACATCCTCTCGAGCGTCGTGATGCCGCTGCACAAGCTCGACTACTACGACGAGAAGGCGGTCGCTGCGGACGAGGTGAGTGCTCCCTAGGCCTTCGGGCCGCGGCTCATCACCAACTCTCTGTCCCATCTCCCAGCAGCGCGCCTTCCAGCGAAACCGAGTGGAAGGATGCGGCCGGTCCCTGAGCCACGCGAAACGCGGTCCACGATGGGGTGGGCGACGTTGAAGCACCGATAACGCGCCGTTTCCGGTATGTTGACGCTTAGACAGATACTGAGCTGGTTCAGGCCGTGATCGGGGAAGCACCCATAGGCGGCCGTCAGAGCTACCTTGCTCTTGTCAGGAGACTTGCTGATGGAAGGACGGACGGAGCTTGGTTCTTCTAGGCCGCGCGCCGAGGCGTCGAACAAGCGATTGCTGCTGTCGCGGTAGGCATCAGGGTCGCGCACTGCGCTTGCGGTCGGCATCTTGGTCGCGCAGCAGCATCGCGAGGCGTTAGGTCGCACCGATGGTATTCAGAATCCTCCTCGTGCCGGTGACCTGTGCGCTTCTATGGGTCTTGCCCGGCTGCTCGTCTCCACCTCCGGATGGGGCTGAATCTGTCATCGTCGTGCACGGTCTAGGCCGTACTCCCGCATCGATGGCGATTCTCGTATCGCGCCTCCAGACT
>JBDHFY010000026.1:0-21993 GCA_039590195.1 Gemmatimonadota bacterium | reverse complement strand
TAGTGCCGACCTCCAGTTTCGGTTGTTCACTGATCCAGCCGACATCACACCGTTCGAAGTCGAGGTGGCGGGCTGGAACACAGCCCCCGACCCAGCGGAGTTCGTGAACCACATTTCGGATCACTGCTCGCTTCGAGCGGAGGTGCTGTGACGTCAGCTGGGCGAAGCCTGACGCTCGGCAAACGGAGGCCGTTGAATACGCGAGACACAACCATACGACAGAAGAGACCCCGTGGTATGAGGACAGCGGAGATGGTCGCGGCCATCCCGGTCCCCTTCCACAAGATGGTGATGGCAATTCCGGTAGGAGCGTATTCCTATAGTCGCCCGTAGCTCGAGCACGGAGTCGGTAGGCAGCCTGGTGTTCCGGTACGGGCACCGGGTCAGCGATCTGGGAGGCTACGATGGGCTGCAATGATCCTTTCATCCGTTACCTCAGCAAATACGGCTACAGCGTGCTTCGCCTCCCCAAGGCGGAGGTCCACCCAAGGCAGATCTTCTGCAAACAAGGGTCAGATCTGATCCCACTGGGTGAGCTCACGACGGTTCTCCTCCCGGGGGGTAACGTTGCAGCGCCAACAATCGAACAGAACATCGCGTCGACGACGATCTCCGGCCAGATGACAGGGGAAATGAAACTGAATCTCGGGCTTTCGATCCTCGGCGGAGTGATTGGCGCGATGGGCGGCTCCAAGGTGGGCCTCGATACCAAGTACAAGGATGCCAAATCCGTGGCGTTCGAGTTCAGCGATGTGCTCGAGGATAAGATCGCGATTGCGTCTCTCGATCAGTACTTGGGAGATGCGGACGTGAGCCCGTTCTCAGTGCACGTCGGCAGTCTGCTCGAGTCGGACGAGGTGTACGTCACGACATCGGTACTCAAGAGCGCGAAGATCACGGTGTTGGGGAAGAGGTCAGACGGCTCGGGCTTGGAACTCGATGTGCCAGTGATCCAGAACGTGATCGGGGGTGCGGTGTCGGTCTCGTCCGCCTCGGAGCAGGCATCGAGCGTCACATATGAGGGACAACAACCGCTGGCATTCGGCTTTCAGGCAGTTCGACTGTACTACGACCAAGGGAGGTACACGGCGTTCAAGATCGCGAGCACGGACGTGGCGATGAGGCGCATCGTGGACACCAAGGTCGATGTGCTCTCGTTTTCCAGCGGGTTTGCCCGACTTGGTCCTTCGTGAGTTCGCGGCACGTCCTCCCGATTCAGCCGTTCCCGGAAACGGAGTTGCCTGCTGCGCAAGCGCCAGTGGGTCGGCGGGTGAAGTGGGTAACCGGCTGGCAGCGGTAGCGATGCGTGAGGGCGGCCTCATTGTGCAACTCGATTCGCAGAGGAGCATCCTGTCATGAGTGAACGCCCGAGAGTCTGCTTCGACCGCGTCCTTCCCAGGGACGCCATGCGTCCTCAATCCACCCGCCGGCGCCGCGGCCGCGTGCGCGCGATAGCCCCGCGCGGCAAGGCGTGGATCAATGGCACGACTCTCACGGTCCGCTTCCTGGGCGGCAGCCCGAATGATCAGGCCGTCGCGCGAGAACAGGCCGGCTGGTGGGCGAAGGTCGCAAACATCAAGTTCGACTTCAACGGTAGCCCCAATGCGGACATCCGCATCAGCTTTGATCCGACCGACGGGGCCTGGTCCTACATCGGCACGGATTGCAGGACTATCCCGCTCAACCAGGCGACCATGAACCTCGGCTTTCTCGACGGCGGCACCGCGGCGCATGAATTCGGCCACGCCATTGGCCTGGCCCACGAGCACCAGAACCCCGCGGTTGGGATTCAGTGGAACGAATCGGTGGTCATTCGGCAGATGGCGGGTCCCCGAACTTCTGGGACGAGGCCACCACGCGCCACAACATCCTCAGGAAGTACAAGGTCGATCAGATCAACGGGACGGACTTCGATCCCGATTCGATCATGCTGTACTTCTTCCCCGCCTCCTGGACGCTCAACGGCATCGGTACGAAGGCGAACGAAGTCCTCTCGGCGATGGACACGGCGTTCGTCGCGGGAGCAACCATGTACCCGGGGGTCGGCGCGCCCACGCCGGTGGGAACGGCACTCAAAGTCAACGCCGCTAAACGAACTGCAGCCTCAATCGGCAAGGCAGGCGAGGAAGACCTCTTCACATTCACCGCGTCAAGGGACGGGCGCTACGTGATCGATACCAGGGGGCCGACGGATGTGGTCATGAAGCTGTTCGGCCCCGGCAGCCAGGCATCGCTCATCGCCGAAGACGACGACAGCGGGAAGGGACTGAATGCGAGAATTGCTGCTTCGCTCATCGCGGGCGAGTACTTCGTACAGGTGCGGCACTACCACCGGCGAAGCGGGTCAGGCAAGTACTCGATTGGCGTCCGGAGGCTGTGAACGGCATGGCAACCGCATCGGGCGACAGGGGGGGGCGATTCCTGAGAATGTGACGGCGAGCTGGTTGGCAGTGCGGGCAGCTCTCGACGCCGGAGACTTAGCCACACTGCGGCAGGCTGTGCGCAGGCTGGACACCGATGGACAAGAGATCCTGGCCGAGCGCCTCGGTGGTGAGCAGGTGGAGTGGCTCATGCGCGCGGCGCGGCGTATTCGAGAAACGCCCCGGCGCGCCTTCGGTGGTCGAGTCGTGGTCATTCACGGGATCATGGGTGCGCGGCTCGACGTGGTCGAGCCGGACGGTGATAGCGATCGGGTGTGGGTGGACTACTGGCGAATCTTCAACGGCCGTATCGCCGACCTGGAGTTGGTGGAGGGAGAGCTTTCGCGCGACCCGGAGAAGCGGGTGCGGGTTGCCGGGCTGTTGCCCGAGTACCTGCCGCTGCTGCTGGAGCTCGACGGACGCTGGAAGGTCAAGCCCTTCGCATACGACTGGCGGCTCAACATTGACACCAGCGCTGCGCGCCTCGCCGACACGATCCGCCTGTGGGCGACGGGAGACCCGTGTCACGTGGTCGCCCACTCCATGGGCGGGCTCGTCGCGCGACGCATGATCGCGCTCTATCCCAAAGTATGGGCCTCCATGCAGGACCCCGAAGGGAAAGGGCGTGGTGGGCGATTGATCCAGCTGGGTACACCCAACCGCGGCTCGTTCGCCATCCCCATGGTGCTTACGGGTCGGGAGTCGCTCGTGCGCAAGCTGGCGCTGCTCGATCGCAAGCATTCTCTCGCCAAGCTCCTGCCGATTCTCGGCACCTTCCCCGGGTCCTATCAGATGCTGCCGTCGCCGGACTCGGGCTCTGACGATCGCGCGCGACTCTATCGCAAGGAGACGTGGGGTAAGGCGCCGGCGGCGGGTCAGTTCCTGGACCTGGCACAGCGCTTCCACGAGGGCCTGGCGAACGTCGTCGACCCCGAGCGGATGGTCTACGTCGCTGGATACGACCGGAACACGCCGTACCGCATCCTCGTGAAGAAGCCCGGTCACTTCGAATACGAGATCACGCGCAATGGCGACGGTCGTGTGCCTCACGACTTGGGTCTACTCGACGGCGTGCGGACTCTCTGGGTTGACGAGGCTCACGGCGATCTGCCGCGGAACGGATCCGTCCTCGCGGGGATCCACCATCTCTTGATTTCCGGCAACACGGTCGAGCTGGAGCAAGCGTTGCCCGCCTCGCGAGCCCTAGCACCGAAGGGCTGGGTCCGGGAGCTGCCCGAAGATGCTGCGGAAGCCGAAGTGGCCACCTTCGCTGGCCACAAGGACGGTGCACGCGGGCGGGCGCGCACGGTGACCGAACGCGATGCGGAGCGCATCGAGTCACTGCTGGTGAGCGGCTTCGTAGGTGACGCAGTGACGAAGCCGGCGCCCTCCACGCAGGAACAGCGCGGTCGGCGCAGTGCTCCGCCGTCGGTAAAGCCTGTCGAGATCGAGATAGAAGTGGTGTGTGGCGACGTGACGCAGGTGACCGGCGACGTCTATGCGGTCGGCCACTACGTGGGAGTGCTTCCCCAGTTCGCCGAGGCGGCGCTCGACAAGGTCGTCTCGCCACCGGACGCGCCGCGCGAGGAGCGGGTGCTGCACTCACTCACCCGCCGTGGCGTTCTGCGCGGTGAGCTTGGCGACGTCGACCTCTACCCGTGGGCGGATGGGTCCGGACGGCTCGTCGCGGTCGCGGGTATGGGATACCCCGGCTCCTTCGGCAGGTCGGAGTTGCGCAAGCTGAGCCTGAATCTGACTCTGGCACTCACGGCGCTGCCCACGATCCAGACTGTATGCTCGGTGCTGATCGGATCGGGCACCGGCAACCTGCCGGTGGCCGACGCGGTTAGGGAGCTGCTCGGCGGCGCAGCGGATGCGCTTCGCCGCGAGCGCGCTCGAAGCGCACTTCGGGTGCTGAAGCTGGTGGAGCTCGATTTCATCAAGGCGCGCGAGATCCTCCGGGTGCTGGAGCAGCTGGCCAAGGACGAATCGTTGGCCGAGGTGCTGACGCCGAAACTCCGCCGGGGGGTGACACTGCACCCGAGCCGTTGGATTAGCCGAGGAAACTCGTTCGCGTTCTCGCTGGCGGCCCTAGCCACCGGGGCGAAGGCGCGGGCACAGAGCCCCCAACGGAAGGCGGCCGACGGTCTGCTCGCGTCGCTGCCCGGCGGCTCCAAGGCGCAGAGCACGTCGCGCGGCCATCTGGCTAAGCTCGCGAGCCAGACCGAAGGAGGACTCGAAGGCCTGGCCTCCCGCCTCGAGATCACCGTGCGCGACGAGACGGAGCGTAGCTCGGGCGGCCGTGCCAGCGGCTGGAGCGCGGGAGGGCGCTCGCCGACGCGCTTCAGCTGCGTGCGCGATGACCACGTGCTGCGGGCGGCTGCGCTGTCGGACACCGCCGTGGTGCCGCAGCGGACGCTCGCGTTCGACCTCAAGCTCTTCGAGGAGCTGGCGGAAAAGGCCACCGACCCCACGGCTGAGCGCGCCGGCGACCTGGGAGCATTCATCGGCCGACTGCTCATTCCACACGAGTTCGCGCCGTTCCTGTCTGACGGAGCGGCGCTGGTGGGTGAGCTCGATCGCTACACCGCGCGCCTGGCATGGGAGCTGATCTCGCTCAGTGTGCGCCACGACGGGAAGCCCGTGCATCTTGCGCTCGAGATTCCGTTCGCGCGGCAGCTTCGCACCGCGTACAGCCCTGCTCCCACCACGTTGCGCGACGGACAAGCGCTGCGGGCGCTGGTAGTCGGCGACCCCGGCGACCCTCGCAAGGGTCACGACCTGCCGGGTGCACGGCGCGAGGCGAAGGAGATCGCCAGCTTCTTGGAGGAACACGGAGTCGAAGTCGAGACCCGTATTGGAGCGCCGTCAGCCGCAGGTGGCGCGCCAATGCGGGGCGTCAAGGCCGCCGGACGATTGGAGGTGCTGGAGCTACTGCTCTCCGGCCGCTTTGACCTGGTGCATTACTGCGGCCACGGCGACTTCGATCCGAAGCACCCGGATCAGGCCGGCTGGGTCTTCGAGGGGGGGCTCCTCACGGCCCGCGAGATCGAGCGCATCGAACGGCCGCCGCGCCTGATCGTGGCGAACGCATGCCTGTCTGGCCGCACCTCAGAGCGCGTCGTATCGAGCGCTGAGGACTCGCAGCCCGCCGACGACGCTGGACTCGTGCCGACTTTGGCCGACGAGTTTTTCAAGCGCGGTGTCAGGGACTACGTGGGCACAGCCTGGGAGGTCAACGACGAGGGCGCCATCCTCTTTGCCCGCACGCTCTACCAGGGGTTGCTCGCCGATGACGGACAGTCAACGCTCGGCGATGCCGTACTGGCTGCACGGACGGCCCTCGATCTTCGGAGCAGCGAGTACGATGCCCTCTGGGCGGCGTACCAGCACTACGGGGACCCCGGCACGCGGCTGCGGCGGGGACCCCAACGCTGAAGGGGGCTGACATGGCAGGAAAGACCGTTGTCGTGCTGGGCGCTGGGGCAACCAAGGCCTGTGGCGGGCCGCTGACCGACGAGATCCTGCCGTGGGCACTGGGGGCGTCCCCCGTTGGGGCTGTCTGGGACCGCGAGGACCTGTTGCAGTTGATGCAGGAGTTCGTCGGCGAGTTCTTCCGGCTCCCCATGCCACTGGACCCCGCAGCACTGGCCCATCTGCCGAACCTGCCGCTGCTGCTGAGTCTGGTCGACGAGGCCGTCGACCGCCACCAGCAGCTCGGACGCTGGGACGACCGAGACCTAGTCAAGGTACGCGGCGCGATCGAATACGGTGTCTTCGCGGTGATCGAAGCTGCCCTGCGTTCGCTGTCTGCCAACCCGCACGAGGAGCTTCTTCGTCCGCTCTTCGAGCGCGGTGACGATCCCACCGTGATATCGCTCAACTACGACATCATCGTGGACAACACGATGATGGCCCTGGCCTTTGAGGAGGATCGGCCGAGTGTGCCCGACTACGGCTGTGACCTGACCCTTCCCACGTTACCCTTTGAGCCCGGCCGCCGCGGCCGGTTACTGAAGGTTCACGGGTCCCTGAACTGGCTCTACTGTCCCGCCTGCCACCGCCTGGAGCTGTTCCTCTCCAAGTCGAGCCAGCAATTGGGCATGAAAATCCGGACGGCGAAGGCGCTGGACGAGCTCTACCATCGCACCTATCGCGACGATGCGTACTCGTGCCAGGGGACACCCTGCCGGCAGCCTGGTTGCCACGGGCATGTCCGGCCGATCCTGATCACACCCACGCATCGCAAGGACTATCGCAATCCGCACGTATCCCGCATTTGGTACGAGGCTGAACGCTCCTTACGCACGGCGGAGCGTGTTGTGATCGTGGGGTACAGCCTGCCGTGGGACGATGTAGAGGTCGTCTATCTCCTGAAGCGCGGGGTGGAGCACCTCGACCCGCGGCAGATCACGGTCGTCGAATGGAGTACTCCGCCCGGCATGCCGATCGAGCAACACCCCGCCGGTCGACGGTACCGAGCCGTCTTCGGCGACGTCGACTGGCAGCCGTTGGGCTTCGAGGGGTGGCTCGCCACGGGCCCCGCGATATGACGCCAGGCCACGCCGCCCTAGGGACGAGACGCTCCACTGGCTGGGGTGGCCGGCCGGGGCTCAGCGAGAGGCCTGGTCGGACATCACTCGAGGTGCCGTCATGAGGATCCCGGTGTTCGTGTCGTGCCCGACACAGCTCAACCCCAACCAGCAGGCCTCCCGCCGCACACTGCTTGCGGAGCTCGAGCGGTACGATCTCGAGCCTCGGGCCGTCGGCCGGTCCGACTACCCGACCCTCCTGCCGCTGCGGGAGGTGCTCATCCTCGCGACTCACTGCTCGGGGGCGGTAATCCTCGGATTCGAGCAGTTCCTGGCAACCAAGGGTATGTCGAAGCGAGGGATCAAGCAGAGCGAAAGGAAGCTTGAAGAGGCGAAGGGATTTCCAAGCCCCTGGAATAATCTCGAAGCAGGGGTGTTGTTCGGCCTGGGGCTCCCGATGGTGGTGTTCAGAGAGGAGGGGATCGAGGGGGGAGTATTCGACCATGGTGTCACGGACGTCTTTGTTCACAAGATGCCGCGCCGTGGCATGCCGGCAGTCGAGCGAAGAGCCTTGTCAGCGGTCATGCTCAAGTGGCAGGCAGAGGTTAGGCGACGCTACTATGGGCGCCCGTAGACGCCACGGTCCGTCACCACGCGTTCTGCCGCGCGCTGACAAGAAAGTCGAGTTCGCCACAGCTACAGCGCAGCAGTGCCGCACCCGAAGGAGCTCTCTTGCCAATTACATTGGCAAAGCCAATCTTCTCTGGAGATCGGTATCATGCCACGTGCTCGCGCCATTCCAAGCTGGCACGCTCGCCATGGTGGCCTGCTCGCCTCTCCGGCGGATGTGCTGGCACCTCGCCAGCGCCACGCAATGTGGCCGTCCGGCTCACAGCCTCAATGTGCTGGGATTGCATACATTCACGGCCCTTATGAGCTGTTTGCCAAGCAGGTGATCCAGATGCTGCACGATGTCTTCGGCGTGGTTTTCCAGAGAAACGAGGGGAAGGACGCGAGCGGCGCGACTGAGCCACCAGCGTCGGGTACGGGAAAGAACCTTGACGCGCCGCCGGGCGGCGGAAGCACCGGCGAGGCCCGCTGGCGATGCGGGGTGATACCCTATGGCGCGGCTCCTTCCCGAGCCGCGGCCGAGCCCGGAATCCACATTCAACCGACGAGTCGAGCTTCTCGAGAGCGAAAATGGCAGAGCCACCCTACGGCGTGATATGGAATCGGCTGAAAGTCGGTGAGGTCGTTCCGTTCCTCGGGGCGGGCGCGTCCTTCGTCGACCGGCCGGCTCAATCGCAGTGGAGCTTCGACGACCCGGCCTTTCTCCCGAGCGGCACCGAGCTTGCGAAGTTCCTGGCGTCCGAATCTCAATTCCCATCCCAGGACGAAGTCGACCTCCACGACTTGGCCAAGGTGTCCTCCTATTACGGGGACGTCGCCGGCAGAAAGGAGCTTCGAAAGCGTCTGCGCGACGTTTTCGCCCACGACTTCCTGCCAGGGCCCCTCCACCATCTACTCGCTGGGATCGATCGGCCGCTGCTCATCGTGGCGACCAACTACGACACCTTGGTCGAGCAGGCCTTTAACGACGCCAAGAGGCCCTATGACCTCGTTGTCCACGCGTCGGACCGCAAGGAATACGCAAGTGCCGTGCTCTGGTGGCCGCATGGAGCTACGGAGCCCAAACCCGTCCCTCCGAAGGAACTCGGCCGGGACATTGATCTGGCCAAAACGACGGTCATTTACAAGATGCACGGCACCATCGACCGGTTGCACAGTGAGTGGGACAATTTCGTGATTACCGAGGAAGACTACGTCGACTTCCTGTCCCGTATGACCTCGAACCAGGCGATCCCGGCGATGTTCTACGAGCACTGTCGAGAACGCAGCTTCCTATTCCTTGGCTACAGCCTGCGCGACTGGAATCTCCGCGTAATCCTGAAAAACCTGAATAGGGCGTTTGCGAGGCGCGCCGCCGCGGAGGACGAGGAACGCGTGCCCTCCTGGGCCATTCAGTGGAAACCCACGGAGCTGGAGTGTCGCCTGTGGGTAAAGCGCAATATCGACATCTACGGCATGAACATCGAGCAGTTTGTCCGCCGGATGCGCGGCGCAATGGGCCCCGCGAAGTGAGCCCGGACGGCGAGTTCTGTCCGTACGTCGGCCTCCAGCCGTTCCGAGAGCAGGATCGCGACTATTTCTTCGGGCGGGACGGCGATCAGCGGGTGATCATCTCGAACCTCTACGCCTCGAACCTTACGGTCCTCTACGGGGCGAGCGGCGTGGGGAAGAGTTCGGTGCTGCTCGCCGGGGTCGTGCCGAAGTTGCGGGAGTCACCCAGCGCGGCAGTCGTCGTGTTTCGCGACTGGGTGCACCCACGGTTCCTGGATGAGCTGAAGGACGTCTGCATCCACGCCATCGAGCGTGCCAGCCCTACTCCGATCGTGCTCGAGCGTTCGCTGCCCCTGGACGAGCTAATGAGCCGTGGGGCCGAGGCGATGAAGGTCAGGGTCGTCGTCCTCCTCGACCAGTTCGAGGAGTATTTTCTCTATCATCCGGAATCGGAGGCGGGCAACACGTTCGACGAGGAATTCGCGCGAGCCGTGAACCGGGAGGACGTTGATGCGGGAATCCTGATCGCTCTGCGGGAGGACGGGGTCGCGAAGCTCGACCGCTTTCGTGCCCGCATTGCCAACGTCCTCGGCAATGCGGTCCGCCTCAGGAACCTCGACGAAAAATCCGCACAGGAAGCGATCCGACTGCCGGTCGAGAAAGTCTACAACTCGCGGTTTCCCCGGTTCGCAGTTGCGATCGAGGAAGACCTGGTGAAGGCCCTGATCAAAGCCGTGCCCGGCCGGCAGGCGAGGGCGATTGGCGGCGTCGGACAGGCGGCCACCAGCGGCGATCATGCCCGAATCGAAACGCCATTGCTCCAGTTGCTCCTCACCAAGCTCTGGAAGACGCTGCCGCGTCCAGAAGAGGGTCCCCGCGTCCTGAGGGAGCAGACATTCCGCGACCTAGGCGGCGCCGAGGAAGTTGTCGAGCGCCACCTCGGGGAGCTAATGCACGGCCTGGAGTCGGCGCAGCTTGAGGTATGTGCGCGCATCTTCGACCGGCTCGTGACCCCGTCGGGCACCAAGGTGGCCTGCCGGGAGAAGGACTTGGCCGAGTGGGCGCATGAGCTGGCGCCGCAGCTTCCGGAGGTCCTGCGGCGCTTGTCGACGGGTGAGAGCCGTGTTCTGCGACCTGTGGCTGCCGCACCAGGCGACCACAGCGGGGTTCAGTACGAGATCTTCCACGACGTACTCGCCGGCGCCGTCCTGCACTGGCAGGCCGAGTTCCTGGCGCAGAAGGAGCGCGCCGCGTTGCAACGCCAGGCTAACGAGCAGCGTGCACGGGCCGAAGAGAGCGAGCGGACCGCATCTCGGTTGACGCGGGCACTGCGGCTCGCCCGCTCTGCGGCCCTAGCGGCCCTGATTGCGGCAGCAGCGGCGGTAATATATGGGCGGAAGGCGGCAGATCGGACCAAGCTCGCCTCCTCGCGTGCTTTGACATTGGCGGCAATCAACCGAGCACGCACCGATCCCGAGCTTGGGGTGCTGCTCGCGCTGCACGCGGCCGAGGCAGCGAATCCGCTGGGCGAAGAACCGGTGCGCGAGGCGCTGGACGCGGTGGGCCGTACGCTCGCAGCAGCGCGCATGAGGTCCCGTCTGAGGGCGGATAGCAGCATTTATGGCGCTGCGTTCGGCCCGGAGCACAAGTGGTTGCTTGTCGGAAGGGGACGCGGTGCCGTGGACGTCATGAGGTGGCCGGAGTGGCAAAGGAAGTATCGCCTCAGTCGTCCGGGAGGGTTGGGAATGGCGGGGTCTTCCCCGACGGGGAAACTCATCGCTGCCGTTGGATACGGAGACAGCACAGTTCGCATCTGGAACGCAGAAACCGGGGATACGGTCGAGACCTTGCGAGCGCCGGGTGCGCTAAGTGTGCTTTGCTTCAGCGCCGACGGCTCGATGATCGCCGCGGGAGGGGCGTACACGGCCTGGGTGTGGCGCCTTGGAGAGCCCAACCCCCTGACGTTGGAAGGGCATCGTGCAGTGGGCGGCGACCGCTTCAGCGTGACGGCCATGGCCTGCCATCCGCGCGACCCGATCCTTGCGACCGCCGCGTATGACAAGACGATTCGCCTCTGGAATCTGCGTAGCGGAAGTCCAATGGCGCTGCTTCAGGGCCACACCGCCGTCATCGGCGATCTGGAGTTCAGCCCGGACGGCAGAGAGCTGCTGAGCGCCAGCCAGGACGGGACTGCCCGGATCTGGTCCATCCCCACTAAACGGCTCAGGGTGACGCTGTACGGCCACCCAAACACAGTGTTCCACGCGTCCTACAGCGCCGACGGGAGGAAGATCGTTACGGGCGGCGCCGATGCCACGGCCAGGATCTGGGACGCTGAATCCGGAAGAGAAATTGCCCTTCTGTCGGGTCATAGCGAACCCGTGAGCTGGGCGAGCTTCAGTGACGAGGACCGGCAGGTTGTGACCGGCAGCTGGGACCACACCGTAAGGACCTGGAGCGCGAGCGGCCACACGGGGCGCATCCGTGGCGTGGCCTTCAGTCCCGATGGAAGCGTATTCGCCACTGGGAGCGACGATCGAACAATCCGCCTCTGGGATCCGGGGTCCGGCGACGAGCTCCATGCGCTCACCGAGCATCACGCGCGTGTCGAAACGATTCAATTCAGCGACGATGGGAAGAGGCTGGCGTCCGGCGACGCCGAAGGACGGATTTTCGTCTGGGACCCGTCTTCTGGCAGAGTCGTGGCCTCGTTTTGCTGTCATCCCTACGGCGTCGAAGACATCGCGCTAAGCCCCGACGGTTCCCGATTGGTAAGCGCTGCAGGTGTGGACGGAGTTACTCTGTGGAACGTGAAGCAAGAACCTCGGGAGGTGCAACTTCTGTCCGGGGGGGGGTACGGCACCAATCGAGTGGCGTTTAGCGCCAACGGTAAGTGGATCGCAGCGGGCACCAGGGAAGGAATGGTCAGAATTTGGGACGCTGCGAACGCGAAGGAGCCACTGCACGAGTGGCGGGCGCACCTGACCGAAATATTCCGTCTCCAGTTCTCACCGGAGTCTAATATGCTGTTGACGTCGGCCTACGACAATGTCATCAGACTATGGGACGTCGCCTCCAGCGAGAAGCGGCTCGAACTGCCCGGCCACGTGGGGCTCATCATGAGCGCCGTGTTCACGCCCGACAACTCGCGCCTCATCACGTCCGACCTGAGAGGGGTGATCTTCGTGTGGGATACCCGCACCGGGAATCGGCTAGAGAGACCTCCTGCTCACGCGGCGATGGCCATGCTCAGCCTGAGCAAGGATGGTACGCGGCTCGCGAGCTTCAGCTGGGATCGCACGGCGAAGGTATGGGACACAAAGACTTGGCGCGCGCTTGCGGTCTTCACCCATCGAGAGCAGGTCGACGGGGGCGCGATCAGCCCGGACGGCACCGTCCTTGTCACAGCCACATCCTACGACGGGGTCCGTTTCATACCTCTTGATCCCGCCGAACTGATAGCGCTCGCCAGAACTCGTATCACGCGCGACCTCACACCGGAAGAATGCCTTCGCTTTCTGCAGCAGAAGCACTGCCCTTCGCTTCCGAGATAACTTGGGGACGCTTGCCAGGGTAGCGACTCTAATCGTCCATATCGAGTCCTGCGCTCAGAGCCGTGTTGGCCTGCCCTGAGTCTTCCCCAAAGCCGCTGCATTAAGGCCTCAAACACTCACGGTCGGTCAGCCCCCCTCTCGAGACGGTGTCATGCTAAAGGCGTGCGCGTACGACACGAACGACTGTTATACCATCGGGTAACACACTCGCAGAAGGAGGCGCACTCAGGCATCGCTCCGAGGCTGGTTACAACGGCTCGGGCTGGACCGACCTGGCAAGCGGGATGACGGAGGGCCTCAAGGGTGTCTGGGGCAGCTCCCCGGCAAGCTCCTTCGTCCTCACCCACTTGCCTCGTCGGTTCCGGTACTTCCACTACCGCACCTAACATCCGTCCACCTCCATGGCTCTAATGTCGCGACTTAGGCCGTCCAGATCAGGGAAGAGAGAGAACTCGCTTATGCCGAGACTCCGGAGCTGACGTCGCATCTGAAGTACCACTGCGCTCGGTATTGTGATCCTCGCCAGGTGAGCCTTGAACTGCGAATCGAGATCCCGCCTGGAACTACCGTGTACCGTGAAGGCACTTCTCTGAGCCGTGATACGCTGGCTGTTGTAAGGCGGGATGATCGCAATGGGTTTGCTGGGCATCCGCAACTTCTTGTACACCGGCCGCAGATACTTCGCGCCGATCGGATCCGGGTTCCCACCGGTCATGATCAAGTCCGGCGACCCAGTGCTCCACCCGTTGAGAGCCCAAGGGTCGATGACCCATACAGCTGCGTCAGTCTGCCCGGTGCTTTCCCGAAGCGCGAAGTGGAGGCCGATAAGAGAGCCGGAGGTCCAGTCCAAGAGTCGCGTCGGCAGACCGTAGTGCTGCATAATGAAGTACCACTCCCAGTCCGTCTGCGCGGCTGTCTTCACTAGCTCTCTTGACTTGAGAATGAACTCGGATCTTATCTCGTCGGCATCCAACTGCGGGTAGCGGTATTCACCTGGAGTGAGGTGCCAACTGGCAGACTTCTGGCCCCTGTACCAGAGCGTTAGCTCGCCATGCTCCAGCGTGGACCAGTCACTCACAAGCCCGGCACACACTCCAAGGAAATCGGGGATCGACTCTGCCGTCTTCTTGAGTAGCGTCATCCTCAGCGGTCGTGTCAGACGTGGACGGGTGTGGGTGGAGCACCGCGGAAGACGATGGGACCACCGCACTTGTGGCATGTATAGACGTTCTCGCCGTAGTAGGACCCTACAGCCTTTCCTCTACCCATTGGGGCGCCAATCGTAAGGGTCGGGAACGCCTCCAGTTTCCCTGCAGCCATGAGCTCATCGAGCCGCTTCTTGTCACGAACAGTCTTCAGATCAACGACCCTGGATCGCTGTCTTGGTTTCAGAGTCACCTTCGCAAGGCGAGGCGGTGCCTTTGGCCTTGGAACCCGGACCACGATCTGGAGCAGCTCCCTTGAAGAGTTGAGGAACTCAACAAAACGTGGCTTGAACTCGACTGATTCGATGATAACGCAGTCAGTCTTACGCAGCTTCTCCCAGCCCTTCGCGCCAACGAGCCACTGCCGAGGGACGGCTCTTGTCTTCTCGCCGGGTAGGAGCTTGAGGGACGGTACCCCGATCGGTTGGCCCTTCTTTGGCCTTCGCCTTCGAAGGTAAATCACCACTGGGCCGGGGCAATCATTGACTACTCGAACGTAGTCGCCCTCTGTCATCGTGCTTCTCGGTGTGTGCTACGATGCTTAACTGGCCCGCTGGGCACGCCCTGTTTCCAGGAGCTAGTAACCTCAGACGCGGTGATCATTTGGTTGTTCTCCGCTGGCGGCTCATTGAGGGTGCTGCGCCTCGCTTTGGCACAGTACATCACCCGCCGACGGTCGCGTGGTCTTGTCGTCGGTGGGAGTCCAGGGATGAGCGCGTCTATCGCCGCAGCGAGCCGGGAGGGGCACCAACATCAGTTCTCGTGTTTCAGATGCCGCTAGCATGCGGTGCGTTACGCGTCGTGGCAAGATCGAAGGGTGCGCATCACGAGCGTTTCTCTTCAGATTCTGTTGAGACTGTGTGTCTCCCGTTGATGCTGCGTTGAGATCCCCGGCTCCGGCTCGGACACGGCTCCGCCATCCTTGTCCATCAGCCGTTTGCGAAACGCACGCGTGTCTCTGCAGGGACCCACCCAGCGTCGGGATCCCAGGACACGTGTTGATCCCATTGACGGATCGCGTGGTCTCGGTTCTGCACCTCAGAAACCGCTCTTGAGAATGTACGCGACGCTGTGGAGCGTGACCACGTCATTGTCGAAATCTCCATGCTTCTCGGCTTTGCTGCGTCGTCCGGGCTTGGCGCTCGCCCCGGTTACCGACCAGACGCCGTGGGGCGGGGAGACGTGGATGTAATCGCGTACCGTCTTGATGTCCGCGAAGCGGGCGTCGTCGAACAGTGTGTGGTCGTAGAAGCGCTGCATGCCGACAATCGGGACGTCGCCCCGCTCGGGGTCCTCGATCACACCGCAGACGAAATAGAGCAGCGAATGCGGGTACAGCACGGGCACCAGGCGGTCCCCTCGCTCGTATTCGTCGGCCATGGCGAACATGCGAAACCCGGTGATCCGCCTTGCGTGACGCCTGAGGGTCGCTGCGGTCACGTCGAACGTTGCAGCGGGGGCCAGGAAGGCGACATCGAAGCACGCGTCAGGGGGAAGCTGCGTGGCTGCCTTGTCGATGAACCTCGAGATATAGATCGAGCCGGCGCTGTGCCCGACGAGCCGAATCGCAGGCGGTGCCGCCGGAGCGCGTGCACCAAGCTCTTTGTTCAACGCTTCGAGGAAAACAGTGCCGCCACCGCCCGCTTCGAACGCGTCCGCCGTATCCTTCTTGATCGTCGACCAGATTCGCGCGC
Organism: Gemmatimonadota bacterium; assembly: GCA_039590195.1. Taxonomy (GTDB): domain Bacteria; phylum Gemmatimonadota; class Gemmatimonadetes; order Gemmatimonadales; family GWC2-71-9; genus JBDHDY01. Next base: position 6,467 of record JBDHFY010000026.1, on the reverse strand, counting down.
CGACGTTGGCGACGTAGAAGGCGCGGAGGATCTCTTCGACGACCGTGGCGTGCACACCGTGGTCGCGCTTCCGCACATATCGCGCGATCACCCGGGCGGCGACCGAGATCACCGCCCGCACGAGGCCCAACGTGGAGATGATGCCGCGGTCTCCCGCTCTGCTCCGCTCGATCAGTCCCTCGAGCGCCTCCGGGTCCATGAGCGTACGGGACGAGCCTCGGACACGTGGTGCGCGGCTCGCCGTCGTTTGTGCGACCTGCGTCGGCGTTAGGAGCCCATTCGAGACCTCACGGACTTCGGTCATCAGCTCGGCATCGTTCTTGAGTTCGGCCTCGAGGTCCAGCTTTTCGGAGTCGCTCAGCTCCGTTAGCCAGTCCGGGGGCGGTCTCTCGCTTGCCCCTAGCAGCTCGCGCTCCCCCGAGGTCAGTGCCGTATCGATGGCGCTCTCGGTGTCTCTGGTGTCGAGCGCCGGCAGGGTCTTGGCAGCGCGGGTCCGCGGGTCCTGGTGGAACTTCCTGAGCACGATCGCCGCGACGCGCTTCCAGAGGAGCTTGAAGAAGTTCTGCTCCGCGATCTCGGCGAGGTTGTTCCTCAGCGTTTCGAGCAGCCCCGATTCCCAGACAAAGAAAACCGGAGACGCTCCGGCACTTTCGTACACATTGCGCAGGCGCTCGGCGATCCGGATCCCGTCCGAGTGACTGACGAGGCCGCCGTGAAAGTGCACCACGATGCCCGCCGGGCCGGCGTTCTGCACCGCATGGCGCACGACCTGGCGCACCTGCTTCGGGGGACAGTCAGACGCGAGCTGACCGTTTTCGAGGTGGATAACGTGGTCCGCTACCGGCATGACGCTGGCCTCCGCGTTGTGGAACGCTCGGCCTGAGGGTCGAAGCGGCGGTCGCTCGCCCACCCTACAACCGGTTTGTCCAGTTGAAGGCGGAGCGGTCAGCGTGGTCGCCGTCGACCCCGATGTTCGTGTATCGGCTAAGATAGGGCGGTGCCGTCGTCGATCAAGAACGAGCAAACCCTTTGTGCAGCCGAACCCCGCTCACCGCCGTAACCCAAGGCCGCAGCCCGCTCGCTGGATACTTCACCCTTCCGTTGTGCTTCGGCGATCTTCGCGAGCATTGCGACGTGGATCACGGCGCGCTGCTGCGCCTCTTCCGACGCAGGCGGCTGTATCGTCGGTGGTTCCGGTGGGGCTTGCACGGGCCCGAGGTCGAACGGCCGCGTCGGTGAATGCGTCGTGGCGGACTTCGGAGCACAGGATGACTCGCGGCGCAGGATGGGCTTTCTCCGTTTCACCCCATGACTACGTCTCCGTCTCGACGATCAGGCCTCTGACCGCCGTGCGTACGGCGGTTAGGGGAGGTCCTTGACCGGCAGAGCGCCTGGCCAAATCGTCAGTTCCTCCGGTTCACCCGATTGCATGATCGAGCGTTGCGTTCCCGTGGAGTACCAAGCCATCATCCAGAACGAGCTGCTCGATCGATATTCCCAGCAGCCTGCCACCGTCACCCACCTCCCACGTCTCCGTGACGAGAAGCCGCTCGGCGTCACGGTACTCGACCGTCAATCGGTTGCCCTCGAACACGAGGGTTGCGTATCCGTTGTAGCCCACCGGTGTCTGTGATGCCCCCACTCTGGTGCGCTCGCGCCGATCATAGAGCACGAGACCCACTTGATACTTCCGACCGCCCTTCGGCGTGTCTTCGATATCCTCGATCGGGAGCCCACCGTGGCCGAGACACCGGCCATAGACCTCGAGCTTGCTCTTCGGCGTCGCGTGTTTGCCGTAGAGTGCGAACCGGTGTTCGTGGCCCCAGAACCAGAGGACCGGGCGGTCCAGCAGATCTGCGAGCTGTCGGGCCGACTTCTGGTACCCGGACTCGAACTGCGAGTAGTACTGATGGTGGCTCAGTAAGATCACGCCGCGCTGCCGGTCCTCCTGGAGACGGACAGTGTTTCTCAACCACTCGATGAGCCGGGCATGGAGCTTGGCGCTCGGCTTGAAGATCTGCTCGAAAATTGGATACCCGACGGAGTGGTACCCCGTATCCAGGCCGATCACGAGCCAGTGGTCGTTCTTGAGCGCGAAGAAGCTCGCCTTCTGGCCAACGGGGGCGCCTCCGCTCTCTCGAATGCCGAGCGCTGGGAGCAGATCCGTGAAGTACGCTTTCCCGCGGGCATACATCTCGTGATTCGCGTTGAGCGCGAAGCTGCCCCGACTCCCGATCGGCCAGAGCACCTTGCCACCAAGCATGTTCGCCAACGTCTCGGACTTGGTGCCGGCGTAGTAGACGTCGCCGAGGTGAATGGTGAGATGGGGTTCCTCCCGCTCCACGCACCGAGCGATCTCATCGGCGTCCGCTGTGCCACTCCCCCAGTCGCCGACCAACGACACACGCACCGGCTGTGCCGGAATCGGATGCACGGGGGTCGCGGCCAAATCGTAGATGCCCTGGTCCGGACCCGCACTACGGTAGTCGAGGAACTCCCACTTGCCCTGGGCGCGACTCTTGAGGTAGTGCCAGACCCACGCGAGCCACTTGATTCTCAGGTAGTCACTCGGCTTGCGCCGATCCGCTTCCCTCCAGATCTCGTCTTGTGTTCTGGCGTGGGCAGCGAGCATCGAGCGCTTCCACACCTTCCGCAATCCGCGCAGCCGCCCCTGTGCTACGTACTGAGTGGTCTCCCGAAACGGGGTTCGGTCGGGGTCTGGTCCAGTCATGATTGGCCTCCCGGATTGAAGCACGGGCGCCCAAACGGGAATCGACGCTTGTGTTGAGCCACTAGATGACGACGCCGGTAACGCGAAGACAAGTGCGTTCCTGCCCGAATTCCACGACGAAACGAGATGATCTCATGACCGCTCGAGCAAGCCGCCATCGGCGGCGAGGATCGCGCCGCCCTCAACCAGTTGTCCGAAAATCGCGCGCGAAAAGATCGAGCGCCGTCGGTAACGTCGCTTCAACTCACGAGCCAGCTGGAATAGGTCCTGGTACAGGCGATACACGGTGTCCGGAGTGGGATCCGCCGTCGTCGTGTGCAATACCTCGAGAACGCACGTGATCGTCCCCCTCACCGTGCCTCCGTGCGTGGAGTGGTCGACGCCCTTCAGATCAGTGAGTTGACGGTCCAGCCGGCGTTCGGCTTTGTGGAATACGAAGAAGTCGTGGGGTCCACTCAACCGTGACACGGCACAGGCCAGACCGAGCTCGAACGGCATGTTGAAACGACCGGCTCGGCTGAGATCGTGCAACGACACTCGGCAGTGCTGGAGGTGCCGGATGGTGCGTGCGAGACGACCCTCACCGGGATCCGCAAGCTCCAACACGCATCGAGGGCGCCTGCCGAGAGCGAGAACAGCCGCGAGGAGAGCGAGGAATTGCCGCTCGTAGCCGCGATCGAAAGGGACATTGAGGAAGACGCTGCTCTTCTTGACTCGCATGCCGTCCCACCCTCAGTATCGCTTCTTGATTCGGCCCGCTTCCTCGAGCTTGCGGATGGCACTCCGCACAGCCGACTTCCGCTCCTTGCTCACCTCGATGCCCCGTCGAATCTGTTTTGCGGTGGCTTTCTTGGCTCGATGCGGCTTTTTCGATGCACCGGCCGCGACAACCGCCACGGAGAGGAGGGAGTAGGCATCAGGCGCCGAGCGCGAACTGGGGGCCGTCTTCTGCAGACGCTTGAGCACGCCAGATTTGCCCCCGGCCTTGGAGCCCTTCGCCTCTCTCGTGCCAGCCTTCGCTCTCACACCCGACTTCTTCTTGGACATCTTCTCTCTCCCAGCATCTCCCATGCAAACCTACACATTGGACTCCACGCATGCCGGGTCCCCCCGTCAAACGGAGGGCCTCCCCAGGCCGAACGACATCGATACCGTAACGCAACCTGACTCGCCTTCGTCAGGCAGGTGGCGACAGTGTACTAGGCCGTGAGCAGCGCGAACGGGTCCTTGCCGAGCCACTCGACGCCGGCACCGTGCTGGTCGCTGGCCGTCAGGCGCACACCGGCCGAACAACACAGAGCGGCTCGCGGCGAGTCGGTTCTCCGACCACCCCCGCCCGACTCGAACGCAATGGGACCTACCGCCACCCGTCGGTCCCCAAGGGACATCTCGGGAACCCTCGTCGCGTGAATCGCCACATGGTGGATCCGTTTGCCCGGCCGCCGGTAGAATAGCAGGCATCCCGGCGTGAGGTTGTCCAGTTCGCGAATGTCTGGGCAGTGCCTGCGCCGGTCATAGTAGTCGTAGAGACCCTGCGCCGTAGACCGACCACCGTCGTACAGCTTGGGCCAGGCACGCGCCGCCTGCATGAGCGCTACCGACACGAACCCGCTGCAGTCAAAACCGCCCTCGTCAGCCTCCTCTCCGCCCCACGAATACAGGTAATCCCCCACCATTCGCGCTGCCATCAGCAGCAGAAACACACGCGCATCCAGGTGGTTTGACATGGCTTCCCCCGACGTTCACGCTCATCTGGCTGTTCCGATCGGTCGCGACGGCTCCGGCTTCCGCTCCTCAACGGCTGGCGGCGCGGTTCCGGGGATCGCGACGGAGTCTCGGCACCGACCTGCCCCGGGCCGCAGCGCCGGTACTAGACGTGCAGGATCGGCGCCGCGGGGCGCTAAGGTCCAATCTGTGGGTGCACCGCCGCCGCGCTAGGTCAGTATTGAGGCACCACCGTACGGAAATGGGACACGGTGCTTCCGACCGCCACCTGCCCAGGGCATGACCGTGTCTGGCTCCTAACCGGACCACGAGACTCACGGATCCCACGACCCGAGCAAGGGAATTGGGTTTGGGGCGACGGTCAGGCGTGCCCTGCGATGGCGCCAGCAGAGGTCTGCCACCATCTTGGCGATTGAAAGTTGGTCGCGAACGGGACGACCCAACTCTCCACGGCCCAGTCGGGTAGTCACGCTGCCTGCTGCAGAGACGGGAGACCTGCCATGCCACTCCTCGATGCTTCCCTCGCCCTGGCGCTCACCATGCTCGCGCTCGCATCGGTGAGTTCGCTCCTGGTCGAAGTCGTTCACCGTGTACTGCGGCTGCGGCCAGCCGGGCTCAAGAAGATGCTCGAGCGCCTCTACGAGCGCGATCTCGAGCCGCGGATCGACCAATCGCTGCGAGACACGCTCGCGAAAGCCGAGGCCGTGCGGCAACGATTCCTCGATAAGATGCTGGCCAATCCCCTACTTCCTGACTCGAAGTGGCAAGGTCCTCTGCGAAAGCTCGAGAAGCTGTCGACCGAGGAGTTTCTGCGACGGCTCGGACAGACAGAACCGGGCAAACACCTTCGTCAGATGGGAGAGGGAGAGCTGAAGGACGTTGTGGACCGACTGGCCCGGGAGTTCGAAATGCTCGGCTCGGCCGCCAGCGACTTCTTCACGCGCCGCGCGAAGCTCCTTTCCGTGCTTGCCGGCATCGCCCTCGCGTTCATCGCAAACATCAACGCGGTCCGGATCTTCGATCACTTCACCCGGGACCCGCAGGCTGCGGCAGCGGTGATAGCACAGAGCGAAGAGTTTCAGGAGGATTGGAGGGAGACGGAGCAACGTGTGACGCGGGCGCTCCCGGAGCTACAGCAAGAAGAAGCTGTCAAGCAAATCCAGAACGGGTTGCAGGATGTCCGTGCGAGTCTCCAGTCCCTCGGTAACCGAGCTCTGCCGATCGGCTACGACCGGTATCCTGCGTCTCAGAATACCCCCTGGAGCTGGCTGGCGGTCTTGCTGACAGGCTTTTTGCTTGGGCTCGGCGGCCCGTTCTGGTTTCAGGTGGTATCACGCATCCTCGAGTTGCGGCGTGCGCTGGGGAGCGGCGGGAAGCCGTCGACGACGAGCGGGACTGCGCCCAGTGCCGTGGCGCCGGAGCCGCCCACCACGGAGCAACGAGTGGCGATGCTGAACGGGACGGGATAGGGGGGCGGTAGCTCGCTCCTTGGCTGTTTTCCTCTTGATCAGTGGGCGACTCGACCGCCGAGCGCGGTACTCCCGGACAGCGTGCGCGTCCGTGATCGCAATGCTCGGCGGGCTTCCTGACCATCCACGGCCCGAACCCCGCTGACCGCTGCAAACCGAAGCGGAAAGATCCCTTTGGTCGTGGGGGAGCCTTCCGGGATTCCGCGGTTGTCACTCGAGTCGTGAAAGGAAAGGGGACTGGCGGCGCTCGGCGCTCTCCGGCTGGCGCCGTCGAGCGCCGCCGCACTCCTATGGACGGCCCCAGGTTTGGGCCGTATGATGAATGCTTGCGTACGGCACGAAAGGTCTGCCGATGGTCGACCAACTGGATCGCCTCCAGGCTGCTGTTGCCGACCGCTACCGCATCGAACGCCGCCTCGGCGCCGGAGGAATGGGCGTCGTCTACGAGGCCTACGATCGCATGCGAGAGCGATCCGTGGCGCTCAAGACCCTCTCCTTCGATGACCCCGCCGCGATCTACCGACTGAAGAAAGAGTTCCGCA
>JBDHFY010000025.1:0-32703 GCA_039590195.1 Gemmatimonadota bacterium | reverse complement strand
CGGCCGTCGACCGATGATCCCAACACGAGGACCGTGCTGAGGATCCCAACAGCGGTCAACGCGGATGAGGTTGCTGTCTTGCGCATTGTTCTCTCCGTACAGAACACAGATTGACTGGATGGTTGTGTCAGCGAGGCTGAACATACGCCGCAGGCCAATGGTGCGGAAGCAACGAGCGCCATGGTGGGAAGCGCCTCTCGTCGGAATGAGAGAAGGTCGGCCGGAAGGGACAGCACGACCTCCTAACAAAGCGACAGGGAAGTAAAGGCGTTGGTGGAGCTCATCACCGATGGCTGGCGTTGTGACGCGACGCCAACGAAATCGATCGCTGCAACACGCATGCAGTCGGCCGGGCGAACCGCGGGCCGCAGGGTGGCGTGGTGCGCAGCTCGCCGAGTCAGGATGAGGCAGCCGCCGGTCTCGATCCATTCTCCACCGTAGAACCCGATACTCGCGCCATGGGGTGGCGTCGGAGGTGGCGAAGAGCGCTTGGCCGACATCGGGAGTGGCTCGGGATGCCGTCTCCGGCTCCGGAGGGTGCGTGCGGCCTGGCTATCTCGTCCCTCCAAACACTGCCGACAGGTCTTCCGGTTCGGCAGGATCCCGGTCACTAGACGGTCACGATTCATGATGACAATCAGCCGTCAGCGAGTGACGGATGTGTGCCAGTAAGTTGTTTATTTGAAATGAGATACGCTCATGTGGAAAACCTCATTCTCTTGTGTGAAACTTTACGGCGGCCAAGGGCGCGAGCACTACATGGTCTCGCTTCTTTGCGCAACCATACTGTCGAATACGCGGTCCACATCCTCTGGCGGCTGCGTGAGGTAGCTTACGAGCACGGTAACCGCCAGCCCGGCGAAAAACGCGGGGATCAGTTCATAGAGCAGTTGACTGAGGAACGGAGTCTTTTCCCAGATGATCGTGACGGCCGTACCGGTGACGAGGCCCGCGATCACACCTGCACGAGTCGTCCGGCGCCAGTAGAGGGCAAGGATCGAGGTGGGGCCTATGGCTGCGCCGAGCCCCGCCCAGGCGAAGAGCACGAGCCAGAACACTAATTCCTCGGCCAGCATGCCGACGACGACGGACACCACCACCAGCAACCCCACCACGATGCGGCTGTACAACACTAAGCGTCGTTGGGGGATCGTCTCGCCTCGGTGAAGGATCTTCTCGTAGAAGTCTCGTACCACGCTCGAGGCGGCAACCAAGAGCTGGGAGTCGGCAGTGGATATGATGGCCGCGAAGATCGACGCCACTACGACGCCGAAGAACACCGGACTGAGGTGCTGTGACGCAAGTAGCGGGTACAACTGCTCCGTGTCCGCGTCCGGAAGGAGTGCCACATCAGGAAAATAGACGCGGCCCGCAAGCCCGATGAAGACGGCCCCCCACGCCATCACCACGTTCCAGATGGTCCCCACCACCGCGGAATAGCGAAGTTGGTCGGGATCGGCAATCGACATGTAGCGCACGATGATGTGCGGGTTGCCCGGTGAGCCGAGACCGATTCCGAGAAACCCGATGATCACACCGGCGGACAGTGCCACGGGGTCGATCATCGTTGGATCAAGAGTCTGCAGCTCGGCGACCACGGCCGCCAATCCTCCACCGTCCGCGATAGCGATTACCGGCACGACGACCAGCGCAACGATCATGATGCATGCCTGCAACGTGTCGCTCAGGCTCACCGCCAGGAATCCCCCTAATGTCGTGTAGGCCAGTACAATCAGTGCAGTAAGCAGGATACCGGCGGTGGGATTCAGGCCGAAGCTCGCGGCGAAAGCCTTGCCACCGCCCACAAACTGCGAGGACACGTACCCCACCATGAAAATCAGGATGACCATGATGAGGACGGCGCGCAGCCGGCCATCGCGATCGCCGAACCGCACGGCGAAGAAGTCAGGGAGAGTCACGCAGTCGTAGGCCTCGGCGAAGCGCCTGAGCCTGGGGGCGTAAAAGACAAAGAGAAAGACTTCGGCGGTGATATAACCGGTGACCGCCCACACGGCGCTCGCGCCACTGGCATACGCCATGCCCGTGACCCCAAGGAGCAGCCACGCACTCCGACCGGACACGACTGCCGAAAGAGCCACGACGAAGCGATGCATCTTCCGGCCGCCAACAAAGAATTCGCTCACGCCCGCCGAGGAGAATCTCCGCGCGTAGAATCCGATTCCGATGATGACGAGGAGATATGCGAAGAACGCCGTCACCGCCCAGGGATCGGCGGTGACGTGTACGGTGCTCGCGCTCTCCTGCATCATCCGTCACCCCTCCGGTTCGGGCGAGTATCATCGCGGGTGATACGAGCCAAAACCACCGCCAGGGAGATGATCCCGACGGGGAGCACGAACATGGCGAGGATGAAGGGAATGGTCATGGAGCGCCCGCCTCCGTGTCGCCCACCACCCGCACCCGCACCCGCCGCGCGTCTCCGGGCAGATATGACAGGGGCACATCCTCGATTTCCACGACCGTGAGAGAGCGTTCGTCGGCGCCGGCCTCGACGGCCCGCTCCTGGGCGAGAACAGTCGCCTGCTCAATCGCACTGTCGCGTCCGAGGTCGCTGAAGATCTGGTCGACTTCACCGCTGACCTGTGCCATGGCGGCACCAACGGCATTGGCTACCGCTGCATGATCGACACGGACTACCTCGGCAATCCCCGACATGGATTCGGGAACCAGAAACGCTCCGCCACCAACGGCAATGAGTGGTAGCGGCACCGCGTCGGTCTTCATGCGATCGACACTCTCGTCAAGCATGCCTGCAATTCGTTTTCGGTACGCATCAACCGTGCTCGAATCCACGTCGGCGATCAGGCGACGTTCCCCCAATTCGATCAGGCCAGCGGCCACTCCGATATCCGTCGCGGTCAGCTGCGTTCCACCAAACACACGGGCTTCTTCGGTTATGCGATGTCCGACGCTGTGCGGACCGATGGTCGATCGTGCAGGGTCGATGATGGTGCCTCCACCGAGGGCGATAGACAGCAGATCCGGCATGCGGAAGAGGGTTCGAACGCCCCCGATCTCGACGACGTTGTTTGCCTGTCGGGGAAAGCCGCCCTTGAGACACCCCACATCCGTGGTGGTCCCCCCCACGTCGATTACCATGGCGTGGTCTAACTGAGAGAGGAACGCGGCGCCACGCATGCTGTTGGTCGGACCAGACGCGATGCTGTATACGGGAAAGGTCTCGGCGTGATCAGACCTGGCAACCGTCCCGTCATTCTGGGTCAGGTAGAGTGGTGCGTCGATCTCGCTCTCACGGAGGGCGTCCGTGAATGCTCGTGTTGTCCGGCAAGCCAAGTCGATGAGGCACGCATTGAGGATGGTCGCGTTCTCGCGCTCGAGAAGCCCGATGCGTCCCAGCTCGTGTGACACGGTGACGTGGACGTCGGGGCTGAGCGACCGCAAGATTTCTGCAGCCGCCTCTTCGCACTCGGAGGTGAGTGGGGAGAAGACACTACAAACCGCGACGGACGTGATGCCGCTATCGTGGATCCTGCCGGCAACTCTCTGCATCTCGGCCCGGTCAAACGGGACGAGTGGGCGGCCGTCGTACTCATGCCCACCCTCCACCAAGAACACTTCCCCTCGGGCAAGCTCGGTGAGGTCTTCGGGCCAGTCTACAAAGGGTGGGAGAGACGCGCTCGCCGGTAACCCGACACGGACCGCTGCTACGCGGGTGAGATCGCGGCGCTGGACGACGGCGTTGGTGAAGTGCGTCGTGCCGATCATGACCGCGTCGACCGGTCCTGCGCTCCCGCCAACTGCCGCCAAGAGATCTTTGAGAGCGGACTTGATCCCGTCGGTGACGTTGTCTGTCGTGGGAGTCTTCACGGCTCCGAGCACCGCGTCGTTCTCGACCAGCACGGCATCGGTATTCGTTCCACCCACGTCGATACCGATTCTCCTCATCCTGATGACTCGAATACCGAGTGGAAATCGAGATTGTAGCCGAAGGCACGGGGCCCCACGTGTTGCAGCCCTTTCTCAGTTTTCTGAATCTCCGGCGCCGGCAACGCAACGACCGCTACTCGTTGGCCGTATCGTAGGGTCTCGGTGCCAACAGCCTCGCCGGAGAGGCTGTCCAAGACGCAGATGATGTCGGGGACCATCACGTTAGCCTGACCATCCAGCAAGCCGATGGCAAACTCGTTTTGGAATTCCAGCCGGAACTCGTGATGCCGGTAGCTGTCGAGGCCCACGATGCGAGCTGCTCCACGAAGGAATCCTTCCGTCGTGCGACGATCCACATCGACCACCTTTCCCCGGAAGAGCAACTTGCCGCCCTCGATTTGGAGAACCGCCTCGATGGGATCGTTGTGGAGACGGCGCGCCTCCTGGACCGCCCGACCGATATTGATGGCCTTGGTAACCGTGTAGAGAATTCCCCACTCCTTTACTTCTCTGCCGGTGCGCGGTGCCTTGCAGGTGGCTGCGATGGATCCCACTTCGGTGCAGACCTTGCGGCTGATCCGTTCCATCCACTGCCAACTGACGGCGCGAGGCACGATGACCTCGTTGTCGCGAATATCGGCGAGCGTGAGTGGGTACGGCTGCAGGTCGCCGATCGCGAAGCTGGTCATGGGAGCTTCAGGATACGCCCGCCCCATGGTGTCTGCATCCAGGACGGGTAGGTCCATCATGGCGGCCACGAGGAGGGGCTGAATCGCATTCCCACCGCCGATCTCCAGTGACATGACTGCGTCGAACTGTCGCCCCAGGTACGTCTGCATCATCTGCACTGGCCTGGCGGCGAATGCGGGATCACTCAGCCGCTCCTGTCCTACGAGAGGAGCCCCCATGTTCGACACGACGGCGACTATGGCATCGTCCTGCAACGCGACCGGATCGAGCAACGTGACGTAACGTCCCTGTCGGTACAATTGTCGGATATTCAAATAGGAATGATACGGGTTGCCCCCGCCGCCGGCGCCCAGAATCCAGGCGCCGATCGACAGCGGCTCGAGTTCGTCCTGGCGGATCCGTCGAAGGTCGGTGCGCTCCGCCGGCACTTCTTCAGAGATCTTTCCCACTCCCGCTGAGGTGGCAAACAGTGAAGGGGACGATACACCCAAGGGAAGCGGAACGGCAAGCTCCAGAACGGGGAGCCCCGACGTCGGGACAGCAGACGCTCCCACGGCCTGCTGACAGCGGCGAGGCATGCTCTCGGCGACGATGTGGACAGGATCGTCCCGTTAGGTGTAGCTTGGTGTGGGCATCGCCCATTCCTTATATAGGTGGACTCGCCGGACAGTGGGCTCTCCCAACGCGGCCGTCGTCGACAGCCGCTCACCCATTGCCATGAGGCAGGCACGCTCCACGATGGCTGTGCAGAACACCAACAAACGCGCTGCATTCGTCACCATCGGTCAGACCCCACGCGCCGATCTCGTGCCGGAGATGATTTCGTGGATCGGGGATGGCATCGAGGTAGTGGAGTACGGAGTGCTGGACGGGATGAGTCACCAGGTTATCGGTGAGATCAGTCCGACTACAGGCGATCGACATCTCGTGACCCGGCTGAGAGACGGCAGCGAGGTCGTTGTTGGCATGGGTTGGATGCGTGAGCGATTGCAGGAACTCCTTACGCGGCTCGCGAATGAAGACTTCCTGGCTGTGGTGCTGCTCTGCACCGGCCATTTCGGCGGGCTAAAGGGGGGCGGCCTCTTTCTCGAAGCACAGGCCATCGTCGATCACGCAACGGCGGCGTTTGCGGAGAACGCTGGTTCGATCGGAGTTATGGTCCCCCTGTTCGAACAGATGGCGGAATTTCACTTTCACCCAAGGCACGACCAGACGCTGCAGCTGAGCCACGCATCCCCCTATACAGAAAGTCGAATCGTCGAGGCGGCGCAAGAACTCGCAGAGGTCGATTTCATCGTCATGCATTGCATAGGATACACGGAGGCGATGCGCCAAACCGTGGCCGATGTCTCCGGCCGTCCGACGCTCCTGGCCAGACGCCTCGTGGCCACGGCTGTCGCACAACTGGTGTGATGCCGTTGCTCACCGTGCCGCTCACTCCTGCTCGCACCGGTTCGTTCGTCAAAGGGTCTCGATCGCTTTCAGCAGGGGAGGACAAACGTTCGATCCCATGGACCATGAATGACTGACCCCGGGCACAGAGCCGCAGTGTCCGTGGAGGCGTACGAGGTCCGTGACGTTCCACGGAGACACCCGTCCTTCTTCGAACCCAAGACCTTCATTTTCGGAACCGTGCTCGCCATCCTCGGTGTCATTATCGGGTTGGAGCTACTTACGCGAGTCGGAATAACACCCAACAGCTCCATCATCGGTGCGGTTGTTGCGATTGCCGTGGCGAGAATTCCCCTCGCGCTCTTCAAGTCGTTCGGAAGCGTCCCGCGCCAAAACCTCATGCAGACCGTCATCTCCGGCGCCACGTTCGGCGGGGCCAACGCCATTCTGCTGCCGATGGGCGTGCTGTGGCTCGTAGGTCGACCGGAGCTCGCGCCGATCATGATGCTTGGCGCATTCCTCGGTCTGCTCATCGATGCGACGATCCTGTATCGGGTCTTCGATTCCAAGATCTATCCTGCGACGGGACTGTGGCCGTCCGGCGTGGCGACCGCGGAATGCCTCATCGCCGGCGATCGTGGGGGAAAGCGGGCCAGGCTGCTCGGTGTAGGAGGCGTCATGGGCGGGGTCGGCCAGTTGCTGGGGGTTCCAATGGATGTGTTTGGCGTTTGTTGGATCGGAAACATGTGGGCGCTCAGCATGCTCGGCGCAGGCCTGCTCGTGCGGGGTTATTCCCCCAACGTGTTGGGCGTGGATATTGACGCATTGTACGTTCCACACGGTGTCATGATCGGTGCAGGAACGGTGGCCCTGTGCCAGATTGTGTTCGTCGTCGCCAGAAGACGGTTGCCGCAGAGTTCTTCGGGGGGCGCCGCCCCCACTTCTTCAAGGGATTCGGGCCGTGTTATTGGTCTTGGCTTTCTGGCCTTTGTGGGAGCGGCGGCGATCATGGCGCTGCTGGCCGGGTTGTATTCGGAGATGTCTGCCGGCATGCTCATTGGCTTCGTGTTCTTTGCCGCCCTTGCAGCGCTCGTGTCGGAGCTGATCGTCGGAATATCGGCGATGCACGCCGGCTGGTTTCCGGCCTTTGCCACAGCGCTGATCTTTCTGGTGTTGGGAATGATCGTCGGCTTCCCGCCCCTGCCGCTGGCTTTCCTCGTGGGTTTCACGGCTGCAACGGGGCCGGCGTTTGCCGACATGGGTTACGATCTCAAGGCCGGATGGATCCTGCGGGGAGGCGGCAAATACCCCGAGTTCGAGCGGCAAGGCCGAAGGCAACAGTACTTCGCCGAAATCTTCGGCGTGAGTGTGGCCGCCGTCGTAGTCCTGCTGTTTCACGGAGCCTATTTCAGCAACGATCTCTTCCCACCAGTAGATCGGGTGTTTGCGGCGACGATCGCGGCGGGCGCCAGTCCCGCGTTGGCGGTGTCGCTACTGATCTGGGCCGTGCCGGGCGCACTGGTGCAGCTGATCGGCGGACCGGCCCGACAGATCGGCATTCTTTTCGCCACCGGGCTGCTCATCAACAATCCGGTGGCCGGCTGGACAGCCATGGTCGCACTGGTCGTTCGCGCCATCTTGGTGAGGCGTTTTGGGGACGACGTTCAACGACCCATGTACGTCGTGGCGGGTGGCTTCATCGCCGGCTCGGCGCTGACGAGCTTTGGGGCAGGTGTCGTGAAGGCGCGATAGCGTTGCCACCCAGCTGCGTTACTCAACCCTCAGGGCTTCCACCGGGTCAATCCGCGTCGCGCGGCGAGCCGGTAGATAACTAGCGAGGAGAGCGACGGCCAGAAAGAGCCCGATGAGTCCCGCGTAGGTTGCTGGCTCGAGAGTGGTTGCCTCGGCGAGGACGCGTACGTCGAGGGGCACGTTGGGGTTGGCTCCGGCGAGCGTGGTTGCCATCACACGGGTCAAGAGAAGAGCCCCCGGTACACCGACGGCGATTCCCCCGAGGGCAAGCGCGGCACCTTGCCTGAGCACGAGCCTGATGATTCCAGGCGGTCCCGACCCCAACGCAATCCGAATGCCAAGTTCATGGGTCCGCTGGCCCATCACGTACGAGATGACTCCATACAATCCAAGCAGGGCGATGCTCAATCCAAAGACGGCAAACATGCCGATCAGATATGTGCCCAGCCGCTCTTGTGAAAAGGAAGCGCGCACCAACTGCCGCATAGTCTCGACACGGTCAACTGGAAGATCAGGGTCAATGTCCCAGATCGTTGAGCGCACGCCGTTGGCCAACGCCCTCGCGTCCGTCGCGGTTCGTGCCACGAGCATCAAATCCCCGACTGGAGCGTGGCCGTAGGGGATGTACGCGGTTTCCTCCACCTCGTAACGTTCCTCGACGTCGCCGACGACGCCCACTACCGTCCGCCACGGGCTTTGCGAGTCGAGGCCGCCGAACTTCATGCGTTTGCCAATCGGATTCTCGCCAGGCCAATATCGCAATGCCATCGGTTCGCTGACGATCAAGGCGGGCGGTGCGGACCCGTCGTTCTCCTCTGGTGTGAAGAAGCGTCCCTGCTTGAGCGGGATACCCATGGTTGAGAGGTAGCCTGAACTTACTATTCGGATGTTGGTCAACAGCTGATTGCCCGGCTCTGACGCCGGACCGTGCTCCACGCTGAACGGCCGGGTATCGGAGCCGTCGCTCAGGGGTAGGTGGTGTGTCACTCCCGTCGACGCGATACCGGGAATTGCCTCGACTCTCTCAGTAAGTTGCCGTACGAACTGCAGCCTGGCCGAGATGTCGCGGTACTTAAAGGCCGGCATGGCAAGATGCACGATGAGACGGTTCTCGGGGTTGTATCCAAGATTCCGTTGCCTGAGCGCTGAAAGATTTTGAAACGTCATTCCCGCACCGGTGAGCAGGACTAGTGCGAGCGCAACCTCGGCGACGACCAAGGCTCTCAGGCTCCGCCCGCCGGCCGCACGGTCTGTCCGCCCACCGGTCTTGAGGAGACTTTGCAAGTCGGGGCGTGACGCTCTGAGCGCCGGGATCAATCCGAAGAGTATGGCAGTCGCGAACGCGGTCAACACACCGAAGACGAGAACCCGCCAGTCGATGCGGATATCTGAGAAGAACTCCCCGAGGCTTCCGGTCGACGACACACTCAGCGTTGCCAGCAAGTCCGTCACCCCAGACGTCAAGGCAAGGCCTAACGCAGCCCCGAACAGGGCAAGAAGCACACTCTCCGTGATCTGTTGACGGATTTGCCTTGCCCGCGAAGCTCCCAGCGCTGCACGCGTGGCAAACTCCTTTTCCCGGGACAGCGATCGCGCGAGCAGTAGATTCGCGACATTCGCACAGCTGATGAGAAGGAGGAGAGCCACTGCTCCCAACAGGAACAAACCAAGGCGAGGATGATTCTTGACCAGATCCTCGCGCAACGGCACTGCCCTCAGTGTCACCGACGCATGAGTGTCGGGATAGGCTTCGGCGAGGTGGCGGCTCAGTTCATTGAGGCCGACCTGGGCCTCCTGCAGCGTCAATCCCGAACTGATCCGCGCGGTCACGTGCGGATCGAAATTCGGGCTACTCCGATCGAAAGTTTCCGGTACCCACAGCTCGCCACCGTACGGGAAGTTGAACCTCGGCGGCATGACGCCGATGATTGCGTACGGTGCTCCATTTAGGTTCAGCGTCCGTCCGAGCACTTCCGTTCTGCCGCCGAAGCGGCGCTGCCAGAGTCCGTAACCGATCACGACGACCCGACTGTTGCGGCCCTCACGCTCTTCCTGGGCGGAAAACCCCCTTCCCATGACAGGCTCGACCCCCAGAGTCGCTAGCCAATTGCTTGATACGCCGAGGCCTGTGATCCGCGCCGGGTTGGCGTCGCCTGTCACATTGAAGATCCGGTGTCTCTGGGCGACGATCCCATCGAAGACAGCAGCTCGTTCCCGCATTTCGACGAAGCTGCGCGTTGAGGTGTTATAGAGCCAAGGCTCCCGTCCTGGTCGGGCAACGGCATCGCGCATTCGGACCAATCGCTCGGGTTCGCTGAACGGCAGGGGCCGAAGCAAGAGAGTGTTCACAAGGCTGAAGATGGCCGTGTTGGCTCCGATGCCGAGCCCCAGAGTGAGAACGGTGACCGCGGTGAAACCGGGACTCCTGAGAAGCCCGCGTATCGCATAGCGAAGGTCCTGCAGCAGCGTTCCCATCGTATTCTTCCCCACGGTCGCGCCAGCCATTTGCCGGTGGTGGCTTGCGGCAGGGTGGCGCGTGAACGGAAGCCAATGATCTCGCACGTGCTCGGGAAGCAGGCGAGCCGACAACCAGATGGCCTGTCGCCAATACCACAGCCTGGACCACCTATGGCTGGACTGCGCTAGGCGTGCGCGAAATGCTTCCTCCAGGTCGCCCAATACGTCGGCATGGCGCTCCGCCGGCAACCAGGAGCGAAGAAGCCGCCCCGCGAGCGCGGGCGGCTTGGGCTTTCGGCGCGCGTGTGAGCTATTGGGTTCCGATGTATTCATTTCGTCATCGTTTCGAGATCTTGCCACATGCTCAGGAGCGCGTCGCGCGATTCTCGGAGGAGGCCCATGGCTGCCGGCTCTACCCTGAAATACCGTTTGGCACGCCCACCCCGCTCCGGGGTTGGGTCACCCAGCGTGGATGTGACGAGTCCTTTCTTCTCCAGCCGTCGGAGGGCGACGTACACCGCAGCATGTGAGGTCGTCCGGCCCGTGCGGGTCCCGATTTCCTCGATGATCGGAACGGCATAGGCCTCGGCCCCCAATCGGATACAGGCCAGCAGGACCAGCTGCTCGAACTCACCCAACGACTCTCTGCCCACGCGACCCTCCTCGTCTCCGTTGCAGTGATCGGTGAATATACTAGCAACGCTAATAATATAAGCGAGACCGGTCCTCGTAAAGCTGATTGCCGAGCCCGCTGATCAACCGCTCGTGAAGTGAACAGCGTAAGCTATTGCGTAGTAGACACTTTCCTGGCTACGGCGAGAACCGCTCTTTGCTCAGCTCCATGGGGCGGTCGGGGGCCGAAAAGGGACGCAGGCGCATGCTGTATGAGTAGGCCCGAACCGGGAGAGTGTACTCCGGGTGAGTTCTTGCCCCCCAACTGGTGTCACCCCCTACCCCCATCTGCCGATGATCCAGATTGAGGGTGACCAGGTCCTGCTTCTCGAGGTGGAAGGTGTGCCGCTGGCGTTTCTCCAGGCCGGGGTCGAAGTCCTCTATCGTGAAATGATGTGCGCTTACGTTCAGCAAGGGCATGCCCACCGCCAGGAGACCGATGCCCTGAGCGTTCGTCAGAGCCACCCACCGTGTGTCGGTCTTGTTGCCGTTTTCCTGGGGTCGTACGTACGGGTGATACTGCTCCATGACGGAGCCACGGTACAGACCGACCGCGGCGCCGGTCTTGCGGTCCCAGTAACTCTCGTGGGGTCCCCTTCCGTACCACTCCATGTTGTCGAACTCGACCGGGAGAGTCATGGTCATGCCAAAGCGAGGCATTTCTGGTAGACTTTCGTGCCCCGGCTCGAATCGATTGGTGATGATAATGTCGCCGCTGGCGAGGATTCGGTACGTCGTTGCGTAGCTTGCTCCCACCGCTGGCAACGTCGCCAGGACGTCGACCACGACCTCGTGAGAGCTGACTTGTCGGATGTCGACTTCCTCGACAGTTCTGTTCCTCCCTGCCTCACGCCACACGGCCAGACGACGCGGCATGTCGTTGCCGAAGTCGTTGTCCGTCGGCGCGCGCCAGAAGTTTTGTGTGGGGCCAGACCGTATCAGTTCAGTGCCGCCGTACGTGAGCGATACGATCTCGCCAACCTGTTTATCGATCGTCACAGAGAAGTTTTCGCCTTTGATCCGCGCGGTTTGCCCCTCCGTGACCAGCTCGACCTCCGGGAAGTGTGTGATATCGGTTGCCGCAACCGGGATGCCCCAATTCAACCGGAACTGGTCCCAACCGAGCTCATAGTCCGCCGGAACGAGCGGCGTTTCCTCAACCGTCGAGTAGCGCAGGTTGAGGAAGTACTCGACGCCAGGCATGTGAAGAATCTCCGGTAATGGCAGGCTGATCGTGATGGAGTCGTGGGGCGCCACGTCGAGGGGCGGAAGCGCCCATTCGACGAGCGTCTGATCGTCGCCGACGATCGCCCATGTCACAGCCACTGATTGCAGGTTGGTGAAGTCGTACCGATTGACGAGCCTGAATGTGGCGCGCAGTGAGTCGACGAGCTCCGCCTTCACGTGCTGGTAGACCTTCTTCACCTCCGTCATGTGTGGGTGCGGTTTCCTGTCCGGAAACACCAGGCCGTTGATGAGGAAGTTCTTGTCGCTCGGCGTGTCGGCGGGGCCGTAGTCACCACCATATGCCCAGAACGCCTCACCGTCCTCCGTGTACTCCAGTAACCCTTGATCGACCCAATCCCAGATGAAGCCACCCTGGAGCTGGCGGTGGGAGTCGATGACGTCCCAGTAGTCTTGGAGATTCCCCACGCTGTTTCCCATCGCGTGCGAGTACTCGCACATGATGAGCGGTCTGTCCCGCTCTCGACTCACGTATTCCTGCAACTCCTCGATCCGAGCGTACATTGGCGCAACGATGTCGGTGTGCGACCGCAGGCCGGCCTGCTCGTACTGGACGGGACGCGAGGGATCCCGCTCGTGAATCCACCGGTAGGTCTCCTGGAAGTTGACCCCATCACCACCCTCATTGCCCAACGACCAGATGATGATGGACGGGTGGTTCTTGTCTCGCTCTACCATGCGGATCGTGCGCTCGAGATGTGCCTCCAACCACTCTGGGTTGTTGCCAAGCGTTTTGTCAGGATCGTATCCCATCCCGTGTGACTCGATGTTGGCTTCGTCGATCACATACAAACCATATTGATCGGTGAGCTCGTACCAGCGCGGCACATTGGGATAATGACTCGTCCGCACCGCGTTGATGTTGTTCTGTTTCATGAGCTGGACGTCCCTGAGCATCATTTCCTCGGAAACCACCCGGCCCGTCTGCGGCTCATGTTCGTGACGGTTGACGCCCTTCAAGGTGATCGGTACGCCATTGACGAGAAGCTGGCCGTTAGTAATCTCGACCTTGCGGAATCCGACCTTGCTCCCGATCACCTCGGTGATCGAATCGGTCTCCTCGGTGAGGGTGACCGTGAGGGAATACAGACTCGGCGTCTCAGCCGTCCATCGCGCAGGCTGCGGAATGTCCTGCTGGAACTGAACAGTCGTCTCGGTGCCACCGGCGACGGCTACCTCCCGAACCAATGGCGCTGTGAAGACCGGTTGGCCTGCCGCATCGATGAGATGCAGTTCGATCAGGCGGATGCCGGTACCGTCGGGCGAGTAGTTCGTGACGGTCACGTCGACCGTCAGCGTGCCTTCGGTGTAGCTGTTGTCGAGGTCGCCGATCACAAACAAGTCACGAATATGAATCGCCGGCGTCGAATACAAGAAGACATCGCGTTCGATGCCGCTAATTTTCCAGTAATCTTGCCCTTCGAGATATGCGCCGTCGCTCCAGCGATAGACCTCCAACGCTAGAATGTTTTCCCCTTCCCGAACGTAGGGCGTGATATTGAACTCCGCCGGTGTCTTGCTTCCCTGGCTGTACCCCACTTCCGTGCCGTTCACCCACACATACATCGCTGATTTGACGCCACCGAAATGGAGGAGGATCTGTCGTCCGGCCCAATCGGCTGGGATTGTAAAGGTTCTGCGGTACGAACCGACGGGGTTGTAATCATGCGGGATATGCGGAGGATTTGCCGGAAAGGGATACGCCTCGTCCGTGTAAATGGGTACCCCGTACCCCTGCAATTCCCAGTTGCCGGGCACCGGGATGTCATCCCACTGGCTGACGTCGTATGCTTCCTCGTAGAATGCTACGGGCCGGTCGGCGGGCTTCCTCGCCCAGTGAAACTTCCAGGCGCCGTTCAACGAGCGGTAGTATGGCGATTGCACCGGCTCGTTGCTCAGAGCCATGGCCCTGTCCGGGTATGGCATCAGGGTCGCGTGGGGAGGTTCCTTTTGCCGACCTATGACATGATGGTTTTCCCAATCCGGTACGTCCTGCAGGATGTCAGGTGCGGATGACGCCCGGAAAGCCCCGGCGAGGACAAGAGATCCAAGCAAGCCTGCAAGGCCCACGACCGCAGTTGCTCCAGGCGAATGTCGATTCACTGTATCGCTCGTTCGGGCGCCGGCATGATGCCGCGCTCGATGAAGGCTATCATGCCGAACAGCGCTCCCCACGAATGAAAGCGGTCACTCGACAGCCGTGAGTCATCGCCCGTTCCCGATATGGACGAATAGTTCTCGCTGACATACCCCTTGCGCGCCCATTCGCTCAGGAAGAGCCTGAGTGAGCGTTCCGACAACTCACGCTGCGCACGAGGTTGGTCGTACTGTCTCAGGCTCAAGTATGAAAGAAAGTTGAGCGGGGGCCAGATGGCGCCCTTCCAATACCGCTGCCGCTCGAACGTCGGGTCATTTCGTGAAATGGACGGGAGCACCCACTCCCCCCAAAACTCCTCCGGATTGAAGAAATGGTCTCTGACCATTCGGCTTACTCGCTCCGTGTCCGGCACGCTCGCCAGCATTGGATAGAACAAGGTAGGTGAGAGGCGCCTGGAGAGCCGGCCGGTATCGCTATGCCGATTCAGGTAGAATCCGATCTCCTCATCCCACAGACCCTCGAGTGCTCCTGCGAACCGCTCCGCCCGGTGGTGTAGCTCCAGGGCTTCCTCCTGCCTGCCGAGCACGTTCGCGATCTCTGCCAGCGCCAGGCAATCGGCGATGTAGAGGCTGTTCAACCCGACGTCCTGCAGTTCCATCGTGTTCGTGGTCTGGTTGAACGCAACACCCTCGTACATGGGAGAGTCGTCCATGCCGGATTCATAGCCGGCCGCTCGCATGGTGCGTCGGTGTGTCTCACTGAAAGGGTTCTTCGCGGTGTGCGACCCGTAGCTCAGCAATCCGTTGTTCAAGCGTTGTTTGGGCCACCAGCGGTTCCAGTCGAGCAGGTCATCGAATGTGGCCTCGAGGAACCACCGTTCCGGGTACCGCTTGTATGTCTCCTTGACCATGATGCCACCCACTGGGGGCTGGGAGTGATCCCACGACTTGCGGCCATTTCCACCGTTGTCATTGGGAATGAACCCCTGCTCCGTCTTGCCACGCAGGTGCTCGATGACGTTCGCATACGCGAGATCGCGACTGTACAAAGCCGTCATGTAGGCGATGAAGAAGTTGTCCCAGCCAAAGAGAGCGTAGCCGCCATACTCTTCATTCCACAATCGACCGACAGTCGACACGACCCTGTCGAGCTTGGGCTCGTAGATCGTGTTCCACGATATTGCCGCTTGAATGGCGGTGAAGGCCTCGGCGAGATCTCCGTATGTGGCGGCGTCGCGCTCCTGTCTGGTGCGTTGCTCGGCGACGACTCGGCTAATCTGATCGAGTGAGCGCGGTGTGCCCGTTGATACACCGAGCGGTCCCTCGACCGGGAGGACAAGGTGTGGGGTGAGCGTCTCTACGTAGGGATCGAACACGGACTCCCTCGTGGTGTAAACGCGGATCGTTCGCCCTGAAAGCTCGGCTATCAGGACGCTGCTTTCCTCGGACAATGCGCCAGGTCTATTCCACAGCATCCCCGTCTCGACCACGAGCTTCACCGGGGAGCTGGGTTCGCTCTCGGGTGTTACGAGAACGACGAGATCTGATCCCGCGGTGGCTGTCTCGACTCGCGCGTCCAACTGCTCCCAGCGGATGTCGAGTCTGGTATAGCTGCCGTCGTGAGCATGCGGACCCGGTAGAATCTGCTCCACCCTGTCCCCGGATCTGCCGATGAGAGCTTCTGCCAGATACTGTTCGTCGAGCCAGTAGTGCTGCTTGAACGCCAGGTTGAGCGCAAAGCCTTCTGGGAGGAGCACGTGCGACAAGACACTCCGCGTATTCCACGTGTTCCAACCCTGGGCAAGACGTGCCTGGATTTCACGGTACTGCGGGTATTCGTGGCCTCCGCCCCCGCCCCCGCCCCCGCCCCCCACTTGGGCGTGGACGGAGCTGCAGATCGTGGCCAACGCAACCGCGAGTGGGAGTGATTTTACCATTGGGCCTCCACCTGACGGCGGGTGCGGGACCACCCCGCCGGCGGTGAGTCGATCTCGCCGGGTAAGACAGCATGTGTAGGGTGGTGAAAGATGGAGCGTCAGACCGGAGCAGCACAGCCCCCGCCCCACCCCCCGAGCCCGCCCCGTCCTTTGCCTCCGCGGTAGGGAGGGACCTTGCGGGCTCGAGCGGTGGTGCACAGATTCCCCGCCCGACGCTGTCCCGCTCGCCGCCCGACTACCCTGTCAAGGAGTCACCATGCAACTACCCCTTTTCCGTCACTTCTTTCGTTTGGGCGGCACCTGTGCTGTTGCCGTGCTGGTGGCCGGCTGCGCGGCGTCGGAGCGGGACGCGTCGGCAGGCCAAGAAGGAGCTGGGATTCCCATCCAGCCTACACCGGCGGGGATCCTTCCGAGCGCCGTCCTGGGCACGGCCCCGGCACCCCAGGGAATGCACGTTCAGTATTTTGCCCAGGATTCGGCAGCGCGGGGCTATCTAGCGATCCCCGACGGTGAAGGCCCCTTCCCTGCCCTCGTACTCATCCACGAGTGGAACGGGTTGGTGGATCGGATCCGTCAGATGGCGGATGCGTTTGCGGCGGAGGGATACGTAGCGCTCGCTGCCGATTTGTATTCCGGGCGGACAGGCAGCACCCGCGAAGAGAACATGGCACTGGTAGGAGAGACACGTGAGGATCCGGATCGGGTCATCGCGAACCTGGATGCTGCAGCTCGTTTCCTGCGCGAGCGGGCGGATGTCACGGGTAAAGTGGCGGCGATGGGTTGGTGCTTCGGGGGCGGCGTGGCGTTGAGCTACGCCCTGGGCGGCGAGAACCACGAGGGGACGGCCATCTTCTACGGCTCGTTGATCGAAGATCCAGAACGCCTAGCTACTATCCAGCACGAAGTGTACGGAACGTTCGCCGCCCTCGACCAGGGAATTCCTCCGGACCAGGTCGAGCGGTTCGTTGAGGCGCTTCGTTCGGTGGGTGTCGCCAACGACGTTCACATCTACGACGACGTGAATCACGGTTTCTGGCTGCGCGTGGACCAGGACCAGGAGCTCAGGGAGGCCCCGGCGCTCGACGCATGGGAGCGGCTCAAGGCGTACCTACAGAGGGTGCTCGCGGACTGAGGCTGGGAAAACTGACACTCACCCGTTACCCGAGTCGCGTTCGGGCTCCCGGACGCGTCCGAGCACTCTGCCCTGCGCTTCGAGTGCGGCCACCTTACCGTCCGCGCCGATCCGGAATGTGACCAGCCCGTCCCCCAGCCACCTGTGCCGCCACACCGTACGGAATACGTCGTAATGCCAGTGGGAGAGATCGGCGGTGAGGAACGGCGATCGTTCCAGCACGAGTGAACTGCCCTCCAGCCAGATCCGCACCGATCCGAACAGGCTATCGGTGTATGCACCCACGTAGTCGGCGAGAGGGAGAGTCGGCTGGGTACCTGTCACGCGCTGCTCCTCCACCTTTGCCTCCTGCTCTCTGGCCTCTTGCGCCAAGCCGTCGTACAGAACCCGCAACTCCGTGCTCCAATCGCGTTGCGGTCCGCCGAGGTAGGAGTCAAAGACCCGAAGCATCAGCGCATGCCGCAACTCCACGTGGTCGCGGTTCGCAAACACCACGAGGCCCAGCTCTTGGTCCGGCATGAGGCCAACGATCGCCACGGTTCCGTCGATGCTCCCCGTGTGGAATGCCACAAATTCGCCATGATAGTCCTGGAGAAACCATCCCAGTCCGTAGGCGGTGAAGTGTGGACGCGTGAGCTGCGCGGTCGGATAAAACTGGTCTTCGGAAACAATGATCTGCGGTCGGAAGATCTCCGCAAAGGCCGAATCGCTTACTAACTGCCGGCCGTCAACCGCCGCGTCGTTGAGAAGGAAGCGAATCCATCGTGTCATATCCAACACGGACGAATACATGGCCCCAGCCGCAGCAATGCGATCTATGAGCCCAATCCCATCAATGACTTTGACGGTATCGGCAATGCGGTCGTGAGGCAACGCGACGTTGTCACGATCGGCGAGCAACCT
Source organism: Gemmatimonadota bacterium (assembly GCA_039590195.1). Classification (GTDB taxonomy): domain Bacteria; phylum Gemmatimonadota; class Gemmatimonadetes; order Gemmatimonadales; family GWC2-71-9; genus JBDHDY01. The sequence continues at coordinate 14,517 of JBDHFY010000025.1, read as the reverse complement.
TCCCTGTGTGACGGTCTCGCCCATGGCCAACGGTTCAAGGATTCGCTGAGCGACCAGATCGTCCCAGCCGGTGCCGGCTACTGTTCCAGCAATGACCCCGGCCGTAGCGTAGGCGACGTTGTTGTAGGCGAACTGGGAGCGAAAACTCGACGCGGGTTCTACATGACGGAGGCGCTGAACCATGTCGCGGTATGCGAACTCCACGCCATACCAAAGAAACCCTGGGTCGCCGAAACCCACCCTGTGCGTCAGCAGGTCGCGGAGAGTCAATTCTCGGGTCGCGTACGGATCGCGAAGCACGAAAGTGGGCAGGTATCTGGCGACCGGATCATCCCAAGCGAGCTTGCCCTGATCAACCAGCATCGCGATGGCCATCGACGTGAAGGCCTTGGTGGTCGAGGCATTGGCAAAGAGAGTGTGGGGTGTGATGGGATCGCTCGATCCGAGGGTGCGAACACCATAGCTGCCGACGAAGACGACCGAGTCGTCTTTGACGACCGCCATGGCCAGGCCGGGAACCTTCCAGTCTTCGACGGCCTGTGTGATGTAGGCGTCGAGGCCCTGTAGGGGATCGTCGGCCGCAAGTTGCTGCGCGTGGGCGGCGGCGGGCAGGATCAGCAGCAGTCCCGTGAGCAGAGCTGAGCGCATGCAGGCTCCTGGATGTGGGATGGGAAGCACCCTCAGTTGGTGGTCGTTGGGAGACCTCTCGCTTGGGACAACTTCGACCGCAACCGGCCAGGCCGTCAACAGCGGAGGCGCACCGTCTGGCGACAAGTAGCTGGCATCATCTTTAACTGATTGCAATAAACGCACTTACGGTCTATCATCTCGACGGTCGCATGAGTCCGGCTTCATTGTGAAACAAAAACCTTCGGTCATCAGTAGTATTTCGCATGAGTCAGGAACAGCGGATACAGGCGTTCGCTCTGATGGCACTCACCCTCGTTGCGGCAGTCTTGTCGGCTCTATGAAGTGGCTGAGTCTTCTCGCCTCGGTGTGCGGCCGGCCTGCATGGCTGTTCAGGCACTTCGGTCGCCCCCGCCCCCGCCCCCGCCCCCGTCCCACCTTACGGTTTGAGCGGAGGCCGCGCCGACTCGATGACCCGGGAGCCGGATTTGGCCAGGGACTGTCTGCCGTTCTGGTTCGGGAAAGGCTGAGACGTCCTCGATAACAGCACTGTCCACGTAGCCTAGCATGGCCCCGGCCGAGTAGCTATTTCGGTCGGGATTTTTTTGAGCCCGCCCGGAGCCTGCTGACTGCGATGCGACGCGGCGTTGGTCGCGAGACCCCGTACATGTGCGGCGAGCTCGATGCGGAGCGCATCGCTCAGTTTTTCTCGTTGGCGACCCGTGCAGCGTTGAACGTTGGGCGGCAAGCCACTTGAAGTGTCCGCAGAAGGGGCTATCGTTGCCTGAGCCGCCCAGCGAGGTGGGGTCGATGTTGGGCTCACCGATCAGCGATCAGCCGTTCATTGAGCGGAGAAAGGGTACTTGCAGTGTCGTCCAGACGACTTCGACTCTCGTTTCCGGACGAGAATGTGACCGCCACGGCCGTGCTGCTCGAGGAACAGGCTCCAGAGACGTGTGCAAGGTTGTGGCAACAAATGGCTCAACCCTTGGAGATGACCGGCACGCACGCCATGTGGACCGGCCCCGAGGTCTCACTGCAAATTCCCCCCGACGTCGCATTGCCCGAGCTCGCGCGGCTTCCGGCGGAGAACCTCACTGTCTTCCCACAGCCCGGCGACTTGGTTTGGGCGTATATGCCAAAGTACGCCTTTCGCGGTCTTCCCTTCGCCATCTACGACATCGGAGTATTCTATGGGCCGCAGGGCCGCATCTTTCTTCCGATGGGGTGGTTTCCCTGCAACCACTTCGCGCATTTGGAGGGCGATTGGCAAGCGTTCGGAGCGGTGTGCGCCCGCACGCTGACTGAGGGCGCGAAGCGCGTGCGATTCGAGCAGGCTTCCTAGATCACAAGACCTTCCGCTCGGGTTGCCTGGGCAAAGCGCGCGGCGGCATGTCGAGAACCTCGGTGGTTACACCGGCGTCAGCCCATGGACCGGGCTGACTGGCTGGCATCATTGCGCGGGAAGCGTGGCGAAGATCTTTTCGATATCTGCTCCGCTTCGGCGCAACTTCCGCCACTCGCCCACGTAGATCCCGCTCGCCACGGCCATGACGAGGAGCCAGATCGGTGTGGAGTGAAAATACCAGGCCGCAGTTTGTGCTGTTAAGTCCTTGACAATGTGCACAGTGAGATAAGCGGCCAGCACAGATGCACCCCCCAATCCCAGAGCGATCTGGCTGCGCCGATTCCTGATGAACCGGATCTCTCGGGCCAGAGCGGGATTGCGCCGTGGCAAGAACAGAACCGACAGACACATCAACAGAAAGTTGACTATCAGCGATGTCACGAGGATGTCGACACCCAGGAAGAAATCTCCTGCCAGGTGGCTTCCCAGAATACCTGCCGACGCCATGAGGCTGCTCCCCACAATCGCCACATGTGGTGTGCGCCAGCGGGAATTGACCGTAGCGACCCAGGAGGGAAACACCCCGTCTTCAGCCCACGCAAACATCAGACGAGAAACCGCAAGCACCATGGCCGGCAGGTCGTTGATCAATGCGATGGCCGCCCCGGCCACGATGATCACCGTCCAGCCGGGTGAGAGAAGGTACCCGAGCAAACCCGGCGCCGTGAGATCCGTCGTGGTAGCGCGAGCGGCGATGAAGTTCCAGGGAACGGCCCGGTAGATCGCAGCTGTGAACAGGAAGTAGAACGTCCCGACGCTGGCGACCGTAATGCCGATGGCAAGCGGGAGCGTGCGATTGGGGTGTTTTGCCTCTCCGCCCGCCTGGGCGATCGAGTCAAAGCCGATGAAACTGGAAAAGAGAATCACGGATGCGGCCAGCAGCTTCAGCGGGTCGAGCGGTACGGCTTCCGGCAACTCAACGATCACACCCTCGCGCTGGGCCACCGCGGCGATGAAATCGGTATGGTCAAAGGCGAAGCCGGAGATGATTACCACGACTCCCCCTGCGAACATCAAGAACATGAGGGGCACGAGGGTTCGCTCGTAGAACTTGACACCGCGGAGATTGACGCCCGTGAAAGTCCAGAGGAACAACAGTGCCAGCGTGACCCGCACCCACCCTGTCCCCAAGGTCTGAGCCACAGCTGTCAGCCCCAGGGCGATGGCGATGTCGCGGAGGAACGGAGTGATGAGATAGGATACGACGCCGATGGCAATGCACAGGCCAAACCACTGCGAGAAGCTTGCAATGAAGCCGAGGAAGGGATGAAGCGAGCGGCTGGCGTAGATGTAACTTCCGCCCGCTCTGGGCATGGCAGAGGCCAGCACGGCGTACGCGAGGGCTGCGAGGACCGCCGGGATGACTCCCAAGAAATATGCTGGAAGTACGTACGGTCCTATTCCCGGCACGTTCCGCTGGAGCATCACGGGAACGACATTGATGGCGGCGCCCATCATGGAGCAGATGCCGGTGGCAGCGAGGCCGAGGAGACCCATGTCTCGGGCGAGAGTAGGTTGGTGGTCTGGCGTCATCGCAGGGAAACTACTCTGTGCAGTCCGTAGGCGGGTAGGCGGGTTGTTAGTCGTGTTAGTGTCAAGAAACGATACGTCCTCGCAAGAGAATGATGATGATCTCCGCACAGGAGCAAGTATACTAACCCTTATGGCGCACCACGTAAGGACGCCGGCAAGACTGGCGAGCAAGCCCTATGAGCGACTGAAGGCGTGGACGGCTAGCCACGGCCTCGTGATCGCCATCTATCGTGCCACCGCCACGTGGCCAAGAACTGAGCAATACGGATTGACATCACAAGCTCGTCGATCTGCGTTCTCTGCGGCGGCAAACATAGTGGAAGGTTCTGCAAGGCGGGGGCCACGTGAGTTCCGGCGATTTCTGGACATCGCGCTCGGATCACTAGCAGAGCTCGCCTACATCGTCTACCTGGCAGACGAGCTTGGCTTTGTGCAGCCGGAGGAGCGAAACAGCCTTCGCACTTGATTGCCTGACATCATGCGCTAGCTTCTGGCTCGCCTACCCGCCTACCCGCCTACCCGCCTACCCGCCTACCCGCCTACCCGCCTACCCGCCTACCCGCCTACCCGCCTACCCGCCTACCCGCCTACCGCCGAGCGCGACGAGCGCGACGAAGAAGAGGGGGCCACTCGGCTCCCCTCCTCATCTCATAGCCGCCAACAGGCAGCGTCGCGCCGGTTCTCTTACCGTACCGTCATCGGAATGGAGAAACGGGAGGTGTCCCAGCTCAGCTGCAGCACGGCACCGCCATCCGCTTCCTCGATGTCGATCGCGAATCGCTCAACAGGTTCGGAGAGCGTTTCCTGCGTCAAAGGCACGCGCACGAAATCTTGCGTCGCGTCGTACGCCGTTCCCCACTGCCCCGTCTGGCTGTTGATGATGAGTGTGGCACTCTCCGGCGTAAAGATCGTCCAGAGGGTGTAGGAACCTGCCGGGATCCGGGCATCGCCCATGACCAGATTCCGGTCGGTGGTGAAGATCGTGGCGGCATTGGCCCCCGTGCGCCACACTTCGTTCCACGGCACCAGGCCGCCGAAGATCTCGCGGCCCCGTGTGGCCGGACGACTGTAGACCACCTCAAAGTTTGCTCCGCCGGCCTGTTTCTCCAGCGTGGCGCCCGGCGAGGGAACACCGAGTCCCTCGCCTCTGGCATCCCTGGCGGCGAAGTCAGAGGCAAGGTTGTCAACGTCGATTCTCGAGACGCGCTCGCCAACGACCTTCATCGTCGTTTGCTCTCCGGATCTTCCGGACACCCGGCCGTCCGACTCGACGCTGGCAACCATCGGGCTGCCAAAGAAGTCCACCGACACGGAATCGGTGCTGTGGCGCACGAGCGCATTGGGTCTCATCCGCCCGCTCGCCGACAGCAGGGTCAGCGGAAGGCTATCGGCGCCCTCGGCGATAGCCTGTTTGACCGCCTGCTCCAGCACCGCGTAGGTGATCGGTGTGGTGCCGACGACCGGAATGGTGCCGGGCGGAGTCGCGACGCGCATGGTTCCCTCAGTCTCCCCACCCTTTCGTTCTACCGTGGCGCTGTCGCCCTCCATGGTGACGGTGAATTCTTGGGGCGGTGGCCCTTCGGGGTTCTCGGCGGGGGTTTTCCAAGCGACCTCGAATCGCGAGATCGTTCCCTCGGGAGAAAGCTCGCCGACGTAGTGGGCGACGCGGGTGACCGGAGAACGTACGAGTACGTCCCCCTCGATGCGATCAGCGGTACGCGTGTAGACCTCGATGGCCATGGTGTCGGTACCGAGCCGATCGATGAACGCTGTTTGCCGAGGACCGGTCTCGCATGCCGTCAGCGACAGGGCGGCAGCTGCCGGGACAACGAGGGCCGAGCGCGGGAGACGCCCGAAGGAGCGGTTGCGGAATGGAAAGAATCTCAACATGTGTGCCTCTGCAGAAGTGCATCAGGAAGAACGAATATCAGGATCCCGAAGTGATGGACCCATTGGTGGCAGAGTCGATGCAGGTATCGGGTACGTGTATAAATGAACGATCTCAGATGGGTAAAGCTAATTGAAGTGGGTCCGGTATGCGACCGGGGCGCTCCGTGTTCGACCCGAGGGAGATGGCAATGTGCCGCCGGCGTGGGCAGACGGTGCGGTATCAGACCGGGGTTTGTGAGCGGTGCCAATTCCTGGCGGGGCCGAGGAGGCGCTCAGCGGAGTCGAGGCGATCGTAGGGCTGCTCGACGGACACCCGGGCAGATCCTCGGGTGGAAGAGACAATGTGGTCTCGCCGTTCGTTCTTGGTACCGGCGATTCCCAAAACCGGACATGCAGGCTGGAGGGCCGGTCAGGCGATGACCACCTAAGTGATTACACAACAATTACTTACAAGATCATAGCGAGACGGCACGAGTGTTGCTTCGGGGTGAAACAACCGTTGGTCAGGAGCAGAAGACGATGCTGACGCAGGAGCAGAAGATCCAAGCTTTCGCACTTCTGGCAATCACGGTGGGCATGGCGATCCTGGGGATATGACGATGCTTCTTGGACGATCGTACCTCTCGAAGTCTCCGACACCGCTTGCGGCGTATAACGGGCTCCAGGCCGCGCTGATGACGCGATTCCTGAAGCGAGGCGGCAGCGTCGAAAGGTGGATGGAACAGTTCGCCCCACGTTTCCGCCAGCGGTATGGTTGGCTGTGCGCCGAACCGTGCGTCGTCCGCGAGACCTCGCACGAAGAGTTGCGTTATCGCCCGAACCCGCGGTTGTACCGTCGGTACTAGATAAAACTACTGGGCCTCCCTACCCCCCGCCGATGCCAATTCCGGAATATGCTCTCCGGTTGCGGTATCGGCGCCTTCCTTTTCCGTCCCGATTCCGTCCCGAGAGTACACCCACCCATCGCGAAACGGGTCTCGACGCCGTAACATTTCGTGTCGCGCGCCGTGCGGCGTCTGAACCATGTTCCGTGCCTTGCTCATCGTATGAAGCCATCCCTGGTGATCCTCGCAGCCGGCCTATCGACTCGGTATGGTGGACTGAAACAGCTGGACGGCATTGGCCCGAACGGGGAGGCACTGCTGGATTACGGCGTCTATGACGCCGTCCGGTCCGGATTTTCCAAGATCGTGTTCGTCATCCGTCCCGAACTGGAACAGTTATTCCGCGAGCACATCAGGGATCGGCTTGCCGGCGCGATTGTGTGCGCCCTCGTGCATCAGAGGATGGAGGACGTCCCGAAGGGTTTCTCGATACCTGCCGATCGCAAGAAACCGTGGGGAGCCGGTCATGCGTTGCTGATGGCGGAGCAGGTCGTTGACGGCACGTTTGCCGCGTGCAACGCCGACGACTTCTATGGCGCATCGGCATACACCATGCTCCACGATCACCTGCATCAGGTCGTGGCCGATCGGCAACCGGCGTTCGCGATGGTCGGGTATCGGTTGCGTGACACGCTTTCCTCTGAGGGGGGGGTCTCCCGTGGCCTGTGCCGCATCGACGGCGAAGGGTATCTCGAAATGGTGACGGAAGTCAGGGATATCGCTGAGCGCGATGGCCGCATCACGGGATTGGCCGAAGGTGGTGAACTCCGCACCTTGGACGGCACGGAGATCGTGTCCATGAGTCTCTGGGGTTTCCTACCGACCGTCTTCCCGCTCCTCAGACGCCGCTTCGTGGAGTTTCTCAGAGAGTCTGAAAGGCAGCCGGAAGCCGAATTTGTTGCGGGGAATGTGTTGAACGACGAGATCGCTGTCGGACGCACTCGCGTCCGCGTGCTGTTGGCCGAGGATCCGTGGTTCGGGATCACCTTCCCGTTGGATAGGAAGCACGCCGTCAAGCGCATCAGCGAGCTGGTGTCACAGGGTCGGTATCCTGGGGATCTCTCGGCTTGGTTCGCAGCGAGATCGTAAGGCCCCCGTCCCATCGCAAAGAGCGGAGTGCCTCGTTTCGTGTATTTTCACCGGCCACAAGGCGCGCCTGTAAACATGTCAGCGACGGGGTCGTGACCAGATGCAGCTAACCTTTGTTGATTGGGCCGTTGTTCTTCTCTATGGCGGCATCGCCGTCGCTGTGGGAGTGGCCTTCGCCCGACGCGCCGGTAAGGGTACCCAAGAGTTCTTCCTCTCGGGGCGGAGACTGCCCTGGTGGTTGTTGGGCACGTCGATGGTGGCGACGACATTCTCCACCGACACTCCAAACCTGGTCACCGACCTCGTCCGTAACGGCGGCGTGAGTCAAAACTGGGTCTGGTGGGCCTTTCTGATCACGGGGATGTGCACCGTTTTCTTTTACGCGAAACTCTGGAGGCGTTCGGGGGCTCTCACGGACATTGCCTTCTATGAGTTGCGCTACTCCGGCAAGCCGGCAGCCTTTCTGAGAGGCTTCCGTGCGCTGTATCTCGGCGTGTTTTTCAATGTCATGATCATGGCCACCGTGACCTTGGCGGCCATCAAGATCAGCGGGGTGCTCCTCGGCGTTGACAAGTACACGACGGTGTTGATTGCGGGAACCGTCACCGTCCTGTATTCCGCCACCTCGGGGCTATGGGGTGTGGTCATCACCGACCTCTTGTTGTTCGTGATTGCGATGGTTGGTTCACTGGCCGCCGCATACTTCGCGCTGCAACAGCCTGAGGTAGGTGGGTTGGCCGGACTGGTATCCCACCCCACGCTTGCCGGGAAGCTCTCCTTACTGCCGGATTTCTCCGATTGGCGCACCGCATCGATCGTCTTCATCATCCCCCTGGCAGTCCAGTGGTGGAGCACCTGGTACCCCGGCTCCGAGCCAGGTGGGGGCGGCTACATAGCGCAGCGCATGCTCGCGGCGCGCAATGAAAACGAGTCGATGTTGGCCACGCTGCTGTTCAATGTAGCCCACTATGCACTTCGGCCGTGGCCGTGGATCATTGTAGCTCTCTGTTCCATGATCGTTTACCCGACTCTCGACGACATCATTGTGCGTTTTCCGGGCCTCGACCCTTCCATCGTACGACACGACCTGGCGTATCCGGCCATGCTGGTACTCTTACCCCATGGTTTGCTTGGGCTCGTTGTCGCCTCCCTGGCCGCCGCATACATGTCGACCATCAGTACGCATCTGAACTGGGGGGCATCGTATATCGTCGATGACGTCTATCGCCGCTTCATGGTGCCGGACCGCAAAGACTCTCATTACGTGGCCGTCGGTCGGCTCTCTACGGTGCTGCTCATCATCCTGGCGTCGATCCTCTCACTGTGGCTGGAGAACGCTCTCCAGGCCTTCCAGATCTTACTGCAGATTGGTGCCGGAACCGGACTCATTTTCCTGCTTCGGTGGTTCTGGTGGCGCATCAACGTGTGGAGTGAAATCAGCGGGATGATCATCTCATTTGCGGTAGCCCTGTATTTTCAGTTCGCGCACCAGGCCCTGGGTTTCCCGGCGCTTCACCCATCGTCCATGCTCATCGCCGGCGTGGCCATCACCACCGTCGGGTGGCTGGCCGTGACGCTGATGACTCCTCCCGCCGACGGACAGACCCTGCAGACGTTCTACGACAAGATTCAGCCGTTCGCGCGTGGCTGGAGAAGCGCCGTACACACGAAACCGGCAGGTGGCGACGAGAGTCTATCAGCCGCCTTCCTGAGTTGGTTCTTGGGATGTGTGGTGGTCTATGCCGCTCTGTTCGGGACGGGCTTCTTCATCTACGGCGATGCGGCTGTGGGCGTGTTGTGTCTCGGGACGTGTGGTGTGGCGGCCGTCGCCCTGTTCCGCACCCTCCCCCGCCTAGGCTTTCAGCGATAGCAGTCGAGCGCCGATCGGGGCGTCACAGCGGCACCACGGTTGCACCGGCAGACGGTTTGGCCACAAAGAGCACATTCCCGAGATCGCCGCCGAATTGACGCGGACGATAGAACGCATCGGTCAGTGCGGTGAGAACCGTATCGACCCGCTCCGTCTCACACAAGGCCACCATGCAGCCGCCGAACCCCGCACCCGTCAGCCGGGCGCCGCTGGCTCCTGCCCGCTCCGCAATCTCCGTCAGTGCATTGAGCTCCGCGCAACTCACCTCGAAATCGTCACGCAGACTCTCGTGCGACGCGGACATCAAGCGGCCAAATTCTGCGAGATTGCCAGCGGCCATGGCGGCCTCTCCCTGGTCCACGCGCTGCGCCTCCGTGATCACGTGGCGAAACCGTCTTCGAAGAGTGCCGTCGAGCACGTCATCTCCCGCCTCCAGCAGCTCGCCGACAGACGAATGAGCCAGGAGGCCGGCGTACGAGTCGATCACTTCGGTCAGGTTCATGCGCGTTACCACTGACCGCAAGGCGTCCCGGCATTCCCTCGTGCGCCGGTTGTAGGCATCCTGCGCGGCTCCGGATTTGCTGGCAGGGACCAGGCTCGACGCAATGATGAATCGCCACACGGGAGGTAGCGGCGTCGACGTGATGCGGAGCGGATTGAACTGGATGCGACCTGCGGAGTTATCCTGGGCACACAGGCATATCGCCTGATCCATTCCCCCACCCTGTGTCCCGACGTATTGCTCAGCCATGGCCATGAGCTCGGCCAGTTCCAACGGCGGGATGGAGATGCCATTGGCTAGGGTGATCGCAAGGGCGGATGCCACGACCAGGGCGGAGGACGACGACAGGCCTGCAGCGATGGGAATTCGAGAGCCCACGAGCGCATCTAGCCCTCGAAGCGTCTGGTACCGTCGTGCCAGCGCCTGGCCGGCTGCCTTGACATAATTGCCCCAGTCGCCGGCGGCATGCTGATCGATGGTTTGACCGAGCTCGAAACTCCTCGCCGGGTATTGTGGATCGGTGTTTGCGATATGGACCCACGCGTCGGAGCGTGGTCGAAACATTACGACCGTGTGACGCTCAATCGCCATGGGAAAGACTGAAAGGCCGTTGTAATCGATATGCTCGCCGATCAGGTTCACCCGCCCCGGTGCCTGGGCGATGTGCGATGGTTCCACAGCGTCATACTCGCTCCGGAACGCCGCGTGGAGCGTCTCAACCAGGTTCCCCACCCCATCGACGCCCTCGCTCATCCTGCCTATATCCAACCACGCTGCCGGAATCGGCGGAGCGTATCCCCAAATGTCTCCATATCACTGGGATGTCCCAGTGAGACACGGTTGTAGCCGAGCATCGGCGGAAATGGTCGTCCCACGTGGAATCCCGCGTTGCGCATCCGCTCAATGTAGACATGGATGTCGTCGGTGATCTCATGCATCACGAAGTTCGTGCGACTTGGTAGATATCTCAGGCCCAACTCGTCCAGGGCCGCGTATAGCGTTCGCTTGCCTTGGGCATTGGCCTCGATGACGCGGCGGGCGATGTCTTGGTCTCGCAGGTTGACCAGGGCAGCAGCGAGAGCCAGACTGTTGGCGTTGTCGTGGCCCGCGAGGCTGCGGAGTCGGGCGGCAGTCTCTGGGTGTGCCACCCCATATCCCAACCGCATGCCCGCCATCGCGTAGATCTTCGAGAACGTTCTTGTCACGATGACGTTGGGATGTGCAGCGACCCATCTCAACGCCGACCAATACTTGGGCGCGCCTTCAGCATACTCGAAGTACGCTTCATCCACCAGAAAGTGCACGTTTGCCGGAGCGGATCCGATCCACGCATCCAACTCGTCACTGGGGGTAACCGTGCCGGTAGGGTTGTTCGGGTTGCAGATGTACACGACGACCGGCTGTGATGTGCTGGCGGCCACCTCCCCCATTCGATGCACATCGTGAGCCCAGTCGGATCGGAGTGGTATTTGCCGATGATCCAATTCCCACGGCTTCGCATATCTCGGGACGTCTTCGTAGCTGGGTTCCGCGGTCAGGAAGCGTGCGCCCCGGCTGCCCATCACCTGTACAGCCATCTGTAGGACTTCCGTCGATCCGTTTCCCAGTACGATGTGTTCCCGTGTGACATCGTGTTTGGCTGCAAGCGCCTCCACCAACGCGGCACGCGTCGACCGTTCGTACCGATGGGCGTCCTCAAGGGCATCCATCACGGCCTGACGAGCCATGGCGGGCAATCCGAGCGGGTTTTCGTTGGCGTCGAGCAAAATGGGACCGGAGGCTTGCCGACGGCGGGCCGGAGTCGAGGGAGACGCCAGAGTGCCGGTCCCCACGGCCATGGCCCCGGCGGTCACACTAGCATGTACAAACGCGCGTCGCTTCATCGCCACCTCCGAGATCTCGTGTCAGGATTGTGCGCCTGCTCCGTCCGCGACCGGTCGAGCAGGCGCAAAGATACGTATTCCCCAAGGTGCGGACCAGGCGCTCGTCGGCGGGACGAAGCGAGCCCGCTGCCTCCATCCGTGGGTCGGCTGCCTTCACGGATTCGGCCGGCGCTGATATTATGAATCCGTGAGCGAAAGAATCTGTACCAGCTGACCCGGATTTGAGCCAGGGTGAATCTCTTCGCGGTGAAATCCAACATGCAACTGAGACCGTCCGCATTGCTCGTCACCACATTGCTCTTCTTTGGGGTCCACGGCCTCTGCCTGCCGGATGCAGTCCAGGGACAGCAGCCCTCGGTGGTCGTTCGAGCGTGGGAGGATGTGATCACGCTACCGACGTACGAAGAAGGGCCACCGAATCCCAATCCTCCGTTCGATTTCTTTGCTCCCAGGCGGATCAACTATCCGTATACCATCCGTGACAACCTGACGGACCGGCGAGCATCCAAGGAGTGGCGTGTCCTCAACCTCGAGAACGAGTACCTGAAGTGCGTCGTTTTGCCGGATATCGGTGGCCACCTCTATAGCTGTACGGACAAATTGAACGGCGCTGAGATGTTCTACGCCAATCCGTCCATCAAGCTGACGCAAATCGGTTACCGGGGCGCGTGGGCGGCGTTTGGTGTCGAGTTCAATTTCCCGGTCTCACATAATTGGATGACCACTTCGCCCGTGGACTATGCCATCAGCAAATCCCCCGACGGCAGTGCGTCTGTGTGGATCGGTAACATTGACCGGGTGTACGGCATGCAGTGGAGGGTACAGCTCACTCTTCGACCCGGTCTTGCCGTGCTGGAACAGCACAATACCCTCTACAACCGTAACGACTTCCGGCATCGGTTTTACTGGTGGACCAATGCGGCAGTTGAAGTGCAGGACGACAGCAGGATCCTGTATCCGATGCAGTTTACGGCGTCACATGGCTTTCGCGACATCGACAGCTGGCCTGTAGACTCGAAGGGAGTGGACAACGGCGTGGTCGGCAATCATCGGTACGGACCGGTCTCGCGATTCAGCCACGGGAGCCGGGAACCCTATATGGCCGTCTACCATCCGCGGACCCGTGCCGGAGTTGTTCACTACTCCCCGCCGACGGACCTTCCCGCGAAGAAGATATGGTCCTGGGGAAGCGACGCGGACGGCCTGGACTGGCGACGCGCACTGTCCGACAACAACAGCGCGTATGTGGAGATTCAGGCTGGACTGTTCAGAAACCAGGAAACGTACGGGTTTCTGGAGCCCCAGCAATCCATTCGGTTCTCCGAATACTGGATGCCTATTCGTGACCTTGGCGGTCTCGTGCGGGCCAACCCCGACGCCGCGCTCAACATGACGCGGGGAGCGACTCGTGAGGGATCGGTCACTATGGATGTTGCCCTCAACGTCATGCATCGCTTCCCGAGCGCTACCGTCGCCCTGCGAAACGATAGCGAGATAGTGGTGACGGAGGACGTGGCCCTCGACCCAGCCGACGCATTCGTGAGGCAATACCGCGAGCTGCCGGCCGACGCACGGTATACGGTGGAAGTCCGAACGAGCACGGGTGCCATTGTGGTCACACACACCGAAGGAGAATATGACTACACGCCCGCGTCGGAAATCAAAATCGGAGCCCAGTCAACGTACATGTATCCCCCACCAGATAGGCGCAGTGAAGGCGATGTGCTCACGGTGGGTGACGATCAGGAGCGGAATGGCAGGCGACTCGAGGCCCTGGAGACCTACCGAGCGGGGCTGCGAGATCTTCCCACCAGTATCGCTTTGAACAAGGCGGCTGGCCGGCTCGCAGTAGTTCTCAAGCAGTACGATACGGCCGCGGTACGTCTTCAGAATGTGTTGCGAAGGGTGAGTAACGATTACGAGGCCTCGTACTATCTGGGCCACGCCCTCGAGGCTCTTGGCGAAGCCGAGGGAGCTCGTCTGGCGTGGGAAAGTTCTCAGAGGTACGGAATCTTTCGATCGGCGTCACTCTTTTCATTGGCGGCTTTGTCGGCCCGGCAAGGAAAGGTAGACGAAGCGCTGTCATTGTTGGCGCTGGTCGTGAAGGAGTCGCCGGAAGCGGTGCGCGCCGGTGGTCTCGAAGTGGCCCTCCTGCGTACGGCAGGTCGGAGCGATGAGGCGTCGTCCCGTCTCTCGGTCTGGCTGGAGGAAGATCCCACGAGTTCCCTTCTCCGGTACGAAGCAGTTCGATTGGGCAGAAGCGACGATGCCCTCTGGCGCCACCTGGCCGGAGACCCGGAGCGGATCATCGAGATCGGCGTCGACTATATGCGATTTGGTCTCTACGCGGAGGCGCTCAGTGTTTTGCAGAGGGATTTTCCGTCGGGTACCGGCGTCGTAGGCGAGCCGGGCATGGCTCAGGCCCGGCACTACCCGCTGATTGCGTACTACCGAGGCTACTGCCGGAGCGCGCTTGGGGGCGATGGAAGTGCGGATTGGGCGGCTGCCGCTCGGATGCCGACGACCTATGTGTTTCCCAATCGGGCCGCGACGCTCCAGGTCTTGCGTCATGCAATCGAGCACAACCCGGACGACGCCACCGCGCACTTCCTGTTGGGCTCCGCTTATCTCTCGGGTGGAATGGTCGATAGAGCCATGCAGGCGTGGGAAACGGCTCGAAGCCTGAATCCTCGAATTCCGGTCCTGCACCGGAACATGGGCTACACGCTGCTCCACGCGGGCGCGTCGCCGGAGCGTGCTATTGCTGTGTTCGACGAAGGAAGGCGGAACGATCCCGGGAACGTAGGTGTGTACTTCGGCCTCGACCAAGC
>JBDHFY010000024.1:0-23918 GCA_039590195.1 Gemmatimonadota bacterium | reverse complement strand
CCTCCCGCTTGCCGGTTCAGGAAGCGTGTCCGTTCCGCACCCAAGTCGACGATGGGAAAGAAATCGGAGTTGGGCTGGCCCCACTGATCGAGGAGTGGGCCGAGCTCGTCGCGCGTGATCAACCTGGCCGCTTCTAGCATCCGCGGTGTAAGTCGTACGTTGCGACAGAGATCCTCCACAATAGCAGGATGCTCAAACACCCCCCAATCAGGCTGGGGAAGCTGCGGTTGGTTACTCGCAACGATGAGAATGTCCATCCCAGCGCTTTGAAATACCTCGTAAGACGCAAAGTTCTCGTGGATGGCGCCGAGGATCGCTACCACTAACGCATCGTCGATTTCATACAAATGCAGCCACTGTCCAAAGACACCCACATCGGAGAGATAACCGCTGAGGCGCCGATAAAACTCAGTGGTGAACAGGCTCGCGACACCGCTCACCCATGGGTTGGACGGCTCTGAAAAAATGAAATCGAAGCGGCGTTGGGAGGCTGCAAAGTACGATTTCGCGTCGTCGATCACCATGGTGGAGCGAGGGTCCTCGAAGACCCGACGGTTTGCCGGCATGAACGCGCGAGATCCCTGAACCATCGCCGGCTCGATCTCTACCGTCACGACTTCCTCGACCGTTGGGCTTCCCAACGCAAAATGAGACGACATGCCCGAACCGTGGCCGATGACGGCGGCCGTTCGGGCATTGGGCGTGTGGGCCAGCGTAATGAGCGGCGCGAGCGCCTGGGTCGCCTCGTCTGAGGAAAGGGGGCGCCGTGGATCGTCCGTACACGGCTCCATCCAATAATCAGGCAGCGACGCGTCCGGCTTGCCGTTGGTCGAAATCCGGACGAGCCCGTTGTCCGTGCGGCGCTGTACCGAAACGGTGGCGGTGCGCCCATCCTGATGATATAACGTCTCTAACAAACCGGGCTGTGGGATCTCCCCACCCCGATACACGGCGCTTCCCAACAGCCTTCGGTCGAAGTCCTTCGTGAAAGCGCCGAGCGACGTCACCAGTGCCGTCACCGCCAACGAGCCGAACGCAAGCCTGCGAGCAAATGGTTGCGGGCCGGCTATCATCACCAGCACCAGCACGCCCAGCAGCATGTCCATCGTGGCGCCAACGACCAACATCCCCTTCAGCCCGATCAACGGCATCAAGATGAGTCCGGCGATGATGACGCCTACAATCGACCCCAGCGTGTTGATACCATACACCTTGCCGATGGCGCCTTCACCGGTGCCCCGGACAACGAGGATGCGCGTAATGAGCGGAAGCGTGATGCCGGCGCAAAACGTGGCCGGCAGCATGATGACCAGCGCAATACCATAGCGTGCGAATGAGAATGCCTGGTAGCCGGCGTCCGTCCTGGCGAACATCTGCATCAACGTCGCCATCCACTCGAATGACGCGGTGTACAGGGGCAGCGTACTGAGAGCGGCGGCTCCCATCAACCATTGCACCAGGCCCAGCGCCCGCGTGGGAGCTTTCCAACGATCGGCATGTTTGCGGACCCAGAACGATCCAAGTGCAAGACCCAGGATGAACGCGGACAGCATGAGCTCAAAGGAGTGGGTGGCACTACCCAGAACCAAGGAGAGCATGCGAATCCAGCCGATCTCGTAGATGAACGACGCAACCGCCGTCCCGAACGCCACTCCTACCAAGAGCCGTTGGAGTGTGACCGCTGGAAGGGCAGCCGCATCCGACGCAGCCACTTCCGACTGCTCTGTCACCGGAATCGAATCCGCGGATGACCGTGCTGGGTACTGCTGTGCAATACCAAGCGCCACCAAGGCTACCATGAAGTTGATGGCGGCGGCCACGAGTAGCGTGCCCGGCAATCCGGCATATGCCACGAGCACGAAGCCGGCGAACAGAACGCCTGCCGCGGCCCCGAAGCTATTGGCGAAATAGAGTATGGAAAGCGTTCTGCCTGGGAGAACGCTGAAGCGACGGAGCACCGCCGCGCTCATCAGTGGGAACGTGGCACCCAGCAGAACGGACTGAGGCAGTATGAGCAGGCTGGAAATAGTCCACTTGACGACCAGGACGGCGAAGCCGTTTCCCAACGCCGGAAGGACGGTATCGTACGCGGCGTTGGTCACGAAGGTGAAGATGTCGTGGAAAGCGAAACCCAAGACCCCCACAGCCAGCTCGATTCTCGCATACCAACGGAGGGGATCCTTGAAGCGCTCAGAGTATCGCCCGGCGAGGAGTGCCCCCAAGGACATTCCGCCCAAGAAGATGGCGAGAACGACTATCTGGGAGTATGCCGTGTGACCCACGAAGAGACCGAGGTACCGCGCCCAGAGTGACTCGTACATGAGCCCGGCGGCCCCAGACAGAATGAACAATGCGTACAATGTGACCCGGAAAACCACGGGATCGCGAAACGCGCTTCGGGCAGCAGAGTTCATCAAGATTCCTCTCGGGGAGATCCCAATCCACACAGCCTCACCACAACCCCGCTTGACCGGGCAACAATGATGCCAAGCAGCGGCTGCAACATAACCTAACATTCAACATAGACTTACAGTATCGTGGGCGCTCGGTTTCTCTTCGGCCACCCGGTAACATGCGTGAAGTAGTGCAGAATCTTGCGGAACGTCCCGACAGCCGCCGCCCTCGCCGAACGCAGGCTCTCTACAGTTCCGCTGGCTTCGGGCGGTAGGTGGCGAAGGCGTGCACGGTCAACAGGAACGCCATCGCACTCACCGCGGTGGCGGCGCCACCGGCCGCTAGCAGAATGGCTGCTCTCGCCCATGGTTGGCCCAGAAAGGACCGTAACAGCTCCATAGCAGCTACGGGGTTGCTGAGGCCAAGCAACTCGAAGACGGGATCCGCGACGATGAAGAGCGTCAGGAGCGCGACTAGCGGAATCCAGCCGGTCTTTTCCGGTTCAAACCGCGCCCAAAGGGCTATCAACCACCAACTGATCAGGCAGTATGTGATCCAGATCACAATCGATCCGCCGAGCGCCGCACTTGGCACGGACGCGGGGAACTCCTCCGGAACCCCCATCACCCAAACAACGGCGCCGGATCCAACGGCCCACGGAAGCGTGCCAAGCGCACTCGTTATGAACTTCGCCCCGGCAATCGTGTTGGCGCTCGTCGGCAGCGTGCACAGAAATTCGAGCGTGCCATCCAGCTTATCCCGCATCACTGTCATGGGAATGCCCGCCGTCGCCACACCGAGCCCTGCCCCCATCACGATCACCAACATGTTCGTGATGCTGCCTTTCCCAAGAAACACGACCAATCCAAAGGTACCGCATGTCAGTAGTCCAATGGTCCGAAGTCCCGGCCAGGCCCTTCTCAAGTCGAGCGCGACCAGTGCTCGGAGATGTCGTTCATCTACCATGCGCGAGTTTGGAGTAGAGGATTTCGGAAAGGGGGACCCCATCGTGTTCCCGTCGGAGGTCGGCCACGGCCACGTCGGCCAGGAGAGTGCCGTTCGAAAGAACCAGGACTCGATCCGCGATCCACTCGACGTCCTCCAGAATGTGCGTAGAGAAGAGCACCGACCTGTCACCGCCCCTTGGCACCCGATCGAGGATCACTTCAATGACATCGCGCCGCACGATTGGGTCCAGACCCGACGTCGGCTCGTCCAACAGCAAGGTCTCTGGCCTGTACGCCTCCGCGGCCACAAACGACAACTTGACCTTCATACCCTTGGAAAGGGTTCCGAGCTTCGCCTCGAGTGGCAGTTCCAGGCGCTTCAAGAGTTGAGCCGCATATCCGACATCCCATGCCGGGAAGAAGTGCGCCAAGAAGCGCAGATGCTGCTCAATGGTCATCCAGCCGTAGCCCAGTAGCGTCTCTGGGAGATAGCCGATGCTTCGCCGCGCTTCTGGGAGCTGCAATCGGAGGTCGATACCGTTCACGCGCACTTCGCCACCGTAGTCCGGCAAACGCCCTCCAATAGCTTTGAGCATCGTACTCTTCCCCGCACCGTTGGGGCCAACGAGGGCAACACGCTCACCGGCTTGCAGGGACAGCGTGAGGGACTCCAGCGAGAAGCCAGGATACGCCACCGAAAACCTGTGCAGCTCGATACGTCGGGACCGACTGGGCAATGACACCCGCTTTCTGTGACCGCGCTCAGGACAGCCAGATCGCTCGCACGATATCCAAGCCCACAAGGGCCGTCCACAGTCCACCGGTAACAACGAACGCACTGGCGCGGGAAAGGTCCGCTGCACTTGAAAGGGCTTTATAGAGGAATGCAATCCACAGGAAATGGAAGATCGACGTGTCCTGCAGGATCGCTACGCCCACCGGCGAACGCGCATCGATGACGAGATCCAATCCCCATCGCACCGCCAAATCCGCGGGGGTCAGGGGGCCGGCCAGACGGCGCAAGTGCAGCACCACGACATCCAATGCACCGCGGATGAGAAGCAAGACCTCCCCAAAGAGCAAGACAGATACGAGATGCCGCAGCCGCGCTCGTTCGCCTACCACCGCGGCCACGGACCATCCGGTGACGGCCAACGGTAATGCTCTGGTCAACGCGAGGGCCGGCGAAAACACTGCCGTCAGCCAGAAGAGAAATGCGACAAGGCCGACCATTGCCTGCGAGTCGCGCGCCAGCGTCTCTGAAAAGAGCGGCCACATGAACAAGGCCGTCGTGAAGTTGGCCGCGGCCACGACGAGTAGGGGAGCGCCGATGGGGGCACGGCTTCGAATCGTATCCACCGTTCGCACGTTAAACGCAAACTGACCGATCCACTCTTTGAACCGTTGTCTCATTTCCACCGGCCTTCCGTTGGAAGCGCCAGCTCGACGCTCCCCCACCGCGCGCATGATCAAATTCTGTCCCCGTTCAGATTCGCGAGCCACGCGATAACCTGAGATGCATAGTTTTGGCCAACGGCCACGCGTTCAACGATTCCGGTTGCGCTGACAAGAGCAACCAGCGGCACTACTCGGACATTCACCGCTGCGGCGATTGCCCCCCCTTTGTCGTAGATGTGACGGTGTGGGAGTGCGGCTGGAACAATGCCCTTCCGATTCAATGGCACAGCCGTAATCACGACGACCTCGATTTCCGAGAAGAGTTGTGGATGGGCAATCGCTATAGACGCCCACCGCTCGAGCTCGGCCCGACAGTGTCTGCACGTCTCACTTACGAACATAAGTGCTCGGGAAACGGGGCGTGACGGCCGCGAAACCTCGTTCGGTGCAGCGATCAACTCGAGAACACTCGGGGTAAGCCGATACGGCGTCGGATGAGGCTTCAAGGCACGGCCTCGAAGAGCATCGGACTTCGCCTTCCACGTAAGGCCAGATGCTACGGCGGCCAGCAGCGCCAGGACAAGCATTCCGCTCGCGCGCCTCACCCGCCTCGCTTTACACACGTGATCTTCTGTATGTTGTCCGATCATGCAGGCCTGAGGGTTGGAGTCCGCGCTCATGAACGCTCGCAGCTCTTGCGAGTCGCTATAACAGCTCGTCGGCCCCGAAGGCAGCAATGCATGCGGTGGCGCAACCGGCTACCACGTGCGGGAACGCCCCGCCAAGTGCAATGAAACCCACTACCGAACTGCCACCGGCCAGCAGAATACCCGCGCCACATCCGAGACAGCCCAGTTTCAGCCATAAACCACCGCCTTCTATCCTCTCCAGTTCGGTTCGGGTCAACTGCGAATCCGTCACCATCACACCTGGTCGCTCAACCGTGCTAGCTCCCTCGGCCGTGGCCAACCAGTTCGCCGCAGCCAAACCCAAGACGACTACTAGGGCCAGCCGCATGAATGCCTGCACTGTCAACTGCATTCGACACCTCCTTGTCTGTTTGTCGCTACCTATGACGGTCAATCCGATTTCGCTCCCCGGGTTTACAGCAATTCGTCGACACCTAGAGCCCTGGCACACGCCCCGACGCACGCCCCAAGGATGAGTGTCGATTTCGGGCTGCTGGCAGCAGTCACAATTGCCGCCCAACCACCGCTGGCAATGGCGACCCCCCCAACGACACATCCCATGCACCCAAGCGCCGACCAGAACCCGCGCCCAGAGACTTCGTCAGCCGGTTCGAGGGTCAACTCCGCGGATTGGCCGCTGCGCCCGTGAGAGTGTCCGGCCGGATGTTGCCACGCGGTGAGCGACAGAACCAGCAAGACCATTGCGACAGGTTCTCTGAAAAGCTTCATGTTAGCCTCCCTGTTGAAGTGATGAAAATTGAGTAGCGGTCACTGGATGTCCGATCGAGCGATGGGTTGAGCGCTGACGGCGACTGACGCACCGGCTTGCACCAGCGCCTCCCCCGACCACTGCTTGCCGAACCACCGCTCAGGGGCACGGTACCGACCCATCTGTGGATCCAGGACGGTCAGCATCCCATCCGGTGAGCGCCTGGCAACCACCACGAAATGCCGGCGACCAAACCAGGCAATGAGGGGCAGACGCGACTGCGGCACCGTTGACGGGACAAAGCGGTTCGCCTCGAGAGATACGCCCAGCAGCGACGCTGCCTGGCGCAGCGCGGCGAACGAGGTTCCACGTGAGGTTGTGCCTGCAAGAGTTGAGAGCGAGTCAAGTGGCGGCGGCGTGATTCCCAGCAGTTGCAGCAGGTTCGCGAGCGCCGCCGGGCCGCAGTCGTACACGGTGCGTTGGAGCACCACCCCGTCCCCTCCGAGGAATTCGCCTCCAGCCATGCGGATCATGGCAACGCGAGTGAAACGGAGGAGGGCAAAGGGATCTTGGGCGACGCGAGTGGCGGCGCTCGTCATCGCAACGGCCGTGATCAAAAGCAATCCCGCCGCGACACGCCGCCGCTTCTTACCGCCATTCATGGGTGTGGGCACGAGTGGTTTCTGTCTCTCCCCTTCGACGCTCGTCGCTCAAATCATCCGGTGAATCCGGAGCTGACCCGCTGTTCGACCAGAAGGTACGACGAGAACGGGTCCCGCCCTTCACCGTTTTTCCGGGAGGAGTGACCAAAAAAAGCTTGTGTCCGATCAGGGTGGGACCCAGGCGGGGAGCTCGTCACGGGCGGGATTACAGAAGCACCCCTCGAGTCGCGACTGGCGTCGCCATCTCGATCGACACATCGTTAAACAGGAGGAGCGCTCTCCTCCCAAACAATGACGCCTAGAGCAGAGCTAGAAGATGCCCGTTTACCTAGTACAGCATGGCGCGGCCAAGACGAAGGAACAGGACCCGGAGCGACCCCTGACGGACCTCGGGCGTGATGAGGTGGAGCGGGTATCACGAGCGGCGGGATCGCTGGCGATTCCGATAGCCACCATCTTTCACTCCGGGAAAACCCGAGCCAGGCAGACGGCGGAGATCTTCGCCCGCCACCTCGAGCCCACGAGTGGTGTCGAAGAACTCGCCGGACTTGGCCCAACAGACGATCCGGAGATGGCCCACAGGACCCTGACCCAGGGGGAGGAATCAGTGATGCTGGTAGGGCACCTTCCCCATTTGGGCCGACTGGCTTCGCTCTTGGTTACCGGTGACCCGGCAGATGACGTAATCGCGTTTCGTAACGCGGGGCTGGTTTGTCTTGCGTGCACCGCAAGTCAGTGGACCGTCCAATGGGTCCTCACACCGGAACTCGTCATCGCAACGGGTGCTGCGTAGCCGCGGCGCCTCAGGCCCGAAACAACCACTCGAGACACCGTATGAGCAACGATCTGCAGTTACCCGCCCATGTATACCTCGAAGAGCAGGGCATCCCCTTCGAGAAGAGCACGTTTCCCGAAACGACCGAGAAGGGAGCGGCCAACGTCTCCAGCGCCCTTGGGTGCAAGATGAGCCAGATGGTGAAAACCCTCATATTCGAGACGCACTCCGGTGAGGCGGTGCTCGTGATGGTGGGAGGTGACAGCAACGCTGTCTCCGGACATCTCAAGAAGGCCATCGGCTCGCGAAACATCCGGATGGCGAGCTTGGAACAGGTCCGAGAGACAACCGGCTACCAGGTGGGCTCTGTGCCACCGTTTCACTGGCAACCCGAGGGTTTTCGGTCGTTCCTCGATGCCAAGCTCCTGGAGGAGGAGATCCTGGGCGTCGGCGCAGGTGTGTGGGGCCATGAGATCATGATCACCCCGCAAAACCTCATCACCGCCAGCCGTGCGACAGTGGTCAATCTCACGGAAAGAGGAAAACCCTTGCTGCCCGAAGGCCCTCGGGAACAATAGCAACGCCGTCTGTCAGTAGTGGGATCCGGGGCACTTCACGCCGAATGATGTACGGCGTGCTACGCTCTCCGCGCGGCCTGCCAGCTAACGTCCCCCGTCGGCTCTGACTGCCGGGCCACGCACCCGTCGGATCGTCGCCAGGTGCTCGAGATACGTGCGGGAAAAGACATGCTTCCCCTCCGGCCCGGCAACGAAAAAGAGAAAATCCGTCGAAAGTGGATACAGCGCCGCCTCTAGGCTGGCCGCCGACGGTTGATCGATCGGACTTGGCGGCAGTCCGTCGATCAGGTACGTGTTATAGGGAGAGCGGAATCGGTAGTCACGGTTGCGGAGGCGGCGCCGCTCGCCGAGAGCGTACACGACCGTCGGATCTGCCTGCAACCGCATGCCTCGAGCCAGGCGATTGTGATACACCGATGACACATAGCCTCGATCGAAGTCGTGGCGGACTTCTCCCTCGATGATCGAGGCCAACGTGACGACCTCGTCGCGCGTGAGCCCAAGGGTGTCAAGCCGGGCGTTCCACTGGGGTTTCCAGCGCGCTTCGAATTCCGCGACCATCCGGTGCACCACCTCGTCGGCGGGGGCGTCGACGTGGAAGTAGTACGCGGTAGGAAACAAATAACCTTCGAGGGTCTCACCCCTCGCCCCGATGCGATCTCGGAGGATCGAGTCACTCGCGGCATACCGAAAGAGACTGTCGGGCATACCCAACTCCCGCTGAGCCACCACCGCCAACTCTGCGATCGTCAGACCCTCACGCACCACGATGCGGGCGAGTATCGGACCCCGGACAAGCTCGGCTACTACCTCCCCCACCGGCCGACCCGGGGTCAAGTAATACGTCCCCGACCTGATCCCCTCACTCTGCCCGCTCATTTTGGCGTACATGACGAACGCTCGCGCGGAACCGATGATCTGCCGTGCCGCCAGGGAGTCGGCCATTTCCGCAACGGAGGCCCCTGGCGGAAGGATCACCTCGACGCGCTCAGCAGACTGTGGTACCCCACAGGTTGCCAGGACCGTCGTCAGACCCGCCATCTGCGCCACCTTCGCCCAGGCTGAGCGAATCCGACCCGACCCGCTGTAACGGCGTATAGCCGGTGCCGTTCGCCCCGCAGGGCAGATCTCGCTGTCGAGTTCGACCATGGGAAATCGCCAAATGTCTCCTTGGCCTAGGGTAGCCAGGGGCCGAAGGCTATTCCGTGACGCAGACGGCCCCGAATTGTGATGCGCGTCACATTTCAGCGTACAACAAGGCCGAGAGGAGCGTAAGTCCCTGTTGTGCAGGCCGTTCGCACACGCGACGGGGCTACCGCCCCTTCTTACTGAGCCAACCGGGCAGCCGCTTCGCCCGAAGGGCCTGTGGTTTGGGGAGAATCAGGTTGTAAGCCAACCAGGCCACGACGCCCAAAAAGACGAGATTTCCTCCGCTGATCATCAGCCACGGCGTGCGCGTCACGTAGCCGGTGGCCATGCCCGTGAATCCCACAATGAAACCGAAGGCCGTGCATTGAAGCGCCAAGATGTGCCAGCGCCAACGGCGGGCATCCTTCTCCTCGTTCTGAGCCGCTCTTTCTTGCTGGCGACGCTTCCAGCGGGGTTTTGCGTCTTCTTGCTCTCGCTTCCACCCACGATAGGCCTTGAGGTCCCATACGAGTGACCACCCGGCGACGATCGCTGCGATCACGGCAAGGAAAGCGAGCAGAACGATTAGCGGTGTAATAGCCTTGGACAAATGATCGTCCGCCTGGCGTTGATGGTTGTCGCTCAGAGGGCGAAGAAAGATGCCGCCCGAGCGAGGTAGGCGCGAGTGTTCTCACCGAGGGACTGCGAGCCTGGCGCAACTGGGAACCGGGGCGTAAATCATTGCGGTAGTCGACACCGGCCGGAACTCAGGATGGATGACGACAGCTGCAGGTGATTGGATGACTCAAGATCACGACAAAGAACTCGGCTTTCTCGTCGATTCGCGGTCCGGCGTTGAGCGACGCTCACGGCAGGAACGGCGCGGGAAAGAGCGTCGAACGGCTGACCTCCCCATTCCCATCGAGCGCCGCCGCGGCCTGGACCGCCGCGACCTCCCGGACCGACGTGTGGCGATCGACAGGCGCGCACCGCCGATTGAGCAGTTCTCGGTGAACGAAGGCCAGCTCATCGAGGAAATGCTGCTGCATCCCAAGGGCGGCGTCGCGTGTCCCCGCTGCAGCGGAAATCTCCTCCTTGGACCTCTCGAAACGCTGGCGGGCGTCAACATGCGGGAGGTCCATTGCACCGGATGCCGTCACAGCGTCGTGCTCGTCGACCTGCCGTGACGCCGCCGTGGATCACCGTCTCTCGAGAAAGAGATTCGAGAAAATGAACGACTTCGATGGAAGACGGACCTTGGTCACCGGGGCAAGCAGCGGGATAGGGAGAGCGACCGTGCAGCTCCTTGCGCGACAGGGGGCGACCGTCATCGCAACCGCACGCCGAAGAGAGCCGCTCGAGAAACTCCAAGAAGACACGAGCGCTGACGGCCGATGCATCGCCGTCGCCGGAGACCTCACGAGCGCCGAGTTTCGCGAAGAGCTCATCGGGACGGCAAGCGACCAAGTGGGGGGCCTCGACGTTCTGATCAACGCCGCTGGCATCCTCGTCGCGGGTAACTGGGAGAAAACAGATCTCCAAGCCTGGGACCACATGTTGGATATCAATCTCCGCAGCGTGTTTGACCTCACGCGTCACGCAATTCCCCTGCTGAAAGTGAGCAAGGGCAATGTCGTCAACGTGAGCAGCGTGACCGGGCCACGGGCCTTCCCCGGCGTGTTGGCCTATTGCGTGAGCAAGGCGGCAGTGGACCAACTGACTCGGTGCTTGGCGTTGGAGCTGGCCCCGGACGGCGTACGGGTCAACGCGGTGAACCCCGGTGTCACGCGCACCGGGCTGCATCGAGCCGGTGGCATGAATAAGGACGCGTACGCGGCTTTTCTCGAGCACTCCAAGACCACGCACCCACTCGGTCGCGTGGGGAATCCCGAGGAGGTGGCCGAGTTGATCGCATTCGTTGCGTCTTCCAGGGCCGGGTGGATCACCGGTGAGACGATTGCCATCGACGGCGGTCGGGGTCAGACATGTGCGAGGTGAACTGCGGCGGCGCGATCTTGCCCCGAGACTTCCGACAACTCCAACTTCCAACACTGTTGTTGGCTTCCATGTAAGCGAGTGCCGTCATGAACTATCTGCGATGTCTCCTCCCAGCCATGCTGGTTGCGCCAACCGTCAGTTTTGCCCAGGGTGGTCCGCTCGCTATTCAGACCGGCACGATGCTGGATGGCACGGGTGGGGTGCACGAGGGAATCGTCATCGTCGTCGAGGGATCACGCATCGCGAGACTCGACCGCAGTAGCTCGACCGCGACCTACGACCTCACGGCGTTCACAGTGCTGCCGGGGGGAATCGACACGCACAACCACATCGGGTGGCATTTCGATCGAGATGGCAAAACGCACCATCTCTCACCGGACGAAGAATCCCCGGGGCAGGCGACACTGTATGCCGTTGAGAATGCCTATGCTACGCTCATGGGCGGTGTCACGACGATGCAGAGCCTGGGGGCCCCAGTCGACCGAGACCTCCGTGACTGGATCGCGCGCGGCGCCATTCCCGGACCGCGCGTCATCACGTCACTCTCCGCCATCACCCAGAACACCGGTACACCAGAACAGATCCGGGAGACCGTGCGGCAGCGTGCCGCTCAGGGCGCCGACGTGATCAAGATCTTCGGCTCGGCGAGCATACGGGTCGGCGGCCTGCCCACACTGTCGCAGGAGCAACTCGACGCCGCCTGCGGTGAGGCTCGGCGTCACGGCTTGCGCAGCGCCGTCCACGCGCACGGGCCGGAGAGCGCGCGTCGAGCCGTACAGGCCGGCTGCACGGTGATTGAACATGGTGCCCTGCTCGACGCCGCCACTCTAGATCTCATGGCGGAGCATGGGACCTACTACGACCCCCACATCGGGCTCATCTTTCGGAACTACTTCGAGAACAAAGACAGGTATCTAGGGATCGGGAACTACACCGAAGAAGGCTTCGCGCAGATGGAGCGTGCCGTGCCGACCGCGCTCGACGTGTTCAAGCGGGCGCTCAACCATCCCGACCTCAAGATCGTCTTCGGAACCGACGCGGTGGCGGGCTCCCACGGACGGAACTTCGAAGAGCTGATTTACCGGGTGCAACAGGGCGGCCAGGATCCCACGCAAGCTATCATCTCCGCGACGTCCCTGGCGGCTCGGTCTCTCAATCTCGATGATACCGTCGGCTCAATCGCACCTGGGATGGAAGCAGACCTGATTGCCGTCGAGGGCAATCCGCTCACCAATATCACGGCGCTCCGCCGGGTGGTATTCGTCATGAAGGGTGGTCGGGTCTATAAGACACCTCCACGGTAGCGGGTTCACTCTCGCCCGCCGCCCAGGGAACCCACGCGACACTCTCTTCCACGGTGTCGTCTCCGTGCCCGTCTGCCTCTCATACTCCTTCTGCTTCTGCTGCCCCTTCCACCCCCTCCCGATAGGGCACGGCGCTGATAGGAACCAGCGAATCCCAACGATGGTGGGACTCGATGACACGCCACGTACCGGATTTCGAGCGTGTGACGAGCGAGTGGGTTACAGCGCCTTCTCGGGTGTAGGCCACCCCGCGCAGAAAGACACCCTGGGTGATACCCGTTGCTGCAAAAAACAGATCGTCGCCCGACACGAGCTCACGATGAGAGAGTTTCCGGTCGAGATCGATACCTTCCGCCTGGACCCGTTCACGCTCCTCGTATGACTGAGGCGCGAGCCGCGCCTGGATTTCGCCGCCAAGCCCGTGCATCGCGCACGCCGTGATGATGCCTTCCGGCGTCCCGCCGATGCCCATGACCGCGTCGATGCCCGTTCTCGGAAGAGCTGTCATGAGTGATGGAGCCACATCGCCATCGGTGATGAGACGAACCCGAGCGCCCGCTTCGCGCACGGCGGCGATCTTGTCGGCGTTCCGTGGGCGATCCAGCACCACGACCGTCGTCTCCTCGACACGCGTCCCCTTGGCGTGCGCAACCGTCTTCAGGTTCTCCCTCACCGGGGCGTCGAGATCGATAAGGCCGGCCGCTTCCGGCCCCACCACCAGTTTGTCCATGTAGAACGAAGAGCCGAGTGCGCACATGCTGCCGCGCGGAGCGAGCCCAGCTATGGAGATAGCGTTCGGAAGGCCCTTGGCGAGAAGGTTTGTACCCTCCACCGGATCCACAGCTACATCCATTGCGGGGCCGCTGCCGTTCCCCACCCGTTCCCCGTTGAACAGCATGGGAGCCCGATCCTTCTCCCCTTCACCGATGACAACCACACCGTCCATGCTGACCGTGCGCAATAACAGGCGCATGGCGTCGACAGCCGCTTGATCGCCTTGTTCCTTTTCCCCTCTCCCGACCCAGCGCGCGGCCGACAGCGCCGCGGCCTCCGTGGCCCGAAGCAACTCCAGACCAATGTTACGTTCTGGCTCGACACCCATGGCGCCACTCCCTCCTCGTGAACAGCGCAGCTGCCCCCGACCGCGGGGCACGGGGCGGCGTTCGAGCACCGTTCCAGGCACAGCGCCGAGCACGCGCTTGGCTCAGCTCGGTGTTCCGCCACTCCTCACGCGGGAGGTTTTAATGCCGCGTGGCACTCACGTCAAGTTGTTGCGCTCAGTTGGGCCGTTTTGCAGACCGAGGCGCGCGTGACAGATTATTTATAGTAGATACGGCACACTTGGCACTCACGCGATTGGAGGCGACCCTTGAATGTCACTGTCTATCTATCGGGAGAGATTCACACGGATTGGCGGGATCAGATCGTGAACGCCATCGAGAAACGCAAACTTCCGGTGAGCACCCTTGCCCCGGTGGCCGACCATCCCGCGAGCGACGACGTCGGAGTGAAGATCCTGGGCGACGAAGAGAAGTCGCTCTGGAAGGATCACAAGGGGGGCAAGATCAACGCCATCCGCACGCGGACGATGATCGACAAGGCCGACATCGTGGTCGTCCGATTCGGAGAGAAGTACAAGCAGTGGAATGCCGCGTTCGACGCTGGCTACGCAGCTGCCCTCGGCAAGCCCTTGATCACCGTCCACTCGCCCGATCTGACGCACCCCTTGAAGGAAGTCGACGCAGCAGCCCTGGCGGTGGCGGAGTCTCCGGAGCAGGTGGTCGAGATTCTGGAATACGTGACGACGAAAGCGTAGCGGGCGGGAGGGCGAAGGCCCGAGAGCCGCACTTGTGCAAAGCCGAATATACACCGAAAATAAGTGGCGAACCTCGATGTCCGCGAGATTTCTGGCCTGAACTCAAGTTGTTATCCAAAAAGAGCTTATGGTGACGAGCCGGGGTGTCAGTGCAGAAGAGCAAAAAAAGAAGGGCCGTCCGGGAAGGTGGCGACGGCCCCTCTCGAGTCCGTGAAAGGACCCTGGCTCAGGCCTCAACCTTCGACACGTTGTCGGCCGCCGGGCCCTTCTCTCCATCGATGACGTCGAATTCCACGCGCTCACCTTCGCGCAACGTTTTGAAGCCATCACCCTGGATTGTCGAGTAGTGAACGAAGCAATCCTTCTCCCCATCCTCGCGGGTGATGAAGCCGAACCCCTTACGGTCGTTGAACCACTTTACTGTTCCGGTCTTGCGCATTTCCTTCTTCCTTCTGGTGTTGCTCCATTGACGCCGTCGGCGCCGCGGTAACCAACACCCTGCCAAGTACTCTTTATCCGCTGCGGGAATTGCTCCCGCCGCAGCGGCACCGTCGCGACCTGAACGTCCCTCGGCAGTTCCGGCAAACCTCAGAGCCGGACGACGGAAGACAAAAGAGGACCGCGCGAGAGCAGGTCCCCTTTCTCATAGCCGCTGTTAAGTCAAAATACTGACAGAGCATACTCTACGCCGCCCTAGGGTAGCGGCGTGGACATCTCGTGTCAACACGTCGCAAAGCTTCTACTCCATGCGAGAATGGTGTAAAAAATCGTCCGTCACGAGTCCAGCTTCGCGAAGAGATTGTTGAATGCCTCCGCCAACGTAGGGTGGGCGTAAATCGCGTCGCGGAGCACCGCATAAGGCACCTTCCCCAACATGGCGATCTCCAGCATGGACATGAGTTCCCCGCCCTCGATGCCAAACACAGTGCAACCGAGGATCCGGCCAGTGTCCGCGTCGATGACCGCCTTCATGAAACCGCGAGTCTCGTCCACCTCGAGGGCTCTGGCCACGTGGCTCATGGGCATCTTGGCCACCTTAATGTTGAGACCCTCGGTCCGGGCTTGCACTTCCGTCAGGCCGACCCGGGCAAGCTGGGGATCGATGAAAACCGCGTACGGGACCAACCGACCGGTCGTCGTGGCGTTGGCGCCGTGCAGGAAGTTGTCGCGCAGAATCCTGAAATCATCATAGGAGATGTGCGTGAATGGAGGACCACCGTTGACATCGCCGATGGCATACACGCCCGCAACATTCGTCTCCAATCGCTCGTTCACGGGAATCAGCCCGTTGGGTTTGACCTCGATGCCGGCGGCCGCGACGTTCAAGCTGTCACTGTTGGGTGTGCGTCCCACAGACACCAGGACGTGCGACCCCTCCAGCGTGCGCTCACCGCCGGGTCCTCCGACCGTCAACTGGATCGCGCCGTTGGCCCGAGCAACGCGCTGGGCCGTGCTGTTGAGCACGACTTCGATCCCGTCCTCTCTGAAGATCTTCTCCAACTCCTCGGATACATCGGGATCCTCCTTCCTTGCCAACCGATCCGCCATCTCCGTGATCGTCACCCTGGCACCAAGGCGACGGAACAGCTGCCCGAACTCCAATCCGATGAACCCCCCTCCCAACACGAGGAGGTGTTCCGGCACGATGCCCAGCTCCATGACCGTGGTCGAGTTGAGGTAAGGAACGGACGCCAGGCCGGGAATATCGGGTGCTCTGGGCCGCGCGCCCACGTTGATGACGATTTTGTCGGATGTCAGACGTCGCGTGCCGCCGGTGTTCAAGCGCACTTCGATCTCGTGCGGACCGGCAAAGCTCGCCTCTCCCATGATGAGCTCGTTGTACTCGAGCTTTTCCATACCTCTTTTGCTTCCACTGCTGAACATCTCCACGATGTCCCGCTTCCGCTTCCGCACAACGGTTTGATCCACCGAGATCGGACCGGTATTGATCCCGTACTCCGCCGCGCGTCTGACGAGGTAGGCCACCCTGGCACTGGCAATCATCGTCTTGGTGGGGGTGCAGCCAACGACTACGCAGGTCCCGCCGACCTTCTCCTCACGCTCGATGATAGCGGTCTTCCAACCCGCTCTTGCGAGGGCCCCGGCAAGGGGCTTCCCACCCTGGCCTGTTCCGATGATGATGGCATCAAAGCGCTCTGGCGCTGTCATTCATTGCTCCCAAGAGTGAATTAGAGCCACGTGGTGACCAACAGCAGGATCCCAACAGCAGCAAACAGGAAGGAGAGGCCGAGTTTTACGAGCTCCGGATCGACGCGGGCCTGAACCAGGGGTCCGATCTGCCCGCCCACGATGACGCCGGGAATCGTGAACGTCACGATACTCAAGACTTCTCGGAGCGTTTCAGGATCGCTGCGCGTGGCAAGGTTGTAGAAATGTCCCACGGAGGCCATCAGCACAGATACGACGACGATGAAGATGGACGTGGCGACCGCGACAGGTGCGGGTATGCGACATCGCACCACCAGGTGATACTCCTGGAGTTCAGCCAACCCACGGAAATCATCCCCAAGAACGCACCGCCCACGGCCGCGAACGCCATGCCTTGCCTCTTGTTGCACACCGTGTATCGGAAGACCCGGCCCCGCCGGTCGACGAGTTCCGACTCGTGCTCCTGCTCGGCCTCGGATTCGATTTCCTTCTGGGCCGCCTGCTCTCGCCGGTACGCCGCAAACAGTTGGGAGCCGATGTACACCACCCCAACGGCAAAGACCGTTTTGAGCAGGGC
This sequence comes from Gemmatimonadota bacterium, assembly GCA_039590195.1. Classification (GTDB taxonomy): domain Bacteria; phylum Gemmatimonadota; class Gemmatimonadetes; order Gemmatimonadales; family GWC2-71-9; genus JBDHDY01. The sequence goes on along the minus strand of JBDHFY010000024.1, from coordinate 6,774 downwards.
AGCTGGAGCGGCGTCGGACGCCAGGGTCCCAACGATGGCGGCGGGCACCGAGAACATGAGGAGCACCAAACCGACCTTGTAGTCGATGAGCCGCTCCCGCCAATAGGCGTACACGCCCGACGAAAACCCAAACAGCTCCGTCGCCAACGCGGTCCCGACCGCGACTACCGGCTCCAGCTTGAGCACCAGCATGAACAGCGGTGAAAAGAAGACCGCGCCGCCGATGCCGCTGGCCATGGCCGTCGTGGCAATCAGAATCGAGACCGGGAAGAGGTACCAGTGCTCAAAGGTCACCTGTGTCGAGCCTTTCTGTTTCTCCGTGCGAAGAATTGCTGGAGGCGCCACTCCACCTCCGCGTGGTCCAAACCGCTTATGAATTGACCTGAAAGTGCGGCCGACGAACGCCGCGGCACCGCATGGGGTTGACCCGAGGAGTGACCCCAGGACACCTGCCAGAACAGGGGCCGTCTCCCAAATGTTCCAACGCTCCAGCAGGATATCGCACCGGGCTGGTCTCGCCGGACGCTTGGTGTTAGCTCGGGAAGAGGTAGCAACTGGATAGAGCGACAACGGGAAGGCTGTCTACGCCTTCCCGTCACGGAACCGCCTCTTCACGTTTGTGCTGCCGGGCGCTGGGGTTCTTGCGTTGCTGCCAGCCCCCACCTTGCCAACGATTGTTCACTCGTATCGCAGGGCCACCATCGGATCCACCTTCGCCGCTCGACGGGCCGGAACGTAACTGGCAAGAAACGCCACACTCGCAAGCAACGCCCCCACCACACCGAAGGTCATGGGGTCGCCCGCTCCGATGCCGTAGAGCCAGTTGCTCATCGGTCGCGTCGCAACGACAGCTAGCGCCAGACCGCTGCCCAGGCCGACAGCCACAAGCGTCATTCCCTCTCGCACGACCATGCGTACGACCTGACCCTGGTTCGCGCCGAGGGCCACGCGAATGCCCACCTCTCGGGTGCGACGGGACACGGCGTATGCGACAACGCCGTACAGCCCGAGGCTCGCAAGGACCATAGCCAGCAGGGCGAACGCCGAGAGCAGCGCCGCTCCCATGCGGGGAGCGAAGAGCATGAGGCCCAGATGGTCCGACATGGTCTTGGCCTCGAAGAGCGGAATGTCCGGGTCGACCGCCACAAGCTCCTGCCGCACGGTCTCCGGCATTCTGGTGGGGTCACCCGCGGTCCTGATGATGAAATACGCGAGCGCCTGATAGGTCTGCCCGAAGGCCAGATAGAAATAGGGCCGTGGATCCTCACCGAGCGTGCGAACCTTGGTGTCCCGCGCCACACCAACGATCTCCACCCGAGGCCCATCGAGGCCACGGAGTCGAAAGCTCCTGCCGATCACGTCGCCACTGCCCCAGTACCGGCGGGCCATCGTCTCGCTCACGACCGCGACCCGAGGCGCCGCTTCACCGTCGCGCTCGTCGAATCCACGGCCTCGGAGAATCGGAACGTCCAGTGTCTCGAAATAGCTTGGGCTTACGACTCCATTATCCACCTCCAGGTCATCTTGCCCCGGCGGGAGTTCGTAGCCCTCGATGTAGACATCCCGCGTGCTGATGCCCGCGCCGACGGGGACCTTGTCGGCAAGAGCCACCGACAGCACCCCCGGGAGCGCCTCGAGCCGCCGTGCGAACTGGCGATAGAACTCCCTACCCTCCTGCTCTGAATAGCCGGCCACATCAACGGCTGTGGCAACGATAGCCGCGTTCTTGGTCTCGAATCCCGGATCGATACGCTGGACGTTCGCCAGGCTCCTCACGAAGAGACCCGCGCCCACGAGCAACAGCAGAGAAACGGCGACCTGCGAAACGACCAAAAGGTTTCGCAGCCCAAAGCGGCGGCCCCCCTGACCCATCGTGGGTGCGTCGTCCTTGAGCGTGGGAATCAGATTGGGACGGGATCCCTTGAGCGACGGCGCCAGGCCGAAGAGGACTCCGGTCAGGACCGACAGAATCACCGTGAATCCGAGCACCCGTTCGTCGAGTCCGAAATCGAATGCCACAGGTATGGGAAGGGGGGGCTCGAACGCCATGATGAGGTTCACGATCCAGTACGCCAGAAGCAGCCCCGCTCCGCCGCCGAGCAAGGCGAGCAGCACGCTCTCCGCCATGAACTGCCGCACGAGTTGGCCCCGATTGGCCCCAATCGCGAGGCGGATAGCCACCTCCTTCTGGCCCGCTGATGCCCGGGCCAGCAACAGGTTGGCCAGGTTACTGCAGGCGATGACCAGAACGAGTCCCACAACGGCCATCAACAGCCCCGCCACGGGAGTCAGGGCCCGATCCACGATGGGGACGAATCTCACGTCCTTAGAGGCGAAGACCTGGATCTTCCGACCCTCGTTGGTCTCCGGGTACTCCCGGGCGAGGCGGCCGGCCAGCACGTCCATGCCGGCACGGGCAGCCTCTACCGTCACCCCCGGTATGAGGCGGGCCTTCACGAAGAACATGTGGACACCCCTCCGCTCGTAGAGGTTGTCCGAGATCATGCCTTCGCCCAGGGACTCGACCAGGGGCCCCGCCGCCACGGGCAGCCAGAAATCAACGTTCAGACCGACCCACGAGCCGCCGTACCCCTCGGGCCCTACCCCTACCACCGTCACCGCGCGTCCGTTGAGTCTAACCGTCTTGCCGACGATTGACGGGTCACCACCGAAGCGGCGTTGCCAGGTGGCGTGGCTGACTATGGCGACGGGCTCGATGGCCCCGATCTGGCCCTCTGAGGCCGGGTCGAACGCTCTGCCCAACAGGGGCCGAAGTCCCAGCACGGAGAAGTAGCTCGCCGTCACGTACTCGACGAGCAGGAGCTTGGAGGCCCCCTCGGTGGTGTGATTGACCATGCCGAGGCGGTAGGTCAGGACGTCCGCGAACAGATCCTTTTGCTCTCGGAAATCCAGGTAATCGGGGTACGAAGATGTGGCCCCGATCTCGCTATTCCGCCCAGTGGTGTAGATCTCCACCAGTTCCTCGGGATTCTCGAACGGCTGAGGGCGAAAGAGGACAGCGTTGACGATGCTGAAGATGGCCGTGTTGGCCCCGATTCCGAGCGCCATGATAGCAACGGCGATGGACGCGAATCCGGGGGTCTGGCGGAGTCGTCTCAGGGCGTAGCGGAAGTCCTGGAGAAGAAGATCCATCGTGAACTCTCGGGCTGCTGTTGGATTCCTAGCCGGCTGAAAGCGATACGCTCGCGGTCTACCAGCCAGACGGGGGCGAAATGGGGATTGTTTCACCGCTGGGCCCTCCGCTACCGGGGAGGGAGCTGCCCGAGCTGCAAGCCTTGCCCTGCCCCTAGCTTGCCACCTGGCGGTCCGGCGCCCGACGGATAGGTTAGAGACCTCAATCCCTAACCGCTTCTGTCACAACGTGTTGAAGTAACATTAAGGTTGGCGCTGCACGTTCTCAGCCGACGGTCAGAGGTCGGAAGTATGGCCAGGTTTCATCTGGGCTTATTTGGTCCGCCGGAATTACGCGACGGTCCCAACCGGGTGCCGTTCCGGACGCACAAGCACGTCGGGCTGCTCGTGTACCTCGCATTGGATGCCCGAGAGCGAGGGGTGGAGCGGGAGCGCCTCGTGGACCTCCTCTGGGCAGACGCGCCCCTTGCCAGAGGCCGCCACTCCCTCTCCCAGGCCCTCACGGCGATCCGGGAGCGGCTGGGCGCGGCGGCAGTACCGTCCGGTGGCCGGGTCGTGCGCCTGATCGACCGCCTCACCACTGATCTGGACCGATTACCCCATCTACCAGTCGACTTCGCCAACGCCACTGCCCTGGCCGAGCCGCTGCACGGGTTGGACAGCTGCGGCGGGTCCGGGTTTGCCCACTGGGTTGACGCGACCCGAGCGCGAATCCTTCACACGACGCGAGATGCTCTCCTGGCCGACATCCGTGAGCTGCGGGGCCGGGGCGAGGTGCGACAGGTCCACGAGCGGGCCCACCAGCTCTACCGAGTCGATCCCTTGAGTGACTCGGCGGTTTGCACGCTGGCCGAGATGGCGTTGCTCAAGGGAGACACGGATAGCGCGGCGCGCCTGTTGCGCGACCATCTCGAGCGGACCGCTGAGGTTCTGGGGGAACGAAAGGGAGGCGACGTTGCCCGGCTGTTGCATCGGATGGAGTCGGGTGCGGCCCCTCTACTTGCCTCCGCCCGGCCTGAGAGCGGGCCCGCGAGGCCTCAGACGCTAGATCTCTTCGTCGGCCGCCAGGCCGAATTGGGTCGGTTGGAAATGCTCTGGGCGGAGGCCGGTAGGGGGACCATCCAGCCATGCCGGGTGACGGGGCCGGCGGGGATCGGGAAGAGCGTGCTCGTGCGCCGGTTTGCCACGTCGGTGGCAGCTCGTGGGGGCCCGGTGCTCATGGCGACCTGCCAGGAGGTGGGCAGTGGGATCCCCTTCGCGACGCTGGCGGATCTCATCGACGGCCTGCGTACCGATCCGGCCCTGGGAGGTACGGACCCCCACTGGTTGGCCGAGGCGAGCCGGATCGTGCCTGCGCTAAAGACGCAGTTTCCGGGCATCCCCGACCCGCCCGCTGCGCCGGGGGAGGCAGCCCGACTCCGCGTGGCGGAAGCGTTCTATCGAATGATCGAGAGTGTGGCCGACGGGGCGGCGACGCTCGTGGTGTTGGATGATTTCCAGCACGTCGATCCGGCGAGTCGCGAGGTTCTCCACATCCTCTCCCGGCGGATGCAACAGGACGCAGCGCTCATACTGGCGGCGGAGCGCACGGACGACCTCGAGCCGACGGTCGCGCCGTTGCATGCCAAAGAAGAATCCACTGAGTGGCAGCAGACGCTTCGCGTGGGTCCGCTCTTGCCCAATGATTCCCTGTCGTTGATCACCAATCTCACCGACGACCAGCAACCGGGCGGTGGCCGGCAGGCGGTGACGGCCAAGATCGAAGAGCTGGCGGCCGGCAATCCCTACTTCATTGTAATGCTGGTCGCGGACTGGAAAGCGCATGCGGCCGAGTCGCTGGCTGCTTCCGCGGTACTGGGAGATGCGACTAGTGCAAGGTGGCAGCCGCCCGTGACGATGAGAGTGGCCTTTTCCCGTCATTACGAGGGGATAACCGAAGACGCCCGCCATGCTCTTGGGTTCCTCGCCGTGGCGGGGCGGGCGATGGACGTGGACGAGATTGGCCATCTCCTTGCGGCCTCCGCCGCTCAGGCGAACCGATCACTTTTGGAGGCCGTGGGCACCGGCATCCTGCGGATGGAAAGTGGAGCCGTATCGTTTAAGAATGAGCTGCACCGGGCGTTCGTGTATTACGCCATGCCCGACGCCGCCCGGCGATACCACCATCTTCGGCTGGCGCGATCTCTTGCGGCCACGGCATCAGATGACAACGCCCAGCGACTCCTGGAGGCATCTCACCACTTCGCCCGGGCCGGCATGCCCGACGACAGTCTGGCAGCAGCGATCAAGGGAGCCCGGCTCGCCCTCGCACAGGGGGCATCCAGAGAGGCGGAAAGCGCACTATTCGCAGCCGTGAAAGGAGCCGATACCGCCCCACCGGTCGACGCGCTGTTGTTGTTGGCCGAGGCACTCAATCAACAGGGGAACTACGCCCAAGCCCTCGTTTGGCTCAGGGGTTTGAGCGACCGTCAGATTGCGAAGAGGCAACAGGCAGCTGCCACTGGACTCACTGCCGAAGCTCTAGTCAGGGCGCGGTTGGCTCACAGAACTGAAATCCACCGGATAGCGGAGCTCAATCTCAAGCAATCCCGTGAGTGTGGGGACGAGTTCCTGCTAATCAGGGCACTGCAAATCTCTGCGGAACTGGCGGCAGACTCAACGGACTGGAAGACACTCTCCAACATAAAGAGCGAAGCCGAAAAGCTCGCCGATTCCAGTGCAGCGAACGCCGTAAAGGCCCACGGCGAGTTGACGTTGGGATTCTCACTTCTCTCCAGCGGGCGATTTGCCAGCGGGCGATTTGCGAGGGCCTATCACCGGTTCGTAAAGAGCGCGTCGATTCTGGAAAAGAGCGCACCTCACGCAACCCTCAGCCGAGCGCTAAATGGTTGCGGAATGTGTGCATTCTCAGTCGGCGAGTTCGGGCTTGCAGTTGACACCTACGAGCAGGCACTAGAGTTAGCAGAAGAAGCGGGAGACCACGCGCTAGCGAGCAACATAGCGGGCAACATGGGCGTCCTCTTCACCGACCTCGGCATGTGGGAAGAAGCTCAGGAGCGATTCGACCGGACAATTCGACTTGTTGACATCAGCTCTGATATTCGCAGTACCGCAAGCGCTCATATCAACGTCGCTGACTTCAGAACAATCCAAGGCGATTGGGCCGGTGCACATCAAGCCCTAAGCATCGCCGAGGCAGCTGTGAACCAGTCGCAGTTGCCATCGCATCTCGTTTTCTTGTTGACCATCCAAGCAGACGGTTGCCTCGCACAGGGCCGTCGTCAAGAAGCACTACGCTTTGTTGAACAGGCAGAGGAAGTAATATCAGTGGAACATCTCGAGTCCAGCCAAGCTACGCTAACCACACCGAACATGATACGGTGGGTGCTTTATAAGTCGTGGTTACTGGGTCGACTGGATTATCAAGCTCTGGAGACGGCCGATCCGCGCCTACACAGAAAAGGATTTACACTTTCAGCAAGTGTGGAGTTGGCCGTGCTCAGGGAATGGCTTGCCGAGCAACTTGGATGTTCAATTAGCACTCAGCCAACTGCCAAGCAGATGATCCGTGCAACCGGGCTTCACGGAATCGAGCAGAGAATGAAGAGGTTGGGGCTGTTT